>CAZPLZ010000044.1:0-20257 GCA_964587525.1 uncultured bacterium | reverse complement strand
CGGATTGTTTCTCCTGTGCTGCATAGCAACGCAGCGCCGGTGGAGTACCGCTTGGTGTCTTATCATCGGGGTCATCTTTGTGCTGCCTTTCAGGTGGCAGAGCACCTTGGCTGGTTTCCATTCCATGTATTTTCTTCTTATGGGTTTCTCCATCTTCACGATCTGGTTCTTAGGCATTCACCCGCCGTGGTCTCTCAGGTGGTGGGTTGGGTGTGCCCTCGGAGTCTGCTCGCTCTTCACGATAACACCTGGCCTTCTTGCGGCCTCCGCGGTGATAGGCGCTGTCTTGTTGCGGGCATTCAGAGAGAGCAGGAAGTGGAGGCTGTGTATCAAGGATCATTGGCCAACGCTGGTGGTTTGCGTGGGAATTTCATTCCTAGGTCTGCTGCTCAAGCCTGTCGTTGAGCGCGATGACGTCCTTCAAGCGCAGTCCATCATGGAATTCTTTCAAGCCCTGGCAAGGGGCTTGGCTTGGCCTAACCATCACACGCCAATTCTGTGTTTGGTCAACTGGCTGCCGTTCGCGGTTTTCGTCGTCGCCTACTTGCGTGGGGTGACTGGTGACGGGAAAGCCGAACGCTTCTCAGTGGGGCTAGGCTGCTGGCTTTTGCTCCTGATTGCGGCCATAGCCTTCTTCCGGGGGGGAGACCATTTTGAATACCGAATCACCAAGTACATGACTTTTCTGGGTCCGGGCCTGCTGGTGAATTTTCTAAGCATGTTTATTATTCATTCATCCGGTGTCATGAAGCAGATTAAATTCATCATTCCACGGCATGCCTTTGCGATCTGGTTGCTGATGAATGGCATAGGCTTGGGCTTGCTGACCGTCCACAATCTCCATCGAGACCTGCCGAGTCGAAAGTGGAGTTACGACGCTCAAGTTGCCAACGTTGCTGCATTTGTCGCTACGGGTAGCATGAAACACCTTAATAATAAACCCCGATTATCTATTCCTTATCCAGACGCGACGTGGCTCGCCAAGTGTTTGAGTGACCCAACAATCCGGAACATACTGCCTGTCAGCGTTCGGAAACCGCTACGAATAGTACCGACCATGAACACAACTGAAGTTTTTCGGGAAGATGGTTATGATCCAGCGACCCCAGAACTATTATGGCAAAGGGTCTGGGGTTCTTACGAGGCCTCACGGATTGGAACGGGTGAGTTCCGAGCCCTGATCAGCAAAAGAGCCGGGTTGCCTTATCTGCGGTTTGAAATCGCAGGCCATCTCGGCCAGGAGGATCTGTCCCTTATCATACGGGACACCCAGGCCGGAACGACACGAGCCATTGTGCCATCGCGGCCCAAAGGGGCGTCATGGAAGCCTGTACACGTGCGAGCGCCGGGTGCTCAGTATCTTCTGGTTGCAACCGATAACCATGCGGCGAAGTGGTTTGCGTTTTCCGAACCCAAAGAAATGGGCGCGTTCTCTGTCTATGCGGCCGTCTTAACTGAGTATGGGCCTTTTATGTTCCTGACAGGTTTAGCAATACTGGTTTTGGCCCTGAGGTTTAAGGAGAGGTTTACCGGCGGATTCTCAAACCCAGAAAAACCAGCGGCCTGAGGATCCTCCACCAATCCCGAAACGGTTTCATCTTGGTGTATCCCTTTCCTGATTTCGGGTATCGCTTGGTGACCGGGACTTCCACCACCCGGTAGCCTTGCATGATGGCCTGGTAGTACAGGTAGGGTTCAAGTTCATACGTGTTCAGCCAGCGTTGGTGAAGGCGGATAGTTTTGAGAATCGAAACCCGAAATGCCCGGAACCCGTTCGTGCCGTCCGTAATCCACCGGCGGGTGAGCAGGGTGAACAACGCTGAGTAGATCATGGTGGTCACCCGGCGGAAGAGCGGGATATTCACGACCCGGCCGCGGGACAGCCAGCGGGACCCTTGCACGAAATCGTAACCTTCACGGAGTTTGGAAAGCAACCTTGGGATTTCTTGAGCCCGGTCCTGATCATCACCTCCCATAACCACGATGGTGTCACACTTGAGCTGAATGGCTCGCTTGAAGCCGTTGCGCAAGGCCGCGCCTGCCCCCCGGTTGACCGGATGCCGCATCGTCTGAGCGCCGGCACGACGCGCTGCCTCCTGCGTGCCATCGGTGGAGCCGTCATCCACCACAATGACATGCCGCACGTCGGGCTGCTTGCGCGCCCCGCGGACCACTTTCGCAATGGCTTGGACTTCGTTGAGAGCCGGCAGCACCACGGCGATGCGGCGAACCGATGGCTTCGCGCCGAAGCCGGAGGCGTCCGTCGGCTTCAGCAGGCAGCTCCTCCTTTAAGTCTTTTCAAATTCGCGCACGGTGCTGGCCACCCGGTCGATCTCGCTGGTGGTGATCCCTGGAAACATCGGCAGCGAAAGTTGATCTCGGGCCAGTTGTTCGGCGACCGGGAAACTGCCTGGAGGATATCCCAGATGACCCAACACCGAGAGCTGGTTGAGCGCATACGGGTAGTGGATGCCCGTTTCGATCCCCCTGGCCTTGAGGTGTGCGGCCAGCTTGTCACGGCGCGGCGAGCGGACCACGAAGGTGTAATACGCATGCTCTCCCGCCGCAGGTTCAGGGGGCAGCATGAGGTTGGTGTGGCGAAGCGCTTCCCAGTAGAGCCGGGCGGCCTGACGGCGCTGCGCGTTCCATTCGTCCAGATGCGGGAGCTTCGTCTTGAGCACAGCCGCCTGCAGGGTGTCCAGCCGGCGGTTGTAAGCCAGGTGCAAATGCTCATGTTTTCGACCTTCTCCATAATTTCGCAACTGCGCCACGCGGTCGGCCAGGTTTACGTCGCCGGTGACCACCATGCCGCCATCACCGAAACACCCGAGGTTCTTGGACGGGTAAAAGCTGAAGGAGGATGCCACCCCCAACGATCCAACCCGGCGGATTCCAACCCGCGCGCCATGCGCCTGGCAACAATCTTCCACGACCTGAAATTTCCCCTGGGCCCTTTCGAGAAGCGATTCGATTGGCGCAGGGAATCCGTGCAGATGCACCGCGGTGACCACCCGGGTGGCCGAGGTTACCCGTTGAAGGGCATGCTCGATTGAGATCGTGTAGGTCTTCGGATCCACATCCACCAGCACAGGTTTGGCGCCGACCATCTCAACCGAGGTGGCAGTCGCCACAAACGACATGGCTGGCACGATCACTTCGTCGCCGGGCCCCACCCCGAGCGCGCGCAGGATCAACTCGAGCGCCGAGGTGCCGTTATCCACGCCAACCGCCCTGGCCGCGCCGCAGTAACGCGCAAACTCCTGCTCGAACTCGCGCACTTCCGGCCCCAGGATAAAGGCGCTACGCTCGATGACCGCACGCATCGCTTGCTCGATGGCCCCAAGCAACGGCAGGTGTTGCCGGTGCAGGTCTACCAGTTTCATAAGACGTCACCCCTTTTCGCTTACGTAGCTTCGCGCCTTAAGTCTTAAGGTGTCGCCGGGGAGGATACGGCTTTCTCGTATGGCCTGTCCAGCACGTCAGCGCTTCCCGCCCTCCACGGACCTTTGCCGGTACGCCGTAGGCGACCGCCCCGGGAGGAATTGACCGGGTCACCACGCTGCCCGCGCCAATCACTGCTCCCGCGCCGATGGTCACCATGGGGAGGAGCACGCACCCGCCTCCGATCACCGCGCTCTTTTTGATGGTGGGCCCGCGCATGCACTGCGGGGAGAACGCGCAACCGGGGTGCGGGTCGTTCAGGAGCGTCGTGCCTGGCGCGATAAACACGCCGTCCTCCAGCACGCTGTATTGCGCGATGTACACGTTCGAGTGGATCCTGACATCGTTGCCGATGGTGCAGCCGTAATCAATGACGGTGCCGCTCCAGACAGCCACCCGGTCGCCGATTGAGTTTTCCTCGCGCACGACGGTATAGTGGCCGGTTTCAAAGTTGTTCCCGATGACCGAGCCGAGATAGATGACCGCTCCAACCCGGATGAGGGCATCCTGGCCGATCACCAGTTTCAGCGAGGGGATGTCCCGCGTGGGGGCGTATCCGACATGCGCGCCCGGCTCGACTGACGATCCACGGCCGACTTGAACATAGCGGTTTAAGCGACCCCGGCGCGAAGCCAACGGCCTCATGTCTGGTGTGGGTATGATACCCCAGATTTCATGGACAGGGAGAAATCTGGCGGAACTTCATCACCAGCCAGTTGGTGGCCTGCCCGAGGTCGCTCCGGTCTTCATAGCCGGCGGCCACGATGACCCCGCCTGGACCTGTGGCGATTGAGAACATGCTGTCCCCGAGTTGCGCCGGGCTGGAGTAAGCCTTGCGCCAGAGAAAGTTCCCAGAGCTATCGTACTTGCGGATCAGCCACGTGTAACTTATGTCTTGGTTCATCGGCCATGAGAGGCCCGCTATCAGGATACCTCCGTCTTGGTCGAGCTCCATCGCGTTGACCGAGTCAATGCGGGCCTTCAAACCCTCAGGGCGCCGTTGCCAGAGGAGCCGCCCGTCCGGGTTGTACTTTCGTATGACCAGGCGCCCAAACTGCCCAGCTTCGAGTTGGCTATATTCACCCACCACGGTCAGGTTGCCGTTTGCATCTGCAACCAAGTCGCGGGCGGCTTCGGTGGCATTCGCCGGACCGCTGTGGGTACGGCTCCAGAGTAAGGTCCCATCTGGACTGTACTTTCTCACCAGCCAACTTATGCGCCAGCCGTGATGAGAACGGGTTTCGTAGCCGGCTGCGATGATATTGCCGGCATCGAATGTGATCGCATTGCATACATCATTGCGGCCAGCCGGATTATCGTAGGTGCGCATCCAGAGAAGCTGCCCTTCTGGATTGTATTTGAGGATCAGCCAGCTCGCATCCCGGGGTGACGTGAGATGCCGCTGAAAACCACCGATCACCACATGGCCGGTCTGATCCACCGCGATGCCGTAGGGATGGCCCCAGCCGGCTTCCGGGCTCTCTGGGGTGCGGCTCCACAGCAGCCGGCCTGCTGGGTCATATTTGCTCACCAGCCAGCGCGGGGTGGCGGGGTGCTCGTAGCCCACCACATACACGTTGCACTTTAAGTCCACAGCTCCTGCCGTCGTCCAGACTCCCGCGCGGGAAACAGTCCAGAGGATGTGGCCGGCTTGGGAATACTTGACCAGCAGGAAGATCTGGTCGGAGGGAGTGCGGCCGCGCTCGCTGCCGCCGATGATGACATTCCCCGAGCTGTCCAGCGCCGCAAGGATGGCATAATCATATGAATTTTTGGCTCCGTTGTGGCTGCGGGCCCATTCCAAGCGGGGTTCGCATCCTGACCGCGAGGTGGTCGGCAAGAGGAGCCACAGGAAGAAGACGATCGCCAGCAGCTTAAAGACGATCAAGCTATCCGATTGCATAAGACATGCATGTGCATGTAATATAGACCTTCTAGGAGGTGGAAGATGAGAACCACGATTGAGATCCAAGATGACCATCGCGCAAAACTTTTGGAGTTAGCTGCTCGCAGAGGCCAGAAGGGATTCTCGGACATTGTCAATGAGGCCATCGAAAGGTACCTGAAACTTTCCACAGGAGCCGAAGGGCTCCGGAGAGAGGCCATGAAGTTACGGGGGGCGCTCCGTCCGGAGGAAGCCGAAGCCCTCCGCAATCGAGTGCATCAAATCCACAAATTCTGGCGATGATTGTCGTCGATTCGGACCTGCTCATTGATTTTCTCCGGGATCAAGAGCCAGCGGTCAGCCGTCTTTTGCAGGAGATGGAAAACAGTGAGGTTCGGACTACCGCGGTCAACCGGTTTGAGCTCCTCGCCGGTGCCCAGTCAGCAAAGCAGTCCGCCACAGTACAAAAATTCCTGGACACGATTAAGGCGCTCCCGCTTGATGATGCGGCGGCCGATAGGGCTGCTGAGGTGCACCGTGTCTTGAGCAAGAAAGGACAGGATATCGGCATGGCGGACAGCCTCATCGCTGGCATCGTGCTGAACCATAAAGCTACGCTGCTTACAAGAAATCGCAAACACTTCGAACGCGTCCAAGGACTGAATCTCGGAAACCTAGCGACCCGCTGACTCATGCCTTTGTAGCGAGAATGAAGTACTGCGCGCCGAGCGGCAAGTTCGCCAGCCAAGGCTCGCTGAACCGCAAGAACTTCAGCGGGCGCGGGAAATAGAACAGGAAGCGGGTCGGGGCGCAACGCGGAAAACCAACTTCAATAAGAAGGCGCCGAGCCTCGGGAGGGCTCAACGGCTGCGCGTCCCGGTCAAATGGGATGCGGCTCATCACCCACCGGGTCCCCGGATTCCATGGATTGTTTTCAAACAGCGCCAGATATGCACCCCCTTGAAGCGCCCCGCGAATCCAAGCCGCAGCCTCAAGCCTTCGTTGCGGGTGGATGTGATGGAAGACACCGTTGACGTAACAGAGGTCGAATGCCTCGGCGGGCTTAAAGTCCCGGATCAGGCCGAACGAGATTTTGGGCGAGCCGTGGGTCTGTTGCGCGTGGGCGAGCACCTTTTCCGCGGTGTCGAGGCCGAAGACCTCAGCTTCAGGAAACGCCCCAGCCAGGTGGCGCGTCGTGTCGCCGGTGCCGCACCCGAAATCGAGGATGCGGTGGGGAGTGAAGCCCTGGGGGAGCCTGCGCTGAAGCTCGCGGACACGCCCAGCGATGAAAAAATTCTTGTCCTCGCCCGAGAGCTGAAGGCCCCGTGCAAGTTGCACATCGTAGGCTTCGCTTAGATCGAAGAGATGCTCGTCCATCTACGGCTTAACAGACGCTCAATGTTTGTACAGCCCGTACCGGGCGTGACGCATCAGTTCGAGTTGCCTGGCCATCCTGGCTTCCCGGCAGGTAAATTTCGGCCAGTGGCGGGCAGCCAGTTCCTTGGGCTGAAGGCCCGCGCGCACGTCCTCCATCAGCGCCTGTTTTCGCTCTGCAAGCGCATTTCCCATCCCCAGACCTCGGCGGGCGTTATACGGGAGCAAAACCAGCATGAGGCTGAACAGGAAAATCTGGATCGCACGGCCTGCGCGTGGCGCCCCAGCGACATCCCAGATGAGGTAGAGGAGACATAAGACCGGCACAGCTCCCGTGACGTACTGATCCATGAACCCGTAATCCTCTCGAACTCCCGAGCGGCCGATCCCCACGCTGAAAGCCAGTGTTCCCATGGCTCCGATGAAGAGCAGCAACCCCACAGTGCGCACGCGCTCCTGCGGGCGCTCCCGCCAAGCAGCGAGCAAGGCTGCGATGCCAACCAGAGACAGGGCCATCACCCCAACCGCCGAGAACGGCCAGCTCACCCGGCCAAACGGGCCGATACTCATGCTCAGAAACTTGGCCCCGGTGGTGAGCGCAGCCGCCACTCCGGGGCTGTGGGGAAATTCCGGAGGCCGCTGATAGCCTGCGAAGTACAATCCGAGGAAGCCAGCCGCAAGTGCCGCCAGCGAAAGCAGCCATGCGCCGTCGCGTTTCCCAAGCGGATCGCCGCGCTTAAGGCGGCGCGCCCCGGCGTAGCCCAGCCACAGAATGAGAGGAGGGGTCACGGCAACCCCGATCGCGCCGCAGAGGGGCAGGCCGATCAGGCATAAGGCCGCGGACAGCCCAGCGGGGAGTGAAGGCCCCTCGGGGTGTCTTACGATGACCAGCAACACGGCGATCAGCAGAGCCACACTGACGGCATAAATGAGATAGTGGTTGTGCAACAACGGCCGGGTATGTCCCCAGTTAAGAAGGGCCAGAGGAAAAAAGGCGTCGGTGAATCGTGGGAAGCCGCGCAGCTGCTCGGCGCCGCGGATCAACGCAAAGGCGAGCAAACCCAAAAGGAGAGCGTTGAAGAAGAGGGGCACGCGCAGGTCAAAACCGGAGAGTTTGCCCAGCAGCACGAAGATGAGTTTGGGCAAGGCCTCGCGCCATTCGTAATCCTGCTCCCAGAGCCAGGCCAGGGAGACCGGCTGTGCGCCGGCGTACACCGCGATGTCATTATAGTCATCGCCGTATGGAATCTGGCCAGCGTATTTGGCGACAAAGGTCAGCGCGAGGTAGAGCATGACCGCCCACACGCTCCAGACGAACAGACGCGAGCTTAAGGGATTCGCCACAGGCGTACCGACCGGTCCCAACTGCCGGAGGCGAGCACCCTGCCATCGGAGGAAAAGGCCACAGAGGATACAGGCTTGGTGTGACCTCGCAACGTGGCTCTCAACTTGCCCGTGTCCGTCTCCCACAACCTGACGTTCTTGTCCCAGCTTCCGGTTGCAAGCAGCCGGCCGTCAGGAGAGAAAGCGACCGAGGTGACGACATCCTCGTGTGGTTCAATCGCCAAGCGCACTTGCCTTAAGGCCACGTCCCAGATCCTCACATGACGATCCCAGCTGCTGGTTGCCAGGAGTTTCCCGTCTGGCGAAAATGCGACGGAAGTGACGACGGCCTTGTGTCCCTTCAATCGGGTCCGGGCCCGGAGGGTCACCACGTCCCAGAGACTCACGTACCAATCGCAGCAGCCCGATGCCAGCGTCTTTCCATCCGGGGAGAACGCGAGGGCGCGCACCTCGCCGATATGCCACGGCAGGAAGGCTCGCTCTGTCCCCGATTCGGTCTCCCAGAGTTTGATCAAGCCGTTCCAGCCCCCCGTGGCGAGTGTTTTTCCGTCCGGAGAGAGGGCCACAGAACCCACCTCGCCCTGTTGCGTGTTGATGACGCGCCGGAGTGTTCTAGATTTGACGTCCCACAACCTAGCCGTTTGATCCCAGCTCGCAGAGGCGAGGAGGCTGCCATCCTTGGCGAAGGCCACAGAGGTGATCACGTCACGGTGACCCTTCAGCGTGACCAGCAGACGGCCTGATCCGGCATCCCAGAGTTTCACCGTGCGATCGTCACCTGCCGAGGCAAGGAGGGTCTGGTCAGCTCCAAAGGCCACAGTCCGAACCCAGTCTTTATGTCCCGTCAAGATGGCCACTTCCTGCCCGGCCTCCGGGCCGGCCATGGCCAGCCCCGTTAGGCCACCGCGGCCTAACGAGGCCAGCAGAGTCACCAGGACCAGCGCAGACCTTCTCATCCTTCCTTCCTGTAGGGTCCGATCTGAGCCTGGCGCATCATGTCTAAAAACCTAGAAAATTTCCCTTCGCTTCGATAAAAGTAATGCCAGTGACGGGCGGCCACCTCCTTGGGCGTAAGACCCGCACGCACATCCTTCATCAACGCCTTCTCCCGCAGGGCGAGCGTATTCCTCTTGCCAAGACCAATGCGGGCATTGTACGGAAGCAAGGCAAGCATGAGACCGAACAGGAAGAACTGGATCACACGGCCTGTCCGCGGCGTCCCGGCCATGTCCCAGATGAGATACAGGACGCACAGGATGAGGGTGGAGGAAGTGATATACCGGTCCATGAACCCGATCTCCTCCCCGAACCCCGAGCGTCCGATCCCCACGCTTAAGGCCAGCAACCAACAGGAGACCACGAACAACAAAAGCCCCGCGGTGCGTACGCGCTCCTGCGGGCGCTCCCGCCAGACGGCTAGCAAGGCTGCGGCACCAGCCAGGGACAGGAGGATCACGCCGAACGCCGAGTACGGCCAGCCGGCCTGGCCGAACGGGCCGATGCTCATGCCCAGAAACTGCGCCGCGGTGGTAAGCGCCGCCACTAGGCTAGGGGCTCGGGGGGCTTCGGGGGGCCACCGGTAGCCTGCAAAGTACAACCCGAGCAGGCCAACCGCGAGCGCGGCCAGCGAAAGCAGCCATGCCCCGTCGCGCCTCCCGCCCGGCTCCGAAGACCTAAGGCGCCGGACCCCGGCGTAACCCAGCCACAGGATGAGGGGAGGCGCCACGGCAACCCCAACCGCGCCACAGAGCGGCAGGCCGAGCAGACATAAGGCCGCCAACAGGCCGGCGCGGAGCGGAGGTCCTCCCGGATGCTTGAGCATGACCAGCAGCACGCCGACAGCCAAGGCGATGGTCAGCACGTAATCGAGGAACATAATCTGCAGCAAAGGCCGCGACTGTCCCCAGTGCAGGAGGACCAGCGGAAAGAAGGCGTCGGTGACGCGGGTGAATCCACGCAACTGTCCAGCGGCCCGAATCAGGGCGAAGGCTGCCAGGCCAAGGAGAAGCACGCTGCAAAACCGGGGCGCGCGAAAATCGAATCCGCTCAGCCGGATCAAAGCCACGATGGCGAGTCTCGGGATGGGCTCGCGCCACTCGTAGTCCAACTCCCACATCCACGCGGCGGAAACGGCACGGTGGCCCACAACCACGGGAAGGGGTTCCCAATCCTCTCCCAGCGGTATCGGGTCAGTGCGCTCCGCAACATAGGTGAGCGCGGCAAGAACCATCAGCGCCCAGAGAATCCACACAAACAGGGTGTTCAGTTTCATCGCACGTACTCATTCCCGGATGGATGTAAACGCCAGATGACCGCCGTAGTGTAACATGCAATTATGATGAGAGACAATGCAGCGGGACAGCCATGCTCCATTTAAGGAAAGTCTGGCCGTGAGCGCGTGGCGAGGGGTCAGGACGCTGGTCACGGGAGGGGCTGGGTTGGTCGGTTCCCACATCGTGGATCAACTTCTCGCAGCAGGTGCAGAAGTGACCGTGCTGGACAATCTCGATGCCCAATCCCACCCTGACGGAAAACCGGTGTGGGTTTCTGCCAACGCGAGATTCCTTCATGGCGATATCCGCTCCTTAAGTGATGTGAAGCAAGCGGTTGAGGGGGTCCAGGTAGTTTTTCATCAGGCAGCGTTTGGCGGATTCACCCCGAAGGGTTCGCTCTACCAGGATGTGAACGTGACCGGGACTGCCAGGCTGTTCGAAGCGCTTAGCGCTAACGGCAGTTGCCAAAAGGTGGTGGTGGCTTCCTCCCAGGCGGTGTACGGCGAGGGGATCTACCGGTGCCGCCTCCACGGCACCATGCAGCCTGCCGCCCACCGGAAGTCCGAGGATCTGAAGAGCGGGCTCTTCACCCACCGGTGTCGCGTGTGCGGCGAGGCCGTCACGGCCCTGGCTACACCCGAGGAGGCGGTCGCAAACGGACAGACTCCGTACGCACTCTCAAAACGGAAGGAGGAGGAGATCAGCCTTCGCCTGGGAAAACAATTCGGAATTCCCACAGTCGTGCTGCGATACGCCGTCACGTACGGGCCCAGGCAATCGGTGTTCAATCCCTACACAGGCGTGACGTCCATCTTTGCGACCCTTCAACTCTGCGGCAAGCCGCCCGTGGTGTACGAGGACGGGCGGCAGCTTCGGGACTTCATTTACGTTGAAGATGTGGCTCGTGCCAACCTGCTCGTGGCTGGATTGACCGAGACCGATGGTCAGATCTTCAACGTGGGAACCGGCCACCCTAAGTCTATCCTTGAGGTGGCGAGTTTGCTGAACGAACTCTGCGCGACTTCAGTGCAGCCGGAGATCCGCTCCTTTCGTCCCGGAGACGTGCGTGACTTGTATCTTGATCCGGCAAAGCTAGCCAGATTGGGTTTCACGCCGGCGATTTCGCTGCGCGAGGGCCTTAGGAGATTTGCGGGCTGGATCCGAAGCCTGGGCCCGCTGAACGAGTATTTCACAGAGGCCGAACGGACCTTGCGGCAGGCCGGCCTCGTGCAGTCATAAGGCCCTTTAAGTCCATCGTCGAGGATACCGTCGCCATCGAGGTGATGCGGCGGTACTATCGCTGGAAGTGCGATCTCATCAGCCCCTATCTTGGCCCCCGCGTCCTCGAAGTCGGTTGCGGAACGGGATTTCTCATGGAACAGATTGAAGGCCGCGAGCTGCTTACCGGTGTAGACTGGGACCCCGCCTGCGTGGAGCGAGCCAAAGTGAGATTCGCCGGGCGGGCGGCGGTGGAGATCCGTCAGATGGATGTGCAGCAGCCAGAGTTTCTCGCTTTGCGTGAACTGAATCTTTCCACCGTGCTCTTTGTGAACTGCCTTGAGATGGTCGAAGATGGCCGCCTGGCTCTTCAGCAGGCTGCGGCCATCTTGCAGCCACGGGGACGAGTGGTGATCCTCGCGGCCGCGCTGCCGGAGTTGACCGGAGCGCTGGACCATGCGGTGTTGCAGCACCGCTACAGCCGGGCCGACCTGGATTCCCTGCTTGCGGCATGCGGATTGCAAATTCTTGAGCTTAAGTACGTGAACCTCCTCGGCGCCCTGGCCTGGTGGTGGGACAGCCAGGTACTTAAACGGCGAGCCGTTCCACATTCCACGTACCGCATGCGCGACCTCGCGGTGCCGGTGGCTCGGCTCCTTGATCGCCTGACTGGACCTCCGGTCGGCCGCTCACTGCTGGCCGTAGGCGAGAAGGTTTAAAAGGAGCGCAGCGGATGAGCCCGCCGCACCCCGCGCTGCTACGTGCCTTCTACACTCCCGCTTCCCCGCTTTCGTTTCAGGTTTGGAATGGGCACCCGGATGGACCCGGCATCTACACCGAACCGCGTGAGCCGGCAAGCTTCGCTGACTTGGCAAAAGGCGTCGTAGAGCTCGAAGCCGGCGTCACGCGCTTTTCATTCGACCCAGAGCGGGTGATCGCCCGCCTAGCCAGTGAAGCTCATTTCCCCCGCCGGCGTCCCCTGCATTCCTACCTGCCATTTGAGTCGGCCTGGATCCCGGAGCGCCTGCGTGAGATGCTCCTTCGCTTATCAGTCAGGCGACGGCTAGGGACATCTCTCACCTTTCCTCGCTGGCCCGTTGAACCCTGTGTGGAGGAATTGCGCGCCCTGGTGTGGAACGCCGCACAGCGAGCCGGTGTGGCCGGGACTCCCGAGCCGTTCTGGCCGGAGGGAAAAACCTATGCGGCAGTGCTCTCGCACGATCTGGACGCACCAGAAGTCTACCGCCAGGGTTACTGGAAACAGTTCGCGGAACTTGAGGAGGCCCACGGGTTGCGCTCAAGCTGGCACTTCTGCTCGGAACACATCCAGGTAGCGGGGCCTGTGCTCGAAGAACTGGCCCGGCGGGGACATGAAATCGCTTGGCAAGGCGTTCGCCACGATTATCGCATCGCCTACCTTCCACCGGCCTGGCTGAAAACGTTGATCGAAGAACATCAAGCCCTGCTGACCCGGTTTGCCGTCCAAGGTTTCCGCAGCCCCTTTTATCTGCGCCCCTCACAGCTCTATCAGGGGCTCACCGGGGCGTTCAGGTATGACTCCAGTGCGCGGGACACGGCTCCCGAGTTCTTCTCGCCTTATCGCCGTGAAGGATGTTGCACCGTATTTCCATTCTTCCGTGAAGACGTGGTCGAACTTCCGATCAGCATTCCTGAGGATCACTATATTAGCTGCCTCGTGGGCGACCACGAAGAAGAAATTTCTCGCATCCAACTGGCCAAATTGGAGTGGATCAGAAACGTCGGCGGGCTAGCCGTGGTGCTGACGCACCCCGTGAAGTGGATTTCCCTGAAACCTGGCGCATTCAGGGCCTATCGGAAACTGGTGGAACACCTCGCGAAGGACAGTTCAGCGTGCATGTTGCTGGCCAGAGACGCCGCGGCCTGGTGGCGAAAGCGCTTTTGTCCCTCCCCCGAGACGACCGGTAGCACCGGCCGTAAAGACTGACTACTGGTGGGGGCCGCCGAGCTGTTCGATCTGAGAGGCGAGGGTGAAGTCCTTTTCCGTGACGGCTTTCTCGCTGTGCGTCATAATGGTGAACGTGACCCGGCGATACCCGTGAATCAGGATATCCGGATGATGATCCATGGCTTCGGCCAGCTCCGCCACATAGTTCACCAACGCCACCGCCGCCCTGAAGTTCGCCTGGCGGTAGGTTTTCTGGATCCCCTCCGGCGTCAGGGACCAGCCCGGCAGCGCTTTGAGCCGCTGCTCGATTTCCTGCGTTGACAATCCAGCCATAGCCTCATGAGTATAACATTCTCCCCCCTCACCCTTATTCCCTCTCCCCCCAAAGGGGGGAGAGGGGAGGGTGAGGAGGGAGATCTGCTTGCGTTTGTAGCTCACCGGCAGAGAAAATACCGGGAGCCATGAAACAACCTGTCACCATCGGTGGCAACGTCCGGGTAGGCGCCGGCGCCCCGCTGGCGCTGATCGCCGGCCCGTGCGTGATGGAGAGCGAGCGCTTCACGTTGAACCTGGCGAGCCGGCTCTCACAACTGGCCCGCCGGCGCCGCATCCCGCTGATCTTTAAAGCCTCGTACGACAAGGCCAACCGGACGTCGCACACGTCCTTCCGCGGTCCCGGCCTGATCGAAGGGTTGAAGATCCTCGCACGGGTGAAACGGGAAACCGGGCTGCCCGTCCTGACCGACGTGCACGAAACCGAGCAGGTCCTCGATGTCGCTGGCGTAGCGGACGTGCTCCAGATCCCAGCCTTCCTGGCCCGGCAGACAGACCTCCTGTGCGCGGCGGGCCGGGCGGGCCGGGCGGTGAACATCAAGAAAGCCCCGTTCATGGCTCCTTCGGACATGCGGCATGCCGTTGCCAAGGTGCGCTCCCAAGGCAACGGCCGGATCCTCGTCACCGAGCGTGGATCCGGCTTCGGCTACCACAACCTGGTGGTGGACATGCGTACGCTCCCCCAGCTCGCTCGGCTCAACGCGGCGGTGGTCTTTGACGCCTCGCACAGCGTGCAGCTTCCCAGCGGCGTGGGCCGATCCTCCGGCGGCGAGCGCGAATTCATTCCCACGCTGGTGCGCGCAGCCTGTGCCGCCGGCGTGGACGCGCTCTTTGTGGAGGTCCATCCCAACCCCGCCAAGGCCCTATCGGATGGACCCAACGCCTGGCCACTTAACCGGCTGGAGGAACTCTGGGATGAGGCCGTGGCCATCACCAACGTGGTGCGGAAACTATTGTGAAGAGACACAGCCGTCAGCGACACGCCGTACGCATACCAGCGCGCGGTCTGGAACCCGCCATCTCCCGCTTGGGACGCGCCATGCAGAAACTTGCCATCGCAAGTCTGAACGAAAGCGCCCGAGTCAAGCTGGCATTAGCCAAGGGTCACCGCCAGCAATTCGCCCGCGCGGCCACACTCTTGATCGACGCCCTCAAAGGTGGACACACCCTTTTCTTCTTCGGCAACGGAGGCAGCGCGGCGGATGCCCAGCACCTGGCGGCCGAATTTGTGGGCCGGTATATCCGTGAGCGGCAGGCCCTCCCCGCCATCGCGCTCACCACCGACACCTCAGCCCTGACCGCCATCAGCAACGATTACGGCTACCACCGGGTGTTCGCGCGCCAGATCGAGGCGCTCGTGCGGCGCGGCGATGTCGCCATCGCCATCTCCACCTCAGGCCGCTCCCCCAGCGTGCTGGAGGGTATCCGGGCCGCGCGGACAAAGGGAGCGGCGGTGATCGGCCTGACTGGCGCAGGAGGTGGAGCGATGGCTGCGCACTGCGATGTGGTGTTCAAGGTGCCCTCCACTTCAACGCCTCGCATCCAGGAAGCGCACATCACCATCGGTCACATCCTCTGCGAGCTGGCAGATGCGCCCTTCTAGCCTTTCTATCAGCCGCCTCCGCGCCCTGCTCAAGAAATTTGCGGGGCGGAAGGTGCTGGTGGCCGGGGACATCATCCTGGACGAGTATCTGACCGGCGACGTGAAGCGCGTTTCCCCTGAAGCGCCAATCCCCGTGGTGGAACTGAAGGAAGAATCGGTCACGCCTGGCGCGGCCGCTTACGTCGCCAGCCTCATCCGGCACCTGGGCGGCGAGGCCCGGCTGTGCGGTGTTATTGGCGACGACGCGAATGGCGCAAGGCTGTGCGCGGTGCTGCGAGGGCGCGGCATTGAAACCGAGGGGCTCTTCGCCGATCCAAGCCGTCCCACCACCCTCAAGACCCGGGTGATCGCCCGGCATCAGCAGATGATCCGGATTGACCGGGAGCGGGTGCATCCGATCCCGGCGTCCTTAAGCCGGCGTCTGTTGTCTTTCATCCAGGCTACAATCCCAGCGGTGGACGCGGTGATCTTCTCCGACTACGACAAGGGAACCTTCACCCCACCCCTCATCCGGGGCGCCATCCGTGCCGCGCGCCAGGCGAAGCGGGCGGTGGCGGTGAACCCCAAACCGAACCTGGCTCTTAAATTTCGTGGTGCCAACGTCGTCAGCATGAACCAGGAAGAAGCCTGCGCCTGCCTGAAGCGGGCGCTGCCGGATGAGACCGCCTTCGTGCGAGGTGGAGCGGAGCTCCGGCGCAAGCTTGGAGCGAGGGCCGCGCTCATCACACGCCACGAGCGCGGCATGGCGCTGTTCACCGGCGCTGGAGCCAGCTTCATCTCGGTCCGGGCGAAAGAAGTGTTTGACGTGACCGGCGCGGGTGACACGGTGATCGCGGTCATGGGTCTGGGGCTGGCCGCCGGCGGGCGGCTGGCCGATTGCGTGCACCTCGCCAACATCGCCGCCGGCATCGAGGTGGGCAAGCTCGGCTGCGCGCTGGTCAGCCAAGAAGAAATCAGGAGGGGGCTGTAACGAGGCGAGTTCTCTCCTGGGCGCGTTTGGTCCGGTTACGGCGCGCCGCTCGCGCACGTGGCCGGAAGGTGGTCTTCACCAACGGGGTCTTCGACCTCCTGCATGTGGGCCACGTGCGCTACCTGGCCGCAGCGCGCGCGTTAGGCGACCTGCTGGTGGTGGGACTCAACTCGGACGCCTCCGCGCACCGGCTCAAAGGCCCCCGGCGGCCCCTCACCCCCTCACGCGAACGGGCGGAAATGCTGCTGGCCCTTCGGTGTGTGAATTATGTGGTGGTGTTTAACGAGGACACCCCCCATAAATTAATCAAGGCGCTCACGCCCGATGTGCTGGTCAAGGGAGCCGATTGGGCCACGGATAAGATCGTGGGACACGACATCGTCAAAGCGGCAGGGGGACGGGTGGCCCGTATCCGCCTCACCAAGGGCCGATCCACCACCAGGATTATCAAACGCATCGTCCAGCGCTACAAGTCTACCCCCCTCACCCTCCCCTCTCCCCCCGGAGGGGGGAGAGGGAATAAGGGAGAGAGGGGATGAAACATCAGCGTTGCGTGTGCATCATCCCGGCGCGGTACGGCTCGACGCGGCTCAAAGCCAAGCCGCTCGCTCGGATCGGCAACAAGCCGCTCATCCAGCATGTCTTCGAGCGAGCGCAAGAAGCCAAGGTGTTCGACCGGATCCTCGTGGCCACGGACTCCCCTAAAATCCGCGACGCGGTGGCCGGCTTTGGCGGTGAAGCGGTCATGACCTCGCCCCGTGCCAAGAGCGGCACCGACCGTGTGGCCGCGGTCGCGCGCCGTCTGCGGGCGCCCCTGATCATGAATCTTCAGGGCGACGAGCCGTTCACCTCCCCCCGGGGTCTCGCCGCGCTGACCCAGGCGATGCGCCGCGATCCTGCCTGCCCCATGGGGACCCTCGCCCGGGTCACACCGTGGGCCGAGATCTGCGACAACCCGCACGCGGTGAAAGTCGTGACGGACGCCTCAAGCCGTGCGATCTATTTTTCCCGCTCACCCGTCCCGTTCAACTGGGCGAGACGAGGCACGCTGCTCCAACACCTCGGCGTCTACTGCTACCGCCGCCGGTTCCTCCTCAGATTCGCGCGCTGGCCGCGCACGGCGCTGGAGCGACGAGAGCGACTTGAACAATTGCGCGTTTTGGAGTATGGTATCCATCCAAAGGTTGTGGTGGCTGACACGCCGGCCTTGAGCATCGACACCCACAAGGACCTCCAATATGCTCGTGAATGGCTGAGAGAACAACGCAAGCGCCGTGGCACAGGCTGACGAAGAAGCCGAAGGTAAAACTGATCTTCGTCACTGGCGGCGTCGTCTCCTCTCTCGGCAAAGGCATCGCAGCCGCCTCCATCGGAACCCTCCTCGAAAGCCGCGGCCTCAAAGTCACGCTTCAGAAAATCGACCCCTACATCAACGTGGACGCGGGGACCATGAACCCCTTCCAGCACGGCGAGGTGTACGTCACCCAGGACGGCGCTGAAACTGACCTGGATCTCGGCCACTACGAGCGGTTTACGCACGCCACGCTCTCCTCGAACAACAACCTGACCACCGGCAAGGTGTACGGCGGGGTCATCGCGAAAGAGCGGAAGGGTGACTACCTGGGCAAAACGGTGCAGGTCGTCCCGCACATCACCAGCGAGATCAAGGAGCGGATCCTGCAGGTGGTGCGCGAATCGCAGGCTGACGTGGGCATCGTGGAGATCGGCGGCACCATCGGCGACATCGAGGGGCTGCCGTTCGTGGAGGCGATCCGCCAGTTGCGTATCGACGTGGGAGCCGAGAGCACCGTGTTCGTCCACGTCACCCTGGTGCCGTACATCACAAGCGCGGCCGAAGCCAAGACCAAGCCCACCCAGCACTCGGTTGGCGAGTTGCGGCGTATCGGCATTCAGCCCAACATCCTGCTCTGCCGGACCGAATATCCCTTAAGCCGCGAGGTCCGCTCCAAGATCGCCCTGTTCTGCAATGTCCCGGAAGAGGCGGTCATTCAGGCTCGCGACGTGACCTCCGTCTATGAGGTGCCGCTGATGTTTAAGGCGCAGGGGCTCGACGCCGTGCTGCTCAAGTTGCTTCACCTCCCGGCGCGCCAGCAGGACCTCAAGGCCTGGAGCCGGATGGTGGAGCGCCTCAAGCGTCCAGCCCATCAGGTGGATCTGGCCGTTGTCGGCAAATACGTGGATCTCAAGGATGCGTACAAATCGATCGCCGAAGCCTTCGCGCACGCCGGCGGTGCCCACAACGCTCGCGTCAACGTGACGTGGATGGATTCCGAACGCATCGAGAAGGAAGGCGTCCGCCTCCTTGCTGGCATGCATGGGCTGCTGATCCCAGGCGGATTCGGCGACCGCGGCATCGAGGGCAAGATCGCGGCGATCAGATACGCCCGGGAGCGGAAGATCCCGTTCTTCGGCATCTGTTTAGGGATGCAACTGGCCACCATCGAATTCGGCCGGAATGCCCTGGCCTTACGGCGCGCGAACTCCACCGAGTTTGACCCGAAGACCCCGCATCCGGTGATCGACCTGATGCTTAACCAGAAAAGCGTGAAAGAGCTGGGGGGCACCATGCGGCTGGGGTCGTACCCCTGCCGGGTCCTGCAGCCCTCTCAGGCCTTCCGGGCCTACAGGAAAGAGCTCGTGCTCGAGCGACACCGGCACCGGTATGAATTCAACAACAGGTACCGGGACCGCTTCCTGCACGCCGGCATGAAATTCAGCGGCCTCTCCCCAGACGGGCAACTGGTGGAAATGATCGAACTTCAGAACCACCCGTGGTTTGTGGCAGCTCAGTTTCACCCCGAGTTCCAGTCCCGCCCGCACGAGCCGCACCCGCTGTTCCGCGAATTCACCCGCGCCGCGCTCGAACATTCCCGGAGCCGGAGAAGCAACTTCAATGGCAAACGGGCCGTCTGAGGCTGTACCGCTCCTGTACATCGACGGTGGAGCCCGGGGCAACCCAGGGCCCGCAGGCGCGGGGGCCATCGTGTATGACGAGCGCGGCATCAAAGTAGCGGAGCGACGATTCCCCCTCGGACATTTGACCAACAACGCGGCGGAGTACGAAGGGCTGCTGCGCGGGCTTGAGCTCGCGCGCGCCGTCGGCGCCGAGCGACTCGAGGTGCGCTCCGACAGCGAGCTGCTCGTCAAGCAGATGCAGGGTGAATACAAAACAAAGGCCAGGCATCTTCAAGCGGCCGCCGCGCGGGCCCGGCGCCTGCTGAGCGGCTTTTCGAACGTGACGTTCGTGGCCATTCCCCGGGAGAGCAATCTGGAAGCGGACCTGCTCGCCAACAAAGCCATGGACGAGAGTGAACGGGCTCTGGCAGGCCGCAGGAAGCGTTGTGCCTCGATCCCCCCTCACCCTCACTCCCTCTCCCCCCGCAGGGGGGAGAGGGCAGGGTGAGGGGAGCGAGCTAACGTATGGAAGTGCTCATCGCGTTCTTCGGGTTTTTCGTGCTGATGTCCGTGGTCGCCCTGATCAAGTTCCAGGGCAACCCGCTCTTTCTGTTCTCACTGCTGCTGTCCACGGCCAGCTTGATCTGGCTCTTCAACCTCCATCGACAGGAACGCAGCCCAAGATCCGGAAGGTCGGCATCGAAGTCCCACGGGACGGGCCGACACCAACGCGCAGCACGACGGTGACGTCGAAGACGCAGTTTCTAACCCCCCTCACCCTTCTCCCTCTCCCCCCGAAGGGGGGAGAGGGTAGGGTGAGGGGGGCGGGTGAAGTCGAAGCGATATTCCTGCTAGCCGGCACCCTCGCCGCGCTGGCCAGCTTAACTGGATGTGCCCCGGCCCCGGTAACACCGACCGCCAGCCTTCCTCCAGCAACGGAGGAAACGCAGCCGCTGAAAAACGAAACCTATTT
>CAZPLZ010000043.1:2154-20271 GCA_964587525.1 uncultured bacterium | reverse complement strand
GGCCAACCCTTGAAGAGCTACCGCAGCCCAATGCGTAACCAAATCATGCACGCTTGCGGCTGACCACTTTGCGCCTACGTCAATGATGGGAATAGACATCGCTGGGAAATAGTGCGAGGCTTTCCTTAACAAAACAACGAGGGCCAGAATAGCCCACGCGAATGCCAAGGAGGGAGCGAGGAAGTGAGGAACTACGAAACTGTGCCTTCCTTCAGGAACTTGTGGAGCCATTGTAGGCTCTGTATTTTAAATCAAAAACAGATGTTTGGTCTTTCAATGTCCAGGGGCTTCATAGTGCTGGCGCGGGCGCGGGGGTGCGCGGGCGCTCAAGCAAACGCTTCAACGCCGCCAGGAGCGCTTCCGGCTCCGCCGGGACCGGGCAGACCAGCGACCGGTCCTTAACTTTCCAGCCCTGCGGCGTGCCCCGGCTGAGCAAGCGCCCTAAGCCCTCCCGGGTGCGAAACACGAGTGTGGCATGCTCTCCCTTTCGGACCACCCGCTCCAGGCCAAGCGAGGTGCCAAGCAAGCGCAGCTCCGCCATCCCGACCAGCAGTTGCACCTCCCGAGGTAGCGCTCCATACCGGTCCTTCATTTCGGCGCAGAAATCCTCCAGCTCATTCACCGTTGAGCATGCCGACAGCCGTTTGTACACTTCCAGCTTGGCGCGGCCATCCGCCACGTAGGTATCGGGCAAGTACGCCTCGATCCCCAGCGTGAACTGCGGTGGCGCCTCTTCAACCACGACTTCCCCTTTCAGTTCCCGGACGGCAAAGTCTAGCAGGCGCGAGTAGAGGTCAAAGCCAACCGCGTGCATGGCCCCGTGCTGCTGGGGACCCAGTAGGTTCCCTGCGCCGCGGATCTCCAGGTCGCGCACGGCCAGCCGGAACCCCGAGCCCAGCTCGCCAAATTCCAGCATCGCGGCCAGCCGCCGGCGTGCATCCAGCGTGGGCGTGCCCTGCGGACTGAAAAAGAAATAGGCGTACGCCTGCCGGATGCTCCTCCCAACCCGGCCCCGGAGCTGGTACAGGTCCGCCAGCCCGAACATCTCAGCCCGTTCCACGATGAGGGTGTTGGCGTTGGGGAGGTCCAATCCCGCGCCGATGATGGATGTGCACACCAGCACATCGGCCCTGCCGCTTCCAAAATCCGCCATGGCACGCTCGAGCGTCTTGTAGGGCATCTGGCCGTGCGCCACGGTCAGACGGGCCTCCGGCACCAGCTCGCGCAGCCGCTGCGCGCACCCGGCGATGCTCTGCACCCGGTTATGCAGGTAGAAGACCTGGCCGCCGCGCTTCAGCTCCCGGAGCACGGCTTCCCGGACCACCGTGGGGTTTTCCTCATGCACATGGGTAAGCACGGACAGGCGGCCCGGCGGTGGTGTCTCGATCACCGAAAGGTCCCGCAGGCCAGACAACCCCATGTTCAGTGTGCGTGGGATCGGGGTGGCGGTGAGCGTGAGCACGTGGATATCTCTCTTCAACTCCTTCAACCGCTCCTTCTGTTTCACCCCGAACCGGTGCTCCTCATCAATGATCAGCAGTCCCAGTTGCTTGAAGTGAAGAGACCTGGCCAGAAGTTGATGGGTCCCCACCAGGATATCCACCTCGCCCTGCGCCACCTCCTCCAAGATCCGTTTTCGCTCCTTTGGCCCCCGGAACCGGGAGAGCACCTCCACGCGGACCGGGCTGCCAGCCATGCGCAAGCGGAAGTTCTGGTAATGCTGCTGCGCCAGAATGGTGGTGGGCACAAGAATGGCCACCTGCGAGCCTTGTATGGCCACCCGGAAGGCGGCACGCAAGGCCACCTCGGTCTTGCCGTAGCCAACATCCCCGACCACCAGCCGGTCCATCGGCCTAGGCAAGGCGAGATGTTGGGACACCTCCTCGATCACCCGCGCCTGGTCCGGGGTCTCCTCATAGGGGAAGGTCTGGGCAAACTCCGCCTCAATGTTCTCCTGCGTCAGGTACGGCCGGGCGACCGCGACCTGCCGGGCCGCATACAGCTTCAGCAAGCCTTCCGCGAACAACCGCAGTGAGGCCTTGACACGTGCCTTGGTCCGCTCCCACGCCTCGGTGCCCAGACGTGAGAGCGGTGGAGCACTCCCGGTGCCGCCAAGATACTTCTGCACACGGTGCACCTGATCAATCGGCAGGTACAATTTCTCCTGATCAGCGTACTCGAGCAGGAAGAAATCCTGGCGCACCCCTTCAATGGACAGCGCCACCACCCCACGGTACAGCCCGATCCCGTAGTCCTCGTGGACGACAGGCTCGCCAGGTTTGAGATCGGCAAACACGTCACGGTAGGCCTTGGGGATACGACGGGCCGTCGTCCGTTTCAAAGGTGCACCGAGGACGTCCCGCCCGGGCAGCAGGACCAGCCGCACCCCGGTGAGCTCGACCCCCGAGGAGAAGCGGCCGTCGATGAACAGCGGCAGGCCAATGTCCGGACGGGTCACAGCCGCCTCTTTGATCCGTCGAACGAGCTCATCCCGCTCATCTTCCGTTTCGTACCCGATCACGGTTCCCCACCCCCCGCTAGACCACCGAGCTAGATCTCGAAGAAACGCTTCGAATTCTTTCGGACCGTAACGGACCGGACGGGCAGGAAACTCCAAAGCAGATCCTGGCGCTAGAGAAGATATGGAAGCAAACTGCCGGATCTGAACCTGCGGCCACGCCTGAAGGGTATCCCATGCCTCTACCGCCGGCGTAACCAGCTCCTGCGGCCTGGGCAACGGCTCACGGGCATGGGTCAGCTCCTCATAAATCGCCCCGGTCCTGACACAGAGATGATCAGAAGTCTCGCGCAGGTGCTGGGGTTCGTGCAGCAACACCATCATGGAGGCCGGCAGGTAGGATGATAGCCGGCTCGAGCTGGCCAGCAACCAGGGAAGGTACCGCTCCTCCCCCTCCAGGGACGCACCGGTCTCGAGCCGGTCCCGCAATCGGGCGACCCGCTGGGCCCCGCGTTGTGACAGGGGGTCGGGCAGCCGTTCCAGCAGGGCCAGTCGCTCTTCAGCCGTTAGCAGCGCCTCTACCGCTGCGCTAATCCGGATCCGGTCAATCTCATCCATGGAGCGCTGCGAATCCGGATCGAAGAAGCGCAACGACGCGATCGTCTCTCCATCCAGTTCAATGCGCAGCGGCCTCCCCACCGCCGGGCAGGCTAGATCCACGATCGCCCCGCGCACGCTGAACTCCCCGGCCAACTCCACGAGGTCAGTCCGCCGGTAACCAGCTGACACCAGATGGTGCAGGAGTCGCTCACGATCTTGAGGCTCTCCGACGGCCAGCTCTAGTTCGAACGCCTTCAGGCGGGAAGGTGACGGGAGGGCCTCATGCATCGCCTGGACGGTGGTCACCACCACCCCAGCGCTCAGCTCTGGCAACAACGAAAGGGTACGCAGACGCTCACCTGCCAGTTGCGGCGAGATCGGACCTGGTTCGTACGGCGCCAGGTCCCGGTCCGGAAGCAAGAACGCGCTCTCCGAGCCGAGCAATGTAGCCACATCAGCTTGAAAGTCACGGGCGCCCTCCAGATCAGCCAGGATCACCAACCAGGGACAGCCGACATCGCGCGACAGCGCAGCCGCGATCAATCCCCCGGCCGGACCAGTCACCCCGGTCAGATTCAAGACTCGCTCGCCGCCTTTAAGGCGGCGGAGGAGCTCCTCATACGGCAGGCAGCCCTTGAGCCGCAGCAGGGTTTCCTGAGCGTGCCTCCGTCCTCCAGGTTCCCTCATGTGTTCCATATATACTATCCCGCTGTGCCCGTTGACCGCTTTGACCAGATCCTCACGGAAGGATAGCGATCGTCCCGCTGGTCAGGGAGATCAGCGCGAACTTCACCGGCTCACCGAGCGCGGCTGAAGCCGCCACCCGGTAGGCCTTGGCGGTTTCATCCGAAACTTTGGGGTGCACCTGAAGCTTGTAGTCTCCCACCAGCAACTCCCCGTCGAGCCGCATGATCACGTCGGCGCGCCCCGTTAGACTCCGTTTGGAGTCTAACGGGGCCAGCAGCGGCACCTCCCGGCCCAGAATCTTGGACCGTCCCAGCCGGCGCGCAGCTTCCGAGCTCAAGAAATGCTCCAACAGGGAGCGAGCCCGCTCCCGCAGCGGGTCAGGAAACTTCCCCGGAGCGCGCAGCGACGCTTCGGCCCGGGCGAGTTGATCGGGCAGCCGGTCGCGCTGCCACTGAAAGTCCCACAGCTCCAGGACGCGATGGCACAACTCCCCCAGCCAGGCATCGGCGGATTGCGTGCCCGGTGGAAGCCCGTCACGCACCCGGTCACCGGTCCGCTCCGATAAATCCGCAGGCGAGACCAGAGCTAACGGGGAGCCGAGGGTAGCCGGGGTCTCCCACGTCACGTGCAGTCCCGCGACCGGCGGGGCGGCCGGCTTCAACGGTCCGGTGAGCCCGCGCGTCACCGCTGAGTGCACAACCTCCAGTGTGCCACCGGGCTCATCCAGCCAGGGCTCGATCAATGAAAGGAAGGTCCGGGTTCTCCGGGCGCCCGGCCGGATTTCCCTCATGATCAACATCTGATCCCGGGCGCGGGTGAGCGCCACGTACCAGATGCGGCGCTCCTCCTCCTGCTCCTCGCGCTTCCGGTCCAGGGTCAGCAGGGCCGCTTCCAGCGTGGACACCGCCTCACCGGATACTTTGGCGTGCAGCGTGGCTCCCACCAGGCCGGTGGACCAGTCGTGCCACACCTGCGTCTCCGTGGGCTGAGTTTCTTTTTCTCCGGCCCCCACGCCGCCGATCACCACGACGGGGAACTCGAGCCCCTTAGCCTGGTGGACAGTCAGGAAGCGCATCGCCTTCACTTCGGGCCCCGCCAGCCTCGGCTCCGGCAACACCGGCGGAGGCAAAGCCCACTGCTCGGCCACCAAGCAACGGCGCAGGAGCTCCAGGGTTTGGATGAGACCTTGCTCCTCCAGCAGGTGGCCCAGCAACCGCTTGAAATCCATGACGGACTCCCGGACACCCTGCTTTGAGGAAGCGGCGGCCAGTGCCTCCACCGCAAAGGTCTCCCAGAAGCGCTCGACCCATACCTGGCCTGGTTGATCGGCCAGGTCGCGCGCGAGGCCGTCCATCGCTTCCAGCATTTCAACCAGCGCGGGGGTGAAGCCGGCTTCCTCTGTATATCTCGCCATCGCCGGAAACGAAGCTGTCTTCCTTAAGCCGCGCCAGCCCTGAACCCACTTCACCAATGCGCCGTCATCCAATCCGCCAAACGGCCCGCGGAGCACCCCGGCCAGTGCGACCTCATCCGCCGGATCGGCCAGTGCCCTCAGCACATTGATCAGGTCGGTGATCTCCTGCCGCCGGTAGAACGGGTGGGGCTCCTCGATGACAACAAGAATCCCCATGGTCCGGAACACCTCCGCATACGTCCCCATGCGCGCCTTCTTCCTGAACAGAACGGCTATCTCGCTCGGCGTAGCCCCCGCGGCGAGGATTTCCTGAACCTGCAAGCCGGCGGCGTGGGCTTCCACCGCCTCGCGGTCTTCCTCCGGACCGGGTTCGAACGTGACGACGGTGACCCGGGGGGTGAGGGCTCCAGCCTGACGCCCCGGGTTCACCTGAAGCGGCAGGTACCGGGGCCCCTCCCGGCCATTGAACAGGTGCGGTCCGATGGAATTGACCGCCTTGATAATGCTCTCGGCGCTCCGCATGCTCGCGGACAACTGCAACTCCTCTCCACCCTGATCCTGCAAAAGCTTGACGACCGCCTGGTACGCTTTGAGATCAGCCTTCCTGAATCCGTAAATGGACTGCTTGGGATCACCAACGAGGAAGAGTTTACCGCTCTCGATCTTCACCTCCCGCCAGTCGGCGGCGCAGCGCCCCGGCGTCTCGGCGAGATAGAGGATCAACTCAAACTGGAGCGGATCCACATCCTGGACTTCATCCACCAGGATCGCCTCGAACCGGCGTTTGAGCTGCTCCCGCACCAGGGGGTGGTCCCGCAACAGATCCCTGGCCAGCACGAGCAAGCCCTCGTAGGTGAGGAACCCACGCTTTAGCATCTGCGACCGGACGCGATTGACGAACGGCTTCAGCAGCCCCATGGCTTGCAGCACGACGTGCTCCCCGCAGGCTGATCGCAAAACCCGGACTGCCCGGGCCAACGAGGTCCCGCGTCGCCCCTGCTCGTCACCCCACGCGGACGGCCAGTCTTTCTTCGCACTCATCCCTGCGGCTATTTCCAGGCCGGAGGCGTGCGCGGACAGCGCTCCACGGCCTTGAACCAGCGCAGCCTCTGCCGCCTCGGCGACAGCCTGAAGCGCCTGCAGAGGTTTTTTGTTCCTGGGACCCAGGTGTGGCAAGAGTCCGGCCGCCTCATCCTTCAAGGCGCAAAGCCACTCGCGCACCGGCCCTGACAACTCCTGGGTGTCCGGCGAGGGGAGCTGCCTCAAGTCCACGCGGAATTCCGCGAGTTTTCCAGCCAGCTCCTTGAGGTCTCCGATCTTCACCCGCTCGAGGACCTTCCGCCAGGCCTCGCCCCTGGTCCCGGCGGACCGCAACTCCTCGATCAGGAACCGGTCCCACTCCTCTTCCACACAGCGATCAAACACGACCCCATCGTGGTCCACCTGGAACGCCGGATCCACACCAGCCTCAGCCGGATAGAGCTGCAAGAGGGCCCGGGCAAAGGCATGAATGGTGCTTAATTGAGCCCGCTCGAAGGCCCGCAACGCTTCGGCGGCCACGGACTTAAGATGAGCGAGCGAGGCCTGAGGGGCGATAGCCAAAATCTCAGGTGGCAGGGCATCATGTGACGAGGCAGCGTTCACCCGGCGCAGCGCACCGCCCAGTCGCTCAGCCATTTCCGCAGCCGCCTTCTCACCAAAGGTGAGGCCAACCAGGCGCTCCATCCGTATGTTTTGGCTAAACAGCAGCCAGAGGGCCCGTTGAATGAGGAGCGTGGTTTTGCCCGTACCGGCTGACGCCTCGACGACCACGTTCACCTTGCTGCGCCACCCTCGCTCCCGTTCGCTGAGATCCGGCAACCCAGCGGGTATCACGTTGCTCCCTGAATGATGGCGGCGAGCCTGTCCTGAAAATCCCTCACTAGCGCCGCTCCCTTGAGGCGCGCTTGGGTGGGTCCGTGGTCCTTGCGGCACAGCAGATTGAAGTCGCAGATCTTACAACCAGCCTCCCACCCCTTGCGCGGTTTGCCGATGGCATCCGGGAGCGGAAAGGCCTCACCCCCCGACAGGAGCTTCAGCAAGCTCCTGCTCAATTGCTCGCTCAGCTCGCCAAACCGTTCTGCAGTCTCCCGATCGGCGTTGAGAGCCACCGCCTTGCTCATGCCGGGCCCTAGATGGAGGACGCTGAGCTGAGCGTTAGCCTTGGCCTCCCCCAGCAGTTCCCGGTACAGGGCGAGCTGAAAGAAATCAGGCGTGAAGACAAGGTTGGGACGGATCTCCTCCCGGCCAGCGTGGGATTTGTAATCCACAATTCGCACCGCCTGATCCCCCCGATCGATGCGATCCACACGCCCACGGAGGAGCAAACGCAAACCATCCCGCTCAATCTCCCGTTGTGCTTGATGCTCGTACCGCTCCGGGGCCAGGCCGGATGACCGGCACCAGCGCACATCCTGGTACAGCAGATCGGTGATGAGCGCTCCCCATTCCTCCTCCAGGGAGCGCTGAAGCACCGGAAACCGGGTGAGCTCCGGCAGCCGACTGGAAAAACACCCTGGAATCTGGCGGCGCACCACACCAGAAATTTCATCAGCGGTTACCTCCTGCCACCGCGCCGCGAGTTCCTTCACCGATGCCTCCACGGCATCGTGAACCACCATCCCCAGCACCCGAGCCTCCGGCTCCCATGGACTGCGGGGTCCCTGAGGGCTCTTGAGGCCAAGCACCACCTGGGCGTGAACCCGGAATGGACAGCGAGCCAGATCCCGCAACCTGGTCACCTGAAATCTTTCCGGCAGCGCAGGAGGCGCCGGGAGGATACCATCCCGGCCGGTGAGTTCTCCCTCCCGCTCAAGTTCGGTCACCGTGCGCACCCCAGCTTCGAACCTGGCACGCACGGCGGGAGGAAGCACGAAACGCAGACGCCCATCCCCGGCAGGCTCCGGGCCTCCCGGCTCCACCAGACTGTCCAGTGTTCCTTCCGGGCTCATCACCGCCGCCAGATCTTCCAGAAAACCTGAGGGGAGCGCGGGCCGTCCACGATGATCGTGAGCCCGCCAGATGAGGTAGAGACGGTCCCAGGCCTGCGTCAGGCACAGGTGAAAGAGCAGTCGTTCCTCTTCCAAACCCTCACGGCCTTTTTGCTGGATCTTGAATCCAAGGACCTCGTTAAGTACCCTGCGGGCCGGATCGCGGAGGAACGGGTCCTCCCGCACTTTCATTGGGAAGGCACCCTCATTCAGATCGATGAGGAAGACCGCGCGGGCACTGAAGCCACGCCCATCCATGGCGTCAATCAGCGACACGCCACCCAGCCGATCGTACAGACTGACCCGGGCCTGCTCGCAGGACCGGAACACCGCACGCCAGAACGCCTCCGCGGTCGCAGACGCCTCAACCTTCCCGAGCCAGCGGAGGTGCTCAACAGCCGCCACCCAGGCCTCAAGCGCCTGCCCGGTCTCCTCAGAGCTGCCGGCGCGTTCTGGCCTTACCACCTCTTCAATCGTCTTGAGCAGGCAGTTCACCAGATCATCCCAGGGCGCCGATGCGGGAAACTTCCCGCCCAGGCGCAAGAGCCGCTGGACACTCTCCCAGACGCGCCTGGCCGTTTCACGCTCCACGCCATCCAGCTTGGCTTTGGTCAGCTTCTCCCAGTCACCCGCCCTGGCTCCCGCCCCCAGCCGGCGGCTTAAGGGCACCATCTGCGAGATGGACAGCGGCTCCGCGGAGACGTTCAACCAGGGCGAGGCGCACACTTCGAGAACCTCCCCCGGGCTGAAATTCCCTGCCAACACCCGCATCAGGGAAAGGGCCGCTCGACCAGCCGGGAGCCGGTCGAGCGGAAGCTCCCGCGGGCTCGTCCATGGCAGACGGTGGGCCTCAAACACCGCGGCCGCGGCTCCCAGGACCTCATCGAGTGACCTCGCAACGACCACAATGTCTTTGAGGTCGTACCTCTCCTCGTTGATCAGGCGGCGACTCTCCAGCGCCACCCACTCCAGTTCCTGCTCGAGCGTAGAAGCCTTCCAGCATTTCACCCGCTCGGGCACCATCTGAACGGACGGCCCCTCGTCCCGTTGAACTGCGGCCAGCCTGGCACCCAAAGGCCCTGCCGGCAGACCATCAAGCCACTGCACCTCGCTGGCTTTCTGTCTGATGAGTGAGAGCGTCACTTCGGCAAACCGGTAGGCCGGGTGCAGCCGTCCCCGCTCATCCGCTGGGGCCGGAAACAGTACCGTCACCGGCGCCAGCGCGGTCAGCGCAAAGAGGAAATCCAGTTGGTGCTGCGTCAAGTCATACGCCCCGTAGTGATAGAGCTGCCTGAAGAAGCCGGCCAGCGCCGGATCCGCGGCCCGGCGGGCGGCCGCGGTGACCACACCGGCGCGATTCAGCAGGTTTAAGTTCCGTCGAGCGGCATTCACCCACTTGAGCAACGGCAGCAGCGTGGCCAGCTCCTCCGCATCCAGGGCGGCCTCGGTCAGCTCGCTGACCTTGAGCCGCTCCGCATCCACCTGAGCCTCCTCCAGATCCCGCACCGTGACCAGCAGCGAACGGAGCAAGCCTGGCGTCTCTGCGAGATCCTTCAGGGCCGCTCCCCCGTGGCCTGCCTTCAGGGCTCGCTCCAAAAGGTCCTCATCCAGAAGAGGGTCTTCAGCCAGGGAGGCCAGGGGCAGGCCAGCCTTCAAGAGCATCTCCCGCGCCAGGCTCTGAAACGTCAGGCAGTGAACGTTGGCGAGCGCCGCCCCAAACTCCTGGGTCAGCGTCAATTGGAGGTGCCGGATGAAGGTCCGCGATGGCGCAAGGATCCCGATTGGGGCGAGCGGATCCTTGAAATGACGCTTGACCTGAGCCAGATCTTCAGCGAGGTAGGTTTCCAGGCGGTGAAAGGGGCCAATGACAAGCTTCAGCATGGAGTCGGACCTGGCAGTATTGTACTTAAAGTCAGAAGCATGGTAGTAAACTAGATCAGCACGTCATGGATCTTACCTCGGCCTATCCCCGCAGCCCGTTGGATACGCTTGGCGGGCTCGTCTGGCTGCCGAGGCTCATCGATAAGACCAGGGCGCACCTGGCGGGCACCGTGGGCGAGTACAAATTTAACTGTCCTATTGACTCACGGTTCTTCCAATTCTTCGGTATTGGGCCCGACGCATTCAAAGAGGCGGTCAAACAAGCCCCGGATGACAGCGCAGTTCTTCAATGGGTGAAAGCGCACTCCAACCAGCAGAGCGACGAGGCTATTCAGGAATTCAACAGCATGCTCTCCGGCACGAGACCCACCAAACCGGATTCCCAACAACGGTTTGCAGCCACCCTGGAAAGACTGGCCCCCGGCCGGAAGGACATCTCCACCTGGTTCCAACTCCTCGATCTTGAAGAGGGCCGCTTCAAATAACAACCTAGCGGCGGAGGGACTTGAACCCACGACACAGCGGGTATGAACCGCTTGCTCTGCCTCTGAGCTACGCCGCCTCAAACTAGTTTAGCGGGTGGGGACATAGTTTGTATATTCACATTCTTGGGAAAACTATCCATCTCGGTACCGTGAATATTAATATATGAACTATGTCCCCTCAATCATGGCCTACATCGGAAGCCGGTGTTGTACGTTTCTATTTGACAGGCGGGGTGAACCGGCCGTCCCCATCCGCGTCCACCCAGACCGGGTTGGTCACGCCGTGAACGCCCAGCGGCTTGGGGTAGAGCGGATGCGTCACCTGCGGGCCGGAGGCCGCGGCGATGATCCACCCGTCCCGGGGGAGTTCCAGCATGACCCTCTCCTTGAAAAAGGTAGGCGCGCCATCAGCGGGTGGTGGGACATTCAGCGTTTTCACCGTTTCGCCGTTCACGACGAGGTCCACTTTCTCAGCCTTCAGCCACGAGGAGGCGCGCAAGGAAACCAGGACCTCAACCCGGCCACCCGGAGCGGACACCTCACCGCCCATCGGCTCCCCGTTTACCTCCATGGTCACGAAGAGCCCGCTGGATACCGTGACCCGGCGTTTCAGAATACTCTCGATGAGCTCGTCCGTGTCCAGCGCGGTCGGATCGTCCTGCGAGCTCGCGATGTAGTTGCGCGGGACTCCGGCCAGAGACTTCCAAACGGTGTGCGAGTCCGAGTTGCCCACCGCGGTGAACCTCAGGCCCCGGTTCAATAAGTTGTACCAGTCCTTCCTGACGTCTGACTTTGGTTCATCGTCCCACCCCATGAGCTTGTTGCCGTTCATGATCTCCATGGCGTCAAAAGACGCCTCGAACTCCTCCCCGTACAAGCCGGTTTCCGGATCCAGTCCAAAGGCCGCAAAGTAATCAAACTTAGGCCAGCGCGGGTGGTTGAGCTGGACGACTTTCACGTCCCGGTCCTTCCGAATCCACCGTAAGAGCTGGCGGACGTTCTTCGCGTCGGTCCTGACCGGCGGCTTGGCCGGATCGAGCGGATAGGCATTGAAGTGGCCCATCGTTTTGGTGGTGACCTCATTGCCGGAGATGGAGTGGACATGCCGGTCCACTTTGACCGCCTTCGCGATCGGACGGTAATCGGTCACATGATTGTGGTCCGTGGCCACCGCGAACTCCACCCCCTCGCCAGCCAGCGAGATGAGCCGCTCCTCCAGCAGAGAATCCCCGTGCCCGGAAAACGTGAGTGTGTGCAGGTGCAGGTCCGCGGCCACATAGCCGGTGGTGTCAACCTCCCTCACCAGGCTCATTTCTACCTGTGCGACTTGGCCTGCGCTTACCGTGACCTTCTTCCTCGCAATTGAGTACTCCATTCCCCGGCCCGCGACCACGACATATGTGCCAGGCAGGACGGCCAAGTCGACCCTGCCACCGATCATATAGGCCGCCTGCGGCCGGAAGGCGCAGTAATTTGAGGTCTGGCCGACGAGCCGGACACGCTCTTCGGTTTCCGCGTCAAGGAGCACGACCTTGGCGGGGATATCCTTCCCCGAAGGCGACTCGGTCAGTGCGACCCGGATGCTCCCCCACTTTGGCTGGGCGGCCCAGGCCCGCGCACTAAATGCCAACAGGATGACAAGCGTTGGCACAAAAAAGACCCGGGACATGAATCGGCTCATGAGCTAATCTAACATTACGCAGGGAGCGCGGGGGCACCTCCCTTTTCAAATTCCCGGTTCCAACCGGTAATCGCCGAGAAAAGAATTACACCTAATATTGCCCAAGGGTACGGATTATAAAATGCGATGTGAATACCCGGTGCAGCTATCGAATGGGCTTCAGCTGCGGAAGTGATCGCTGCATACCAGACCATGACAGCTAAGTGCCAAGGCAACATGTAAAATATTGAACAGACAGCACAATCCATAAGATTAGCCCGTCGCGCTGCGGCCAATTTGAATTTCTTTCCCAGCGGTTTTACCAATGTCGGACCAACCAATAATTCAGCTGGAGCATTGGAACATATGGGAATAGATATCAACACGGTGATTCCTATAATAGACAGCTCCGCTTGACGCACCGTTTTTGCAAATGCGTTCTGAAGGAGCACTAACATTCTGTCCATGACGCCGCTTTCAGTAACCACTTGAGTAATCGATAACAGAAGCAAAACGAATATAATGGCACCAGAAACACCTGATATGCCATCTTGTATGAGGCCTGTAGAATCCCCCCTGACTTCAGGCAAATGAATCAATTGGGAAAAGCCTAGATTACCAATTGCCATCCCGACAATAACCGCAGTGATTATGCCATAAGTCAAAGACTCCAGAAGAGGCTTCCCTATCAATGCACACCCTACTACTACAGCTAACGACAAGAGCATCAATAAGCTGCTTGGATCCGTATCTGCCGATATCTCAGGCAATTCCTGAACTTCGCCACCGCCACCACCAACAATAACAAAAATGATTCCAGTAATTGTCGCGGCAACCATTGCTAATGGGAAGCGACTCCGAACTACATCCTTAATGGAGGCTCCCTGAGTGTATGCAGATACGATTGTGGTATCCGAAACCGGAGCCAAGTTATCACCAAACACCCCGCCGGATAAAATAGCTAGAGCTAAAATACCAGGATCAACTCCCAAGAAAACACCAGCAGGGTAAAACACGGGTGCTAACGCAATTACTGTTCCATTTGACGTTCCAGTACCAACGGCAAATAACATGGCTGAAATATAAACGATTAAAGTAAACGCACTTTGATCCAAACCTGTAGCCAATCCAAACCACAGAATGCCTTTTACCAGTCCCCCTGCAACCATGATCTTGCCTAAAATGCTGGCATAGATCCACGCGATGATAATGGCCGCTCCGCTTTCATCCGCCAAACCCCGCATAGCCGACCGGCAATAGTCCGCTTTATTTTTAGCGAAAAACATCCCTACAGCCAACGCAATCAAAGCAAAGGCCCAAAATTCCTTAATGCCGCCTTTTCCCGCGATAGACAACCAGGTAAGTCCACCCACAAGGACAATAATAGGAATTAGTCCAGTCCAGACACCGCCATAAAACTCTAATTTATTTTTATTACTATCCATAGGGCATACCCCACTGCACCCAGAAAAAATACGCGGAGGCGAAAGAACTGGATGCTCGCGCCAAGGCCATCCGAGCCGCCCGACCGTCCAGCCTTCAGTCGGCGTCCAGTGGCGCGCACGATTTCGTAACGGGTGCGATTATCCCTCCGCGATTACCGATCTCAATGGATCCGAACCGTTGGGCAAAGCAAGGCGGCAGGGGCCTGTCGCCGGGAATCGTCAACCAGAGCCGGAAAAGATGACGCTGCTCGGCCGGATCCTCCCAGTCTTCGAAAGCTGTGCGGTCATGCAACAAACTGTGGTTGTAGACAAACTGCATATCACCGGGCACCAGCCGCATCGAGATGTTCAGAGCAGGATCGTTGGCGAGCTCATCGAACAGCTCGAGAGCTTCGACGTGTCTGTCGGTCAGCCGCGGAACTTCCGGGAAACGCTGCGCCGATTCAATGTACTGTCGTTGATAGAAAACGAAGAGGTGTCCCTCATACCACGAAAACACCGGAATCAGAACATAGGGTTTCATGCCTTCCGGCACCTCCCCGCGGCGATCCGTGGCAATCGGCTCGAAGAGCAACGCCGCGAGGTCCGGGCGCCGCTTCCGCATCTCATTGAAAATGGTGGCGGCGCTGACCAGAAGGGATTCGCCACCGGACCTTGCCTGCTTCAAACACATCAGGCCGACGACATCGCTCGAATCCGTGTGGAAGGACTGGCGTTCATGTGTCTGATAAATACGGGCGTTGACGTCGTCTCCGCTGCGCCCGACGTCCTTGACGTGACCCAGCAGGTGACCTTCCGCATTCTGAGACCTGGCTTTTCCGATATAGGCACCGACACCGAAGAAGGTGATCGCCGCCTCCCTCTTCGAGAAGCGTCCGATGTCCAGGCCGTGCAACAGGACGACCCCCTTTCCCCGAATCAGCGATTGGCGCACTTCACCGAGTCTGGGGCCGAGTCCGGGCAGGACAAAGTTTTCGCTCGTGATCAATGCGATGTCCATACCGCTCTCCGAGAGCGGTCGCATCGCGTCTTTGAGCTCGTTCAGCTCATCGAAAGAGAGATGAATGGCCCACTCCTCTGAGTGTTTCTGCAACTGCGGCCCATACCAGGCAAAAGAAACATCCTGATAGGGAGGCAGGTCGAAATCCAGCGATCGCTCCATGGGTAACCCCCTCATTCAACTCACTTCTTCTTCAGCCTTCTCAAAATCACAAATTTTTACTCCTCGTTTTCTCAAGTGAGCCTCTATCTGCTTATGATATGCAAATATCGCAGGCACCCCACCCGTGTGAACCATAAGTATATTGTCGCCTTTTTTCCAACGCCCTTCCTCGTGATGTGCGAGAAAGCCAGAGAAGGTTTTGGCGGAATAAACGGGATCAAGTAGTATGCCTTCAATACGAGCCATTTTCATTAGAGCATCAAGACCGGCTTCAGTAGGATCGCCATATTCTTTACCCACAAACTCGTCATATATTTCATATCTCCCACGATCCCGATCAGGGTCCTGTTTCAATAGTTCTGATAGTGAAGACCACCAATGTTCCAGATTCTCACGAAGTCGTTCACCCCTCCGATTTACACTGATACCAATGACTGGACACTCAACCCCCTTGGCACGCAATGTCATCAAAATCGAAGTAAAAGCAGATCCCGTCCCAAACGGCATGTATACTGCATCCAGTTTCACGTTGAGATCATCCAATTGCTTTAGTATCTCTAATCCGCCTCTTACATAACCCAATGAACTCAGCGGTGTTGCCCCACTCACAGGAACAGAATAAGGCTTGAGACCCTTAGCCTCTAATTCTTCATGTAAATCCGCTACATGTCTCTCCAAGTTCCAATGGTCTTCCGCATCAACGATTCTAACTTCTGCACCCATGAGGTAAACGGCAAGTAAATTTCCTTGAAACGACTTCCATTTATCGTTGCTCAGTACGACATAAGCCTTCAAACCCAACTTACGTGCAATTGCTGTTGTTAACCGAGCATGATTACTCTGGGCACTTCCACAGGTTACCAATGTATCCGCCCCATCAGCGACCGCCTCAGCCATCTCATATTCCATTTTCCTGGGCTTGTCCCCACCCAATGTTATCTCTATAAGATCATCCCGTTTTATATAAAAATTCACGCCTAAGTCATCACTGAGATGATCGAGACGTTGTAACGGTGTAGGCCCACGTATTAATTGTTCACGTGGATATTGTTCTAACGCTTCTTCTAGTGATGACATTGGATTTTCCTATTTGTGTTGTTATTCAATTTTAATCAGAGTTTTGCTCAGTCTTGTGAATCATTCAGACTGAATTAATGCTTGGCTCACCATCAATACGCCCACTCCTATCAATGCAAAAGCAACTGTCCGACGTAATTTGTCAGCAGCTATATAGTGTGCTATTTGAGCCCCTATCAATACACCCCCAGCCTGTATAAGGCCAAGCATAGTGCCCATCTTAATATCAAGATGCCCGTACATGCTAAATCCAACTGAAGCAAAAATAGCTATAGGCAATTGTACGACCTGACTCATTCCAATCGCAACTAATGCCGGAACATTCAAAAACATAAGTATGGGAATAAGTAATACGGGTCCACCCGTTCCCGTTAATGCAGACCCGAAACCGACAACAAGGCCGATGAAGGTATAAAACATAGGGCTAATATGAGAAGAGCCATCAACCGACTTCTGCTTTTTCAGCCATACATGGAGTCCAGAAAATGCAATCAACGCAGCCAAAATTACAGTAAGTAAACTTGTTTCTAAAACAGAATTAACCTTAGCACCGAATACAGTCGCAGGAACAATACCAATGCATAACCACAAAACTGCTTTCCACTCAATAGATCCCTTTCGGGAATACGCTATGATCGCCACAATTCCCGTAAATAAAAAACTCCAACTGCTCATTGCCATCGCTTCATGAAGTTCTATGCCCATGAAATATGTCAGGAAAGGTGACAACAAAACGCCACCCACTCCTATCATTCCGATAAGCGTTCCCGTAATTAAGGCAATTGTTATTAACATGGTTAAATAGTTATCTAAGATACGTCCCCCTCCTACTCGGCACCGGCGGGATTGCTAGGCGCGTGTGGACCTCCGCAAATGTCCCGCGAGGCGCTCAGCAACGGGGTTCTGGCTGCGGGAAATCCGGGTGCATATTAGGCTGTGGCCGCCAGCGTTCCATATACAATTACAGCATGGCGGGTCTACGTAGTGATCTTGCAGGCGGTTACGGAAACGACGGGCGTGCTATGCAGCGAGAAACGTGTCAGATAACCCGCTACGTAGGTCTGCCTAATAGTAGTTAGACCGCTACCCAATGGACTCCTGATGCACCGCCGTGTAATAGTGTTCGCTGCGGTTGCTACATCTCTGCTCCTCGGGTGTGGCGACCGCTTGGATGGGTCAGCGGGTCCGGAGCCGAACGTCCAGCTAGGGATCGTCAGACAGGCGCTCATTGAGCACGACCCCCGCGCCTACCTCAAGGCCCCCCTGAGCTCGGTTGTGCCCATTCTCGGTGCGGCCGACGCCGTGTTCACCAACTTGGAAGTCGCAGTATCTGGACCGGAGTGCTCCTGCGTTCGCACCCGTGATGACGTCTTCTTCCATGGAGCCGAACCTGACGTTCTAGATTTCCTCGGAGAGATCGGTGTCTCGCTTCTGGCCCTTTCGAACAACCATTCGTGGGATTACGGAACGGAAGGCATCCTGTCCACGATCACGGAAGCCGAAGCTCGGGGCCTGATTCACGCGGGAACGGGCGCCAACATCTCCGAAGCTGCGGCGCCCGCCTACCTGGATCTGGGTGACTTTCGCTTGGGGTTGGTCTCCATGGCCACGGTCAACTTGCCGGAGGAAGCTCGAGCCACGGACAGTCGGGCTGGAATCAACATGCTGGATCCGAGTAATTCCACTGACTGGGACCGGAACATCGAGGCTGTCCGTACGGCAGACGACACGTCCAACGCGGTCCTCATATACCAGCACTTCCAGACTGACGCTGAAATCGGGTGGCAAGAGCGTTGGGCACGGGCCACGATCGACGCAGGTGCTGACATCTATGTAAGTCATGGTGAGCCTTTTCTTAAGGGCGTCGAGGTCTACCATGGCGGGCTGATACTCTATGGCTTGGGCAACTTCATCTTCCACACCAAGACGAAGATTGGTCGGTATCCACCGGAGGTGTGGCAGAGCGTCATTGTGGAGGTGTCCTTCGGCGCGGAAGGTGTGGACGAAGTAACCTTCACTCCCGTGGTGCTCGATGAGGGTACGGAAGGCCCCAATTTCTTTGAGACGCGTGGATATCCGGAAGTCGCAGAAGGTGAACTTGGTCAGGCCATCCTCAGCCGTTTGATCGACCTGTCCAGTCCCTACGACACGAGGATTGAGCTAGGCTGGGTGGTGGGGACATAGTTTGTATATTAACATTCTTGGAAAAACTATCCATC
>CAZPLZ010000043.1:0-2054 GCA_964587525.1 uncultured bacterium | reverse complement strand
GCTGGGTGGTGGGGACATAGTTTGTATATTAACATTCTTGGAAAAACTATCCATCTCGGTACCGCGAATATTAATATATAAACTATGTCCCCTCAATCCATTCCCCGGGAATTTTTCGCTCGGCGCTACGCTGAAATCGAACCACATGATGTCAACCTTGCCATAGCGGGTCAGCAGCTCTCTGGTCTGGCCATGAAGGTACTCCACGTATCGCTTGAGGTTTCTCTTGGCGTCTCCCTTGATAAACTCTGGGTTGTCGCGCATCGGATGGCACATGTCGGTCGTGTAATCCGGATGGTGCCAGTCCAGGAGTGAATGGTAAAAACCAACCCTCATGTTCACATCGCGAAACGCTTCCACCATGGGCCTGAGCAGGTCACAACGGGCGGGGGTGTCCGGGGCCTTGTACTTCGTCAACTTGGAGTCCCACAGGCAGAAGCCTTCATGATGCTTGGTCGTCACCACAAAGTACTTCATGCCGGCCCCGGAGGCTGCCGCGGCCCAGAGTTTGGGATCGTAGAGGTCGGGATCGAACCGGTCGAAATACTTCTGATACGTTGCGGTGTCGATGCGCTCAAAGTTTTTCAGCCATTCATGCCGGGCCCCCAGGGCATAGAGGCCCCAATGGATGAAGAGGCCGAAACGATCATGGGTGAACCATGTGGTATCGCCGGGGGTCGGCTCAGGCAGCTTCGGCATCTCCTTATTTATTCATCTTGACCGGGTGGGCGCCGAACTGCCACCGCAGCGCGGCAAGCACCTTGGCCGAGAACGACTCGTCCTGACGCGACCGCAGACGGGCGAGCAAAGAGAGCGTGATCACCGGCGCGGGAACATTGGTATCCACCGCTTGCTGCACCGTCCAACGGCCTTCCCCGGAATCCTCGACATACCCGCGGAGAGACGCCAGTTGCGGATCCTGTTTGAAGGCCAGCTCCATGAGCTCCATCAGCCAGGACCGCACCACGCTTCCCTGATTCCACAGCCTCGCGATCGCTGCCATGTCGTACTTGAACGGCGAGGCGTGCAGGATTTCAAACCCCTCGCCCATCGCCTGCATCATGCCGTACTCGATGCCGTTGTGGACCATCTTCACAAAATGGCCAGCACCCACGGGACCGCAATGCAGGTACCCGTTTTCAGGAGCGAGGGTCTTGAGCGCAGACTCCATGTGGGTGAACGTGGATTCCTCCCCGCCCACCATCAAGCAGTACCCCACCTTTAATCCCCAGACCCCGCCACTGGTGCCCGCATCCATGAACCTGATGCCCTTCTCTGCAAGTGCGGCGCCACGCCGTTGAGAATCCTTGTAATTGGCGTTCCCGCCATCCACCACGATGTCACCTTTGGCGAGATACGGCAGGACTTTCTCCAGCATGTCGTCCGTGGTCTTGCCGGCCGGCACCATGAGCCACACGGCCCGGGGTGCCGTGAGCTTCTTGACCAGCTCCTCCAGCGTCGCTGCACCTGTGGCGCCTTCCTTGACCGCATCCTTCACTTTTTCTTGGGTGCGGTTCCACACCACCACCTGGTGCCCGCCCCGCACCAGCCTGGTCACCATGTTCATCCCCATTCGCCCCAGCCCCACAAAGCCAATTTGCATGCGATTGACCTCCAGTTGATCTATTGTGCCTTCATTAGTGTAGCAAGTGTAGCAGCTACGCCTTTCACCATGAACGGCTCACCTGGAGCACATTCAGCTCATGGTTGAATAGGGACTCAAGGAGGAAACTTCTGAAACCTGATTCATTTGACGATGATGCCCTTGCCCAAGTCGTCGGTGCGCAGCTCAAGGCTTCTCCAGATTCGCTCTCCTTTCAGCGCACCTCCGCCGGGAAGTACAACACCAGTTATTTCGTGGACGGCTGGGACCAGCCGCTGGTCCTGCGCATCGCCCCACCGGATGATCCTCATCTGCATCTGTTCTACGAGTTCCGCATGATGCGCCAGGAACCTGACATTCACGCCCTGGTGAGAGAGAAGACCCCCACACCAGTTCCGAAGATCCTTGCACACGGGATCCAGCATCCGGCCCTCAAGCGCGACTTCATCCT
>CAZPLZ010000042.1:0-20598 GCA_964587525.1 uncultured bacterium | reverse complement strand
ATCAGAGGCTCCGTCCTCCTGAGCGCATCGATCATCGTTGTGATCAAGAACCTTTTCATGCCTGCGCTGGGATGGGCTTTTGGCAGTTGGCTGTTCGTGCTAAGCGCTTCAGACCTCGATCTCGCCGTGATCATGCTCGCCTGCCCGGTGGCCGTCGTCTCGTTGACGGTCGTCAAAGAGCTGGGAGGTGACGCCACCCTGTCCGCGACCGCCATCACCCTCTCAACCCTCGTTTCCCTCGTGACGCTGACTGGCTGGATCGCCCTCTTGCACTAGCACGGAAGCAATTCTAGCGCCGCTTTCTCCATCTCGCTTTCATTGCGCGCATCTCAGGGGTGAGGGAGATCCGTGGGGAGGCCGTCTGGCGGCGCTTGTCGATCAGCCACCGGCCCTGGTTGTCACGCACCACCGGCAGGCGCTTGGCCACCGGCGGCAGCGCGCGAGCGGGGGCCGGCTCGGCGGCGTACCAGTACGCGACGCTGCTCGTCTCATTGGCGAGATGGTTGCCATGACCATGCTCGATGGTGACCTTGATCTCCCGCGCGAACCGCACGGGGTTCTCGAGGTGGAAAACGTAGCTCGTCTGATAGCCCCCGGTGGCATGCTCAAAGACTGACGAGCCGTTGCGCAGGAAGGCGTTGGGCTGCATGCCCCAGGCCTGGTTGAAGTAGTCCTCGCTGCCGGTTCCGTGCAGGTCCGGCGGCCACTTGTACCCGTCCACCCAGATCATGTCGTCACCCTCGCCCCACCAGGTACCCTGGAAATTGATCACGGAGACGTTGCATCCAAGGTAGTGCCCTCGCCCCTTCGTCTCCAAGATGACGTAATTGCGCTCCCACGCCAGGCGCTCCTTGTTGGCGATGTCAGCCTCGGGCGTGTTCACGCGGATCTCATGCCCCCAACCCGGGCAGGGATTCTGCCGGCGGAACTCGGCATGAAAATACCCCGCTTCCTCGCGGGGAAGTTCCGGAGAGGTTTCATAGTCGATGTAAAAATACTGCTGGTGCGCCTTGCGAGACTCATTGCTAAGTTCGATCCGCGCCCGCCGCTTGAACGGCATGGGAGCGTAGCAGTTCAACGCGCAGCCCTGATTGAACTGATGGTTGTGAGCGGTCGAGGCGGTGAACAACCATGACTGATAGGAGTTGACGATGCCATGGCCGAGCCCGAAGAAATCGCCCAGCGGGCACAGCACGCTGGGGAGACGCCCGTCATCCCAGGTCATTTTCAGCACGCACTCACGGTAATGATTGGCCTGGGTCATCCAGATGTGCGTGATCACACCGGGCCCTTCAATGTCAGCCAGCACCTTCGTCTCGCCCGGCCGGATCATCCACCAGTCACGGTTCCGGCCGGTGCGATCCCAGGAGGAGATCCGGCTCGTCCGGCCTCGCTGGATGCACGGCAACCTTCCTGTCAATGCCCACATATCTCTTCCTCCTCTGCGCGACTTGCGCACATCGATATGTGCGATCCTCTCACACCTGAAGGAAAGAGTTCACCTTCGATATGCGTGATAGAATCGCAAGTGTCTGCTCGCTCCCTCATGGCGAATCTCGCAACCGGCGTACCCTTTTTGCCGCTGATGCTGGGTGCTTGGCCATCCTCAGCACCGGCTGACTGGCAGCCGGCCCCAGGACCGCTGCTGACCCGCTGGGCTAAGGATGTTTCTCCTCGCAATCCCCACCCCGAATACCCCCGCCCGCAGATGGTCCGCCAGGACTGGGCAAACCTCAACGGTCTGTGGGACTACGCAATCCGGCCGAAGGACGAAGGCCAGCCTCAGCAATGGGATGGCCACATCCGCGTGCCGTTTCCGGTGGAATCGGCGCTCTCGGGGGTGATGAAGCGCGTCGGGGCGGAGAACCGCCTGTGGTACCGCCGCACATTCGAGCTGCCATCGTGGACCGCCGCACGCATTCTCCTTAACTTCGGCGCGGTGGACTGGGAAGCCGCCATCTGGGTCAATGGCAGAGAGAGCGGGCTCCACCGCGGTGGGTACGATCCGTTCACCTTCGACATCACCGACGCCATCAGGCCATCCGGCCAGCAGGAGCTCGTGGTGAGCGTGTGGGACCCGACTGACTCCGGGTATCAGCCCCGAGGCAAACAGGTCAAGAATCCCAAGAGTATTTGGTACACCCCGACCACGGGGATCTGGCAGACGGTATGGATCGAACCGGTACCGCGAGCGTACATTGATTCACTAAAGATCGTGCCGGACATCGACCAGGGTCACGTGCGGATCACGGTGAGCACCAAGGGTGTGGCTGGCGAGGCGACGGTCCAGGCAACCGTGCTCGACGATTCGAAGGCAATCGCAACCGCCAAGGGCACAACTGGTGACACGCTGGCTCTGCCCATCCCGGACGCGAAATGGTGGTCGCCAGATTCGCCATTCCTGTATGAACTCAACGTCACCTTGATGAAGGACGGTCAGGCAAACGCTGAGGTCTCAAGCTACTTCGGGATGCGGAAGATTTCGCTTGGGAAGGATGAAAGCGGCATCACCCGAATCCTGCTGAACAACCGGCCGTTGTTCCAACTTGGGCCACTGGATCAGGGTTTTTGGCCTGACGGACTGTACACGGCGCCAACGGATGAGGCGCTGCGCTACGACATCGAGGTGATCAAGCAACTTGGCTTCAACATGGTCCGAAAGCACGTGAAGATCGAACCAGCGCGATGGTACTACTGGTGTGACAAACTCGGACTGCTGGTCTGGCAGGACATGCCCAACGCAAATATCCATACCGGAAACGACAAGGGGAAGAGCAACCGCTCAAGCGAATCCACCGCCAACTTCGAGCGCGAGCTGAAGGCGCTGCTCGATGCCCATGTCAACCATCCATCCATCGTGATGTGGGTCCCATTCAACGAAGGCTGGGGCCAGTACGATACCCAGCGCATCGCTGAGTGGATCAAGCGATACGACCCGAGCCGGCTGGTAAACTGCGCCAGCGGGTGGCACGACGTGCCGGGCGCCGGCGATGTCCATGATGTCCACGCGTACCCGGGCCCGAAGTCACCGGATCCGGAGGAGCACCGCGCTGCGGTGCTCGGTGAGTTCGGCGGCCTGGGCCTGCCGGTTCGCGGCCACACGTGGCAGGACGAAAAGAACTGGGGCTACCGCTCCTACACGACTTCTGAGGAGCTGACCCAAGCGTACCTTGAGCTCATGCAGAAGTTGCAACCATTGATCAGCCGGCCGGGCCTGTCCGCCGCGGTCTACACGCAGACAACCGACGTGGAGATCGAGGTCAACGGCCTTATGACCTACGACCGGGCTCAGATCAAAATGGACGCCAAGCGCGTCGCTGAGGTCAACCGCCGCACGCGCCGGTCGTTTTGAAATCGATCACCGCCAACGAAACCGGATCTAACACCAAAAGAATTATGGTAGACGGCCACGGGGATTGCTACCATGCGCCTCGTGATAAAGGAAAAGATGTAGCTTAAACTGAGGGGGTTTCGCGAAGGCCTAAGGCTTCAGCGACCCGGATTTTGGTGTTGATAAAATCCTTGTGGTCAAGCCAAAACAGATTGGCAATTTTACGGATTTTCTCCAGCTCGACGAGGGAGAGTTTTTGGTCCGCGAAGGCGATATGAAACAGGTGTTCCACCACGTGGACTCGTTCCCGGTAAGGGCGCTTGTTGACCTCCCGGGTGAAGCCCTGAATATCCAGCCTCGACTCTCTGGCTTCCCGCGCGGCGGCGGTAACCAGCGCCGCTTCCTGTTTAGATACGGAGCCTTCCTTGAGAAGGACCCGTTCGATGGCCTTCTCCTCTTGCGCGGTGAGGTCCTCGTCCGCATGCGCCACGCTTTGCATCAAGACGCCGAGGATCACCATTTCTTCGATCTTGCGGCGCCGGTCAGCCGGTAGATCTTGAAGAGAAGCAGGAAGACGATACGGCTTTTCCACGATATGCTCCCTGCGAACTCTTTCGGTGGATGAACGCATCAGACCGGATAATAAGCGAATCATCTCAAGCCTCCTGGCGTCTCAGTGACTCGACGACGTTGATCTGAAATCCGCCGCCTTGCCGAATTCCACGTTTTTTTTCGAGAGAGGTTCCGGTGGTTCCTTTGCGTTCAGGGTTTTGTCCGGGAGCCTCACACGCGCGCTGGCCCATCGCGCAGCGTTGGTCAGTACCCGGATGATCTGCGGGTTATGGTAGATGGGATAGACCTCATGACCAGGACGAAAATAGAAAACACGCCCATGACCGCGCTCCCAGCAGCAGCCGCTCCGGAAGATTTCCCCACCCTCGAACCACGAGATGAAGACCAGCTTGTCCGGCGTGGGAATATCAAAGCGCTCACCGTACATCTCCGCGTGCGGCAGCTCGATACACTCCCCGATACCCTCGGTGATTGGGTGTCCGGGTTCGATATTCCACAGCCTCTCCTTCTCGTGGGCTTCGCGCCACCTGAGGGAGCAGTTCGTCCCCATCAGCGCACGGAAAATCTTGGAGTAGTGGCCGGAGTGCAGCACGATCAGCCCCATCCCTTCCAGCACGCGCGCTTGCACCCGCTTGACCACCTCGTCGCTGACCTCGCCGTGGGCCGTGTGGCCCCACCAGGTCAGCACATCGGTCGTGTCCAGCACGGCCTGGGTCAGACCGTGCTCGGGCTCGTCCAGGGTCGCGGTGCGCACCGTCAGGCCAGAGGCGGCGGACAACCCTTTGGCGATCGCCACATGGATGCCGTCGGGATAAATCTCCTTCACCGCCGCGTTGTGTTTCTCATGCCGGAACTCGTTCCACACCGTGACCCGAATACGTTCGCTCATGATGCACTCCTTTTTACCCTACCCGGGGAAAACCCTTCATCCCGGATAAGCCAAGTCCACCCATTCTAGATCATCACTGGCGCCGCGCCCAGCCAGCGGGCTAGACTAGTTCTTCATGGCCATCGCGCACGTCACGATTGTGAAGTTGTTCCTGCTTCCGCCCAGCCATGTCCTGATGGCGATGACGCTTCTGTTTATCCTCGATTTCCTTATGCCGCCTCAACCCCTCACGCGGGTCCTCTCACTGGGGCTCACGATGCTCCTCGCCATCGTCTTCGCGGCCGAAAACACCGCCGCGGCGCGGGCCGCCGGGGCCGGACGGCAGATGGAACACGCGCGACAGCGCTGGCTAGATCTCTCCTTGCTTGCGATGTTGTTTTTGTTCACACTTGAAAAAATCCTCGTGGGCGCCCGCCTCTCCCCCGAGACGCTGATCGACGGCCAGCGCCGCGCCTACACCCTCTACGCCACGATCTTCCTGTGCTGCGCGCTCTTCAAAACCATGACCCGCGAGCGCGCCGTGATCGATTTCCTCACCTCTTTAAAAATCCGTCCACCACAGACGATGCTTATCGCCTACGGCCTGGGAACACTTATCGGTGCACTGCTGCTGTGCCTGCCCCAGGCGGTGCGCTCACTCGAGTCCATTGATCTTTTAAACGCCTGGTTCACGGCCACCTCAGCCATCTGCGTGACCGGGCTGGTGGTGAATGATGTCGGGACGACCTACACGTTCTTCGGCCAGATCGTGATCGTGGCCCTCATGCAGATCGGCGCGCTCGGTATCATGTTCTTCGCGGCGGTCCTCGTCATGCTGGGAACCGGAGCCTTAAGCGCGCGAGGGGAGGAAAACCTGCGGAACGTGCTCGACACGGATCCTGTCCGTTCCATGTCAGGGTTGCTCAGGCGCCTCTTCGTCCTGAGCTTCTCCATTGAAATCCTGGGCGCGTTTCTCCTAGCGCTTTGGTTTTGGCCTAACCACGAGGTCAAGCACGCGATCTGGCTCGGCTTGTTTCACTCGGTCTCGGCGTTCTGCAACGCAGGCTTCTGCCTGTTCACGAACAACCTGGGTGGTTACCCCGAGCACTGGCCCATCAATCTGACCGTGACCGGACTCGTCATCCTCGGAGGGCTCGGCATCCCCGTTCTGGATGATCTTCTCGAGTGGTGCCGAGCCGCACTCAAGGGAACGCGGCGCCCCTCGTTCCGATTCCACACTCGCCTCGTACTCTGGGCCTCAGGGATCCTGATCGCAGGTGGCATGCTTTTTTTCTTCGTCCTCGAATACGCCGGAGTCCTGGCCCCGCTCTCGTTTCCAGGGAAAATTCTGGCCGCGTTGTTTCACTCCACCGCGCGCACGTCGGGATTCAGCACGGTGGATCTCTCGCACTGTGCGCCAGCCACCTCGCTGGGACTGATCGCGCTGATGTTCGCCGGCGGCGCGCCAGTCTCCGCCGCCGGCGGGTTCAAAGTCACCACCATCGCGCTGCTGTTTTTAGCCGCGCGCGCCACCTTGCTGAACCGGGAAAGCATTCTCGCCTTCGGCCGGCGGGTGCCCGAGCCGATCGTCCACAAGGCGATTGCCCTGCTGGCCATCGGGACGCTGCTCTTCCTCGCGCTGCTGGAGCTGCTTCTGCTCGTCGAACCTTCATCGTTCCTCCCAGTGCTGTTCGAGGCAGCCTCCGCATTCAACACCGTGGGATGGTCTCTCGGGGCTACGTCGGCACTCTCCGGCCTGGGGAAACTCGTGGTCATCCTGGCTATGTACCTTGGCCGGATCGGCCCGCTCACGCTGGCGGTGGCGCTCGCCACCCCGCCACGGCCTGCGCGATACTCGTACCCCGCCGAGCATGTGCTGATCGGGTAAAATATACGACTATGAAAAAAGCGATCGTGATAGGCGCAGGGAAGTTCGGGACGGCGGTGGCGCTGACGCTGGCAAAGGGGGGCGCCGACGTCATCGTGGTGGAGAAGCGCGAGGAGCTGCTGGATCAACTCAAAGACCAGCTCGCGCGCGTGGTGGTGGCAGACGCGACGAACCTGAACGCGATGCGCGAGATCGGTGCTGGCGACACCGAGGTAGCGGTGGTGTCAATCGGCGAGGACTTCGAAGCCTGCGTCCTCACGGTGGCGGTCCTCAAGGAGCTAGGAGCGAGAGAGATCATCGCACGGGCCAACACGGAGCGTGAAGAGACCATCCTCAAGCTGGTCGGCGCCACCCGGATTACCTTCATCGAATCTGAGATGGGGCACCGGACGGGTGAGAGCCTCCTGTCACCGGCGCTTTCCGAACAGTTGAACCTGCCGGATGGCTACTCCCTGCTCAACCTGGAGGCGCCCGAGCGATGGATTGACCAAGCGCTCAAGGATATCGACCTGCGCAGCAGTTACAACGTCATCCTGCTCGGGGTGAAGCACGGCACCTTCTGGGCACCGTCAAAAATGGACCTCATCCCTGATCTTTCCTATCGGGTGCAGGCTCGGGACGTGTTGGTCGTGGTCGGCCAGGACGAGTCACTGGCCGAGTTGATGAAGGCCTGCAGGAGCTAACGCCGACTGAAACCTATCCGCTGCTAACGGGCCAGCGGGCGGCCAGAGCGTCCAAGTCGAGCTCCGTAAGACTCTGCAACACCTGTAAGGCGCCCTCCGGTGGCTCGTACCGGGTCATCTCATTGAGCACCGCCACACACGGTATCCCAGCAGCCACCGCCGCGTGCACGCCCCGCGCCGAATCTTCGAGCGCAAGGCATTCTACAGGAGACACTCCCACAAGCCGGGCAGCCGTCAGGTAACAGTCCGGCGCCGGTTTCGCATTCCGGTATTCCTCCCTGGTCACAAGGTGCTGCAGGAACCCGCTCAGCCCTGCTCTGCTAAGAATCAGCTCCACTTCTCCGCGTGGGGTGTTGGTCACCAAGGCGGTCACAAACCGGCGATTGGCCTGCTCCAGGGTCTCGCGGGCGTGCGGCATGAGCTTCAACTCGCGCTCAACCATCGCTGTGAAGCGTCGCTTGACCTCCACGCTCAGGGCCTCGGGATCCGCCGTGATGCCATGTCGCAGTGCTTCCTCGGCCGTCCGCGTCCCCCTGATGACCCATCTGCGGGCGTATTCTTCTTGAGATACCGCACAGCCATACTCTGCGAACACCGAGCGAAGCGCCTCGTAGTAGGATGGCTCGGTATCCACCAGCAACCCATCGAGATCGAAACAGATCGCCTTCAGCGTTGCGGCCATCCGCCCATGGTATCCTATCGCCATGCCGTACAACATCTGCGCGCTATTGATTTTCTAGCGCCCTCCGTAATGGAATGACGGCGATCCTGACGGCCCTGAGGGGGAAAGTCAATTTTCGCCGGCCGTCTCTCGTGGCTCTTTTTCTACTCGTCATGCTCAACCTATGCCTGTTCTGGCGTGTGTTAACTCCTTCAAAACTTGATCGTGTCCTCATCTCAGGGGGAGATTTTCTGTCCTATATTCTTCCAAAACACGTTCACCTGAGCATGAGGCTCCGCAACGGAAATTTCCCCTGGTGGAATCCTTTGGAATTCGGCGGGCAACCCTTTGCAGCGGATCTGACGTCATGGGCGTTCTATCCCCCCACCCTGCTGGGGTGTCTGCTGACCCCGCCCGAACACCCATACCGTGTGGCGTATGTAACTGCCGTGGTGCAAATCGCCCACCTTGCATTGAGCGGCTGGGGAATGTTCCTCCTCCTCCGGAACTTCGGCTGTACCTTTACAGCATCGTTGTTCGGAGCGATCGCGTGGAACTTCAGCCACGCGCTGATAGGGCGTTGCGGACACATCCATGTTCAATTTCCGTGGTCCTGGCTGCCATTCTTACTCCTCTCATTCGACCTCGCGCGGAGGGGACAATCGCATCGTGCCATTTGGATCGGGGGGGCCGTCCTTGGCGCGATCGTGCTCAGTGGAGGTGGGTTTTCGAATGTCGTCTTTCTCTCATTGCTGCTCTTGTCGTTGTACTTGGTGTTTTGCTGTGCACAGGCCCACTGGACAGGGGAGGGGCCATCCTCCTGGAACATGCTGCACGCCTTGGCGGCAATGGTGGCGATCGGCCTGGGTATCGCTGCCATGCAACTCCTCCCGGGCATCGAGTTTGCAGCAGTTTCCAACCGGGCTGTGACCAAGACATTGTCTTATGCCTCTCTCTATTCGGCGCCGCCTCGCTTCCTGCTGAAGGAGCTGCTCCTCCCCGAAAACGCCTACTACGAAGCTGCAAGCTACGCTGGATTAGTGACCGTGCTGGTGGCTGGGTTCGGGTTTGTGCTGATCCGGCACCCCGTCAAGTGGTTTCTACTAGGCGTTGCAGTTCTTGGAGCTCTGATTGCCACAGGGAGACACAGCGCTTTTCTAGGACCGCTCTACTACTGGTGGGCGCCTGTCAACCTTCGGGTGCCAGCCCGCGCCTTGGGGCTCACCGCCTTCGGGCTAGCCGCGCTGGGTGGCCTCTCCCTCGACGCACTGGTCCACAGCATCAGGAGCAACGCCCGGCGCCATCTCAGCGTTCCGCTGAACATCGTTGGCCTCACATGGGGAATAGCCCTTATCGGGTATCTTTATTATCAGTCCAGCGAGACGTTCGCTAATACCGACCCAGCGTTCTTGCGGGCTTCACCCTTGGATTCACTGGCGGTCGCTCTTGTCGTGTCCGGAGGAACGCTGGCATGCCTTGCAAGTGTTGTGCGCGCAACCGCAACGCGCGCACCGGGGGCCGTGCTGGTTGTGCTTCTGATCGTGGATCTCTTCCACTGGGGACATGCTCGATATCTTGCGCACAAGCCGCGTGTGCGCCCCGGGCCTCAGGAGTTCATTCCGAAGCCAATATTCTTGCCGTGGCAGGAAAGCCTAGCAACCCGGGTATTACACGACAGAGGCTACGCGGGGCGGGCTAACATCGCCCCGTATTACCACATGAAGGCCAGCCCCGCGGGCTACAACGCACTACAGATCCAAAGTTACATGGAACTAGTTCGGGGGGTGCGGCTTACGACCAGCGAAAGCTCAATCGGTGAATGGATCGATTTGCGTTCTCTCCCCTCCAGTCTCGCAAAACTTCTTGGCATGAACGATGGAATCCGGGACCGTGTGTTTCTTGCGAGCGCCGTGGAAGGGGCATCAGGGCCCGATGAATTATTGCGGCGTCTGCACGCCCCAGACTTTGACTACCGTCGTGCATTCCTTGAGAGCCCGCTTCCAGCTTCAGTGACTGCCGGACCTCAAGCCGGCGGGTCGGTGCGCGTCCACAGGGTGGCGCCCGAGCGGCTGGAAGTAGAAGTGGACAGCCGTGGACGAAACCTACTGATCTTCGTGGATAACTTTTATCCCGGCTGGCAGGTCCAGGTGGATGGGATCCGTTCGGAACTGTTGCGGGTGGATCACACGTTCAAGGGCGTGGCGCTTGGCCCCGGCAAGCACCGTGTCGTGTTTTACTATGTGCCGATATGGGGATGGATCGGGCTGATCATTTCTGGGGCAACGTTCCTCGTTGTGGCATGGAAGATCTGGCCCTGGAGGGCACCAAAGCTCCGGTGACGAGGATGCTATGAGTCTCTCCAGATCAGCTTTGCGATCTCAAAAAAACTTTCTACTTGTAGTGCTCTTGATGCAACTTGTGGTAACGGGAATCGTGACCTATGCTCCGCGCTTCCAAGGCGTTTCTTACACCCCTCCAGATTACTTCCAAAAATTTGTTCCTATCGGGATTGATTTCGCCTGCCTGTACGTAGCCGCAAAGCGCGTTGTGCGGGGGCAGAACCCCTACCAGCATTACCCAGATGACTTAGGCAAACTCGAGGTGGGGCTGCTGAAGTCTTCTGAGGAAATGCGGAACCTGAAAGGAGATCTCTCTGTACGCCCCCTCACAACTCCTTCCCGGTATCTGTACGGCCCGCTTGGGGCCCTGCTGTTTGTGCCCCTAACCCCCTTGGACTACCTGACGGCCTACCGCGTGTTCGCGCTGCTCAGTTGCGCAGCGGTCGTCGCATCGATCGCAGTGTTCATCCTCGCGCTCCGCCTGGATCTGACGGCCTCGTTGATATTAGCGGCGCTCGGTGGTTTTGTCTGCCTGTTTTCTTATCCCATGGAATTTGCAGTAGAGCGTGGGAACTGGGATAGCCTGATCCAGCTCGGCGTTGCCCTAGCCTGCCTGTGGTGGTGTTCCAACCGCGAAGTCCGCTCCGGCACGGCGCTAGGGATCTTTGCAGGCTTGAAAGTCTATCCTGCCACACTGCTGCTAGCCTTTTTCAGCACCCCGGTCCGCTGCTGGAAGCCCTTGCTTGCCGCTTTATGCGGCATGATGGTCGCTGTCCTCCCCTTAGGCTTTTCTGCTGCGGCCGAATGGATCGAGAACCTGCAGCTACGTGCGATCACCCCAGGCATCGGAAACCCCAATCATTCATTCAAAGTCTTTACATTACTATTCAGCAAGCCACATTACATGACAGGATTTTGGATCTTCACAGCGTTCTCACTAGCGTGGATTATCATCCTTCAGCGGCTGGTTTCGCACCAGCGACAGGATCCTACGCTTCGGGCAGCAGCATTTGTCGCTCCCCTCCCCCTTGCCACCCTGGTGCCAAGTATTTCGAACGACTACAACCTCACCCTTCAGATACTCCCGTTCCTTGCAAGCGTGGCACTAGCCGCCCGACTTGCGTGCACACCGGGTCGGTACTGGCCAGCGGCCAGCTGGGGGCTTGCCGGCGCCCTCATCGTTGCTGGCGCGCTGATATTTGCCCCACCGATTTCGATTGAGGGTCGCTGGGCCTACCTCCTGTGGCAGAAGACGGCTGTATTGATGGCATTCCAGACGCTCTATCTCATCCTGCTTTCCCTCTGCACCTTGCAGCGCAAGTTTAGGTGAGCAACACAAAGCACACGCTTATAGCTCTCCTACTCCTCCCGAAGTGAACTCCTACTCACCCATCGTTCTAAAACTGCCGCCCAACCTACCCGGATAAAGCACGGGGATCCACCGTGACGCGAAACAGAGCATGGTATTCTATCGCCATGCTGTACTTCCTCCTCGCACTACTCGTGTGGCAACTACCGTTCGAAATGCGCGCACCACTAATACAACTCGCCGGGTTCAAGCTCACCAACCTCGAAATCACGACTTATCTGGTGCTGATCGTGGCTGGGTGGACTGCAGTCAAGCGCAACGCAAAGTTTGACTGGCTGGACTGGGCACTTTTAGCCTGGTGTGGAGCATGGGTAATGGCGGGGCTCGCCGCGCCGGAGAACTACGAGTCTGCGCTCAAGCACGCCGCGCGGATGATCACTGGTCCACTCCTGTGCCTCCTCACACGTGCCGCGTTGGCCGATGGGGAACGTAAGCGACTGGGGACACTGCTGGTCGCGACCGCGGCAATTGCAGCCGCAGTGGGAATTCTCGATCTGTTCTATCCGTCTCTCCTGGAGCCGCTGGTGACTATATTCCGGGAAAAACCTACACGTTCCCGTTTCGGCCTGCGGGCGGCAGGCACGTTCGAGCATGCCAATCAGTTTTCCGCCTTTCTGGAACTGGCGCTGCCTGCAGCTCTATTACTGACGAAAAGCCTATTTCGAGGAGTCAGCATAGGGCTATTGGTGCTGGGCATCCTGCTGAGCTTGAGCCGGGCCGGGTGGGTAGCCTCAATCGTTGGAGCCACGGTGGCACTGATGCTCGCAGCCTCCTTCCGCCCGGGCAAGACCAGGCAAGCGAGTAATGTCACCGCGACAGTTGTTGCCATTCTCATACTTGTCCTGCTGATTCCTTCCGTCCGTCTCAGGATTTTTTCATGGTTCATCGCACCACCCCTTGCGGCTACATATAAATTTGAAACGACTCCACGTTACGGCATCCACATCACGAATCAAGGGAAGATCGCATGGAAGAGCCACGAGACAGGTCAGGCCCTTCTTGTTCTCCATTACGCCAACCTGAAGGGGCCCACGCCCCACGAGGGCTTAGGCTTGCTTGAACTCCCTCGGGACGTCGCTCCCGGAGACAATGTCCTAATTCCCATCTCCAATGAGCGAATCCCCCCAGGAAAGTACCTTCAAATTTACGACCTCTGGCATCCCGACTACGGCTATGCATCCCAATGGAACTCCCCTCCCCTTGCCGGGATCATGATTCGCACTCTCTCAACCCTGAAATTCAGCTCTGATTCATCAGCGCTGGCTTCTCATCAAAAACGCGCCACACGGAAGCAACTCTGGTACGCCGCCTGGAGCGCATTCACCGAGCACCCCCTTCTGGGCATCGGGCCCGGACAATTCCAGATAGCTTACCCTCGTTGGCTCCCACACGTCACACCCGACCCATCGCTGCACACCAACCAACTCTATCTCGGCATCCTGGCAGAAGGAGGGGTTGTCACGCTCCTAGCGTTCGTCGGCATCGTGTTTACCGCCACGCGGACCCTAGCAGTTCGACGGCGCCGCGGATCTCCCGCTGTCGCGGTGGCGCTCGGCGCCCTCGCTGCCTGGTTGGCACACGGGACCCTGGACACGTTCCTCCTGTTTAACGGCGTCGCGTGGGCCTTCTGGCTGATTCTTTCGCTGTTACCCAAAGACACGGAAGGATTATGAAAGCCCTGATGTCTCCTAATGGCCGCTTAGCCCAACTTCGTAAAGCCTTTGACCGCCTTGCCGAATCTTATGAACGACGGTACAAGGACAACCTCTTTCAGCAGCTCATGAAAGAGCGGGCTCGGCGGCGCCTGCTGGAGCGCCTCCCGCCGCGCAGTTTCGTGTGTGACGTCGGATGCGGTCCGGGGCTTGACGCCTGTATCCTCGCCGCGCGGGGCCATCGCGTCCTCGGCATTGACATTGCGTCGCACATGGTGACGCAAGCCCGCCGTCGCCTGAGCCCTTGGATACGATCCGGCAGGGCGCGCGTGATCACGACCGCGTTTGAAGATGCTGCGCGCCGCCTTCCAGGACTGAAGCGACGGTGTCACGCCATTTGGGCTTTCTCGATGACGAGCGGTTCCTCACTGGAACCTTTTGCAAGATTCTGTGAATTCTTCTTGAAGCCAGGGGGCTGGGTGGTCTTTACATCTGTCAATCGGATGAGCCTTTGGGAAATCCTCATCGGGCTTCTCAAAGGTGATCCGGCGTTCGCCTTCCGTCGACTCCGTTCACAAGGCGTCCTATTGAGGTTGGAGGGCTGCCCCGTCCGTGCTTACGCGCTTTCCCTCTCCAGTGCTCTTGCCCCGTTTCTCAGGAGACGTTATGAGATTGTGGGCATGGAAAGCTTGGGCTGCATCCTACCCCCTCCCTGGCTATGGCGGCCGCGCTTGAATGTCATCCGCGCCGTCTGGAGAATACTCTCTTGGGTGGAAGATTCCATTGGCCACTGGGGCCCCCTAGTCTCTTATTCGGATCAGATATTGCTTACAATGAAGAAACCGACATGAAAAGGAGAATCACGATGGCACGAACCAAATCCATGATCTTCTCTGGCACACTGATCGCCTTCGCGTGCATCGCCGCTCAGACGCAAGCCAGCGGGATGCGCCTGGAGCGCGAGCGCCTGTTCACGCTGGAGGGACCGGAGACAGTCGGTTTTCTCAAACCCCGGTTTGACTTCCAGCACAACTTCAAAGACCAAACACTCAACCCGGTAGTGGATCTGACCGTGGCCTATGGCATCTGGACAAACGTTCAGATTGAAGGCGAGGTCTTGCTTAACAATTTGAAAGTTAGCGCGTTCGGAAGAACTGTTGTGTCCCAGTACAACGTGATCAACCTCGGACTCAAGTGGGCTGTGCTGGACCAGACCAAAGAGGATTGGTTCTCGCTGGCAATCGGCACCAGCTTGGGACGAACCGACACGAAATCGGAATTCCGCGATCCCGCTGCACCCATCCGTAACCTTGCGCGAGATCACTATCGCAACCAGGGCGCCTACGCCGTAGTCCATTACGATTGGCCGCTCTTCAGCCAGTACGTCTCGGTTCAGTACGCCAGCTTCAAGATAGCCAGCAGCGGGGAAATGTTCGACGTTGTCACACCAGGGATCGGCGAACGTATTAAGGTGTACAAATCCAAAGACGCTGAGGTTCATCTTGTCGGGGACTATCAGTTCAAGGCGTTCGATGGTGCCAAGCGTGCCTGGGGGGCTGGGGTCCAACTCATGTACAACGCACCGCATATTTTTTCCTTCTTTGTCAGCAACACCTTCGGGGATACGACGCCAGAAGGTGTCCTTGGCGTGGACGAAAACTTCTACAACTTCCGGTGGTCCTATCGATTCTAAATGCTCTCCAACTTCTGGATGCATAAAGTACAATTGGAGGAGGTTTTGAAAAAGACTCTAGGAAAGCCGCGGCGGGGCGTGCGGAACGCGAGTATACTCGGAGACAGGAAGCGCGACGGCAATGTCTAAAGCTGAATCACATGTCCGCTGATCTCGCCCTCGTTAACCCGTTTCAACTGCTCCGGGACCCCGTCGAGCTGAGGTACGGGCAACCCTACTTCCCCCTCGGCCCCTTGTATGTGGCTTCGCGGGCCCGCAGCAAGGGTTGGAATGTCAAGCTCTTCGACGGCATGTTCACCTCCGATGCCACGTCCTTCGAGAATTTCCTTAAGCAGGAGCAGCCAGGCGTCGTTGGGTTCTACACCATGAACACAGTCCGGGCAAATACCATCGACTGGATCGCCCGTGCCAAGAGAAGCGGTCAGCGGCTGGTGATTGCAGGCGGGCCCGACGCTTCCGGCGATCCCGAGCCGTACCTGAAAGCTGGCGCAGACGGCGTTCTCGTTGGTGAAGGGGAAGACGCGATCCTGGACATTCTGGAAGCGGCAAAACGCGGTGGTTGGAAAGATCCGGCGGCCCTTTCAGAGGTGACAGGCATGGTCAGAACCAACGGTGATGAAGCCATGACCGCCCAGCGCCGGGATCGTCTGGCTCACCTCGATGAGCTTCCTTTTCCCGCCTGGGATCTCGTGGACCTTCAGCCGTACCGGAAGCTCTGGATGCGTCGGCACGGAGTCTCCGCCATGTCTTTAATCGCTGGGCGAGGTTGCCCCTTCCGCTGCACCTGGTGTGCCAAACCCGTGCTGGACAAAAAGTTCCTCACCCGGTCAGTCGAAAACGTCGTGAACGAGCTGCTCTGGCTCAAGCGTAATTTCAATCCCAGCTATCTACGGTTTGTCGACGATGTCTTCGTGATGGACCGCCGGTGGGCGCTCAAGTTTTGCGAGGAAGTCGTACGCGCAGACGCGGTGATCCCCTTCGAGTGTCTTGCCCGGGTAGACCTCGTGAACGAGGAGATGCTTGCTGCTCTCAAACGGGCCGGTTGCCAGAAAATATTTTACGGCGTCGAGAGTGGTTCTCAGAAAATATTGGACGCCATGAAGAAAGGGACCAAAATACACCAAATCAAAACCACGGCCACGCTCATGCACAAGCTTGGAATAAAAATGCACGCTTATCTCATGTTCGGCTACCCTGGTGAAGAATATGAAGACATCTGGAAAACGATCCGGCTAGTGGAAGAAACCGTGCCCCATTCAGCAGGGGTTTCCGTGACCTATCCTATTAAAGGCACGGAATTCTACGACCAAGTGCGCAATGAATTTTTGGAGTCCAACCAGTGGACATACAGCAACCAAAACCTCTCGGCATTCCGGACGCGGTACCCTTCCTGGGTCTACCGATTCGCCGCCAAACTCACGCAGACGCGCCTTCAGCTCGCCCAAATCCGGAAAGGTACGGCGCCGTTGTCTCTGCTCCCTAAGATTGCCCTCAAGAATGCCGTTTATACGCCGCTGCTTGCCCTGTCAGCCGCCGTAGCTGACAGGCTTCAACCGCGCGACAATGAGCAGTTGATCGGCAAACCGGGTAGGCACCGCTGGTCCCAGAACGCGAACCAATCCTTTGACCACGCCTCTTAAAACATATTTCAGCCAGAAGAGATCCGTCGGCGGGGCCGCGTGCACCATCCGCGGAGCATAGATCTCGGCCGCCGTAAACCCGTGACGTTCCATCCATCGCCTGAATTGAGGCCAGGTAAAAAACCGGATATGCGCTTCTGACGAGAGTTGTGTGGAATGTGTGGCGTACGTCTGGCAGAACAGCAACGCAAGTGGAATAAGAAAAAATCCACCGTTGGGAACGGTGACGATCAGCTTTCCCCCCGGCCGCAAGACACGACGGCATTCCACAAAAAAATGGTCCATATCAACAAGGTGTTCAAGAATAAGTCCGGCTATGACGCAATCCATCGAAGCTCCCTTAGCCGGAAAAGCCTCTTCGGCATCACCGACAACGCAGTCAAGCCCCCGGCGACGTGCCGCTTCAACCGCGGCTTCGATGCAATCAAACCCGCGCGCGCGATGACCGTGAGCCTGCAAGACCTCGACCAGTTCACCCGTGCCACAGCCGACATCCAGCACATCCAACGGGCCTGGAGCCAGCAGCCGCCGGACATGCCATATTCGGCCACCAGGGGCTTGTTCTTCGGCCAGGAGTCTTCGCGCCACATCAGGATCATCCTGCCAAAGCCGTTCAAAGTAGGTACGCTGATACGGATGCACGCTGTTCTCGACGTTACTCCCGATGCCTTAATCGGTCAATCGTAGATTTCCAACATGCGCCAGCTCCCGTCAAAACTACGATGGACCATCAAAGCTCGAATACCTGTGTCCTCATCTCCAACGGTGGCTGATCTTGATGAAGACGGGACCCCGGAAGTGCTGATTGGGGCCGAGAGGCTTTACGTCCAGAAAATTGACGGCTCTTCAGCAAAGGGATGGCCGTCAAAGGAACGGAACGCCTTCGCCTCCAGTCCCGCCGTGGGCGATCTCGACGGCGATGGGCACCTTGAAGTGTTATGTGGCGCAGACGATGATCGCCTATACGCCTGGCGAGCCGATGGATCGCGACTGCCCGGCTGGCCCGTTCAAACCGGTGGGGATGTGTATTCCTCACCTGTCCTAGCCGATCTGAACGGTGATGGCCTACCGGAAGTGCTTTTCGGCTCAGACGATGGATGTCTCTATGCTGTTGACCAACACGGCACCATCCTCCCAGGATGGCCTCTGCATACCGGCGGTTTCGTTTCATCGACGCCCGTCATTGGCGATGTGGATGCCGATGGTGAGCTTGAAGTCGCAGTAGGTTCCTGGGACGGCCAGGTCTATCTCTGTGATTCACGTGGCCTCCTAAAGCCGGGTTGGCCGCGACCAACTGGTGACCTGGTCTGGTCATCTCCGTTGTTAGCCGATGTGAACGCTGATGGATTCCTCGAAGTCATCGCTGCGTCCAGCGACGTTCACATCTGGAACGCCAGAGGCGAGAGCCTGCCCGGTTGGCCCCTTCCCCTCAAAACGCTCGCCATTTCCTCACCACTTGCGCTGGACCTTTCAGGCCATGGCGAATTAGCCATTGTCATTGCCGCCGATGCTCTTTACGCCTGGAACTCGAGAGGCCAACCGCTTGAATACACTCCTGCTCCTCTCCCCCATTATGTGTGGTCCACTCCTCTCGCGGGGGATTTGGATGGCGATGGAGCCATGGAACTTGTATTCGGCTGCTGGGATGGCGGAATCTATCAAGCTCATGTGAGCCACAACGTAGCGCTTCAAAAAATTTTCGCCTACCGGGGTGCAGTTTTCTCATCTCCTGCGGGATTTTTACACGCTGATGAATTACTGATGGTGACCGCCTCCTGGGACAAATACATATCACTTCACAGCCTGGGGCCAATCTCCCCAGGCCTCCGGCTCACATCACCCATGTTCCGCGGGTGCGCCTCACACATGTCACCCCCACCGCACGCTTCCTCTTGCCCCGCCGCTTATCCATTTGCCGGGCCTATTCCTCATCATCCACCAGCGACGGGGAAAGTCACTGCCCACCGTCTTGGCGCCCGACGGCCTCACCGCCCAATCTGGCTTGATATTTACACAGAGGAAGGAATGCTGCAAAAACCCCGATTATTCTTTCAACGGGAAGGTCACGTGGACTGGTCTCCTTCACCGATATTGTATGGGGGAAATCACTACCATGCGATACTACCTCCTTCTCCCTCACGGCGGCGCGTCCGCTGGTATGTGGAATGGGGTGAAGTAAAAGGCTCCCATGGCCGATACCCCGCAAGTGGATCGTTTGAATACATGACAACATGGTGGAGATGGTCGTAAGGTTTTAGCAGCTGAACCCTACCCTGGCCCTGATCATCCTGGCGACTACCGCCGCCGCGCGGGCCGAACCTTCCCCACCTGCGCTGCACTTAAAGCCAGCCGCCGTGCTGAAACCCGGCGCTCAGGCGCTACACCTGCAAACCATCTTCCAGCGCAATTACCCGCTGTTCGATGTCGCATTTGCCCGTGGGCTGGCGGGCAATCTGGAATTGGTCGGCCATGGCCTGTTTCACCACGCAAAGATCGATACGACCTTCAACGGTGTGCGGGAAGTTTACCGGTACGATTTCGACGAATTTCAGGGAGGTGTCCGGTGGGGGATCCTGCAACGACGTTCGTCCATGGTCCGTGCCTCCGCAGCAGCCGGTGTGTCCAGGTTTTACACGCGGCTGAAATTCAGTGACGGTCGATACCTCTTCTCCGAGCAGCGCTACACCTGGGCGAACACCACCGTCAGCGTGGATGGCCGAAACGGCAGCCGGCTGATCGTAGCGGTGAAGGGATTGCGTGAAAAAGAAACCGGACACGACATCGTCGCGGCTGCCGCCAGTCTGGAACTCGCCCGCATCTTCGGCATCACGCCGGTGGGTGACTTGGCGATGTTCATCAAAAATCCAGGCCAGTGGCGCCGGCCCTGGGCTGCGGGCGGGCGCCTGCCAATGGGGCGGCACTGGCTGGTGGTCTACGTGTCCAACACCTGGGGCACCACCGCGCCGGATTCGCTCTTTGGAACCACGAGCAAGTTCCTTAACGTCCGGGTACATATGGTATTCTGACGCTGATGCGGCGGTGTTTGATCTTCATCCTGGCCTTCGCATGGGCGGGAGCAGCCTGTGCCGTTCCTTCATTCCTGCATATGTTCAAGAAGTGCTACACCCTAAAAACCACGAGCTGCCTCGTCTGTCATTCGGAAGGTGCGGGCGGTAAGCTCAGCGACTACGGCAAGGACTTCATGAAAGCGGGGGGCAACTGGGATGCTTTTCAAGCCATCGACGGCAAGGATTCTGACGGCGACGGAGCCCGCAACCTCAAGGAGATCGGCGCGGGTTCAAATCCGGGTCACCCAGCCAGCACGCCTAAAAAACCGGGCAAATGGCTGGAGGATGTGCGCATCGAAGACCAGCTCCCTCTGGAGGAACTCAGGGAATTCTTCCCCACGTACAAGCGATTTGAATATCAGGATGTCGAACTGTCCGAGCAGGACCAAGGCACTATCGCAGACGCGCTTGGTGACCAGCTCAAACCCGAGGATATGATGACCACACTCTACTTCCCGATCGACGAAAAATCCGATCCGCCAGCGCGGGCCGGGGTAGCGATGTACGCCGCCGCCTCACTTAAAGAGGGTCTGCTCCTGTCCGGCATCGCGGTGGCGCCATCGGGGAAGGTCACCAAAGCCTGGGCCGAGCTGTACACGACCTTAGGCCGGGAGTCGCTCAATAAGCTGGCCCGGCAGGTGGTCGGCAAAACCTCGGAGAGCCCGCTGGTTATTGGGAAGGACTTGAAACGGATCAAAGGCAAGAAAAAGCTCTCCAAGGCAGGGGCGCTGGCGTTTAAGAAGAATCTGTTGGTCATCTCGCATGTCCTGTCCGCGAAACCACCCCCCTCTCCCTCCCCCGCCCCGTTAGAGGCGGGCCCGCCTCTAACGGGG
>CAZPLZ010000041.1:0-20699 GCA_964587525.1 uncultured bacterium | reverse complement strand
GGCCAACCCACCGCCATACCTTCCGAGTGGCACCTAACGTTGTATGACCAACGAGGTGGGCTCCCCGCGCTGGTCGAGGCGCTGGCCACGCGCGCCGAGGCACTGTTCATGGAGCATGGCCACATCGATGGCCCGCACATCCCAGTTATTGCCGGGCTGGTCCCACTGCTCGCCTTGGGGACATTCCGGGGCGCGCGGGCAGCCGTGCGCCGGGCCGTGGTCACGTACACGCTCTGCTGGATCGCCCTCCATCCGGATACGCGGTTCTTCCTGCCGATCCTGCCCGGCTGCTCGCGCTGCTCGCCGGCGAACTGGAACCGCTGCTTCAACGTGGCCGCGCATGGCGAATCGGGCTGCGCACCGCACTCGAGGCCAGCCTGATCGCTGGCGTGGTGTACGGTGCCGGACTGCAGTGGATTGCCTTTGCGCCATTTTCCATGGCGCTGGGCCTGAAAACCGCACAGACCAAGCTGCAGCTCGGCCTGCCGCCGCCGCCCTTTACGTTCTATATGAAGGAGTACGTGAATGCGCATGTGCCGAAGGGCGACCGCGTGCTGTACGCGTGCAATTTCAGCACATACTATGTGGAGCGCGAATGCCTGGCCGACTTCCACTACGACCAGGCCCACCTCACCCGGCTGCTTCGGAAGGCCGGCACTGCGGAAGAGCTGGCCCTCACCCTTAAGCGTCTCGGGATCAGGTGGATCCTGTCCACGGGCACGCTCGCTGCGCAGTACAAACATATCCCTGGATTTTTTGACCTCACCACCAAGCACTGGAGGGAATTCAAACACTTTCTGGCCACCCGTGCGGAGGCGGACTGGCAGACGGATGAGTACACCCTCTACCGCATGACCTCCCTTCACCCGCCACGACCATTGCCAGCGCTACCGGTCTACGACGCCCTCGTCTACGCCGCCGCGGATGAAGCGCTTGGCCAGGGGCGGATTAAGGAGGCGTTGGCTGCGTTCACCAACCCACCGCCGCTGCTGCAAGATGTCGGCTCCACCTACGTGCGGCAGGGCAACGCGTACCTTGCCCAGGGTGACTTCAACCGCGCCGAGCGCGCGTTCTTGCGCGCACTGACTTTTGGGGCAGACAATCCGCGCGTCCACACCGGGTTGGCCCTGGCTCGGCTGCGACTGGGCCAGCCACAGGCCGGGCTGACCCATGCGGAACGTGGGTGGCGCCAGAACCCGCTCTCCGCTTTCGCCACAGCGACCCTGGCCCTGAACTATTTCATGGTGGGCCGAGGCGAGGACGCCCAACGTCTCCGCCCCGACGTGACCGACTACCGCGCACTCGCCCGCCAACTTGGCACTTTACGGCCAGTGCCCCGGTCGTCTGAGCTCAGGAACGTGCAGTAACCATAAGCTTCTAACTACAGGTCATAATTCCTTGTCAACTCCTAGCATATTCTACTCAAAGGATAACTTTCCTATTGTGGAACCTTCATTTTGAAATGAAAGGTTATCTCTTACAGGAGCCAAGGGCATGGAAAGCATCTATACACGTTTGGGGAAAAAGCTCCAGTTCTTCAGGGCCAAGCGAGGTCTTACCCAGCAGGCGGTGGCTGAAAGGGCTGGGATATCCACGCCCTTTTTATCGTTCCTTGAAACCGGCAAGAAAAAAGGAAGTCTGGAGACCTACGACAAGCTGGGTGGGGCTTTAAACATCAGCCTGGATTCACTTTTCAAAGAAGTCTCTTCCATTCCACCCCAAACCGCTAGCGAATATTCGATCAACCTGCAGGGGCTCAGTATTGAGGAAAAGCGGGCGATTTACCGCCTGGTCAACACGTTTAAAAAACGCAAGAAACCGTAGCGGAGGAGACGAGTTCCAGGAGGGGCGCCAGGAGCTCGGCTTCCCACGCAGGGCGGCGGGGACAGGCGGGATGCGGGAGCGGATCGGCCATCCGGCCGGCGAGCTTTAAATACACCGCAGCACTGTCTTTGTAGGCGGACACGGGGTCCCGGAACCCGACCCGGCCAACCGCCTGTAGCGCGTCGTTGAGTTCGTAAAATCGCTCATCCCCTTCGGCCCACCAGCGGTCCCGCAGCGCGAACGCCTCGGGGTCAAACGTGGACAGCCCCAGCAGGTAATCGCTCCCGTACATGACCATGTCGATGGCCAGGTCATTGCCAGTGTACACTTTGAAATCCGGCCGCTCCTGGTCGCGCACGTGAAGCCGTGCTAGCTCCTGTGCGCGGCTGAGCGAAGAGTGCTTCAAGCCAACCAGGTTAGGGATATCTAACAGCCGCTTGAACGTGTCAAGGTCGTAGATCCGGCCGAACGGCGCAAACTGGGTCCCGAGTTCGAACCCCAGCGCCCGTGGTGCAGGTGCCGTGATCTCCCGGTATAGCCGCACCACCTCGGTACCCTCTCTCCCGGCGAACAGCTCACTGGGGAACACAATGGGGGTGGCACCAAAATCCAGGATGGCGCGAACGGAGGCCTGATATCCGGCGAGCAGGTCCCCCGGCTCGCCGAATGGCTGGGCTCCTGCGACAAACGGCATGCCGGGACCAAGCGTTTCACGTGTTACCTTCATAACTTCCACCCGCTGGGCGGGAGAAAGTTGTGGCCCGAACCCGGTATCCATGTTCACCGCCGGCTGGATCCCCGCCTTCCAGGTGCGCTCAAGATGCCGCTGGAACTCTTTGAGGTCCGGCTTCCCTTTCCGATCGAACGGGAGCAAGACCGCTGAGATGGAGTCAATCTTGCGTTGTGGCCGGATACGGCCCAGCAGTTCCGGGATGGTGCTCATTTTCTCACCAGCCCCATCCCGGCGAGACGTTTGTTGATCTCCTGGTTCACTGAAGCGTAGTACGGATCGTAGATGCAGCCGGACTTCAAGCCCATCCGCGGCCCCGTCGTGCACGCGGAATCGCCGGTGCAGACCACCCGCCCCTTGGCAGGCTTCGCCTCACCTGCTTTAAGTATCTGCCGCGCCTCATCGTGGTATGCCAAAATCGCACGCCCCAGCCCGACAAGGTCCACATGCCCTTGCTTAAGATTATATTCCGCAGCATTGGCCTTGAACTGCCTAAGGTACGAGTACCCGGTCCCAATCACCGTGACGTCCGGGTGCGCCTCCTTGACCACGCGCGCAAAGGAAAAGTGCATGGCCACCTCATGGAGCGGATCCCACGCGGGCTGGTATCCGTCCACCGGCGGCAATTCCGTGGGCCGGGAAAGATGCGGGTTGGAGTACGGGCTGCCCGCCGAGATGTTGAACATCGTAAGCCCGTGCGCTTTGAGCAAGCCGACCAGTTCAAGCGGCTCGGTCAGATCTGGGGTGAGCGGGTTTGATTCGCTCACGCCCCAGCCCCACAGGTACGGCGTCGTGTACGGGCTGGGCCGGCCGTAGCCCTTGAGGCCTTCCCGCCTCGTCGCAGGATCTTCCTCGAACGGGATGCCATCGTACGCATTCAGCCGTGAGCCCACGGGGAAATCCGGTCCCATCTCCCGGCGGACCGCATCCAGAATTTGAAACATCACCTTGATCCGGTTCTCGAAAGAGCCACCGTACCGTCCAGGCCTGGTCTTGGCGGAAAGCGTCTCGTTGAGCCAGTACCGATGGCACGCCTTAAGATCGATGAAGTCAAACCCCGCCTCACGCACCACCTTAGCCGCAGCCGCGTACCGCCCCACGATGTCCTCTATTTTCGTATCGGTCATCAGCGGTGTGCCCGGTGAGGCGTTCAGCCGCTGGTCCAGCTCGGGGTGGTGATAGACCAGGAGCAACGGAGAGCCTTCCGGCGCCCCGAAGCTGTACCGGCCGGAGCAGGTGAGCTGCGCACCGACCACCAGCCTGGGCCTTGAACCGAACGCCCGCGCGTGCGCCGCCCGCATGCGCTTCAAGCCTTGCTCCAAGGCACCCGTGTTCTGCTTCACGATGACCACCTGGTTCGGATTGGCCCGGTACTCGAAATCTACCGCGAACGCCTCCACCCCCCAGATGAGACCAGCACCACTCTCTCCCATCCGCTCCCAGCGCCGCAGGACATCCTCGGTGGGCGCGCCGGTGACCAGATCGCCATCCCATCCCTCCATCGGGTGGGTGGCGAACCGATTGGGGAGGGTCCATGGACCCACCGTGATGGGCGACGACAGCTTCCGGTCTCGGACTGCGGGCCCGATATCTTCCGTGAACCCGATCACCTTGCTCAGGTTCAGCTCCGCCACACGCGCGCGGATTTCTGCCAGGGTTTTGAATTTGAAGTACTCGTTCCGGGCCACTTCGTCCCTCGCCGCTATAAGCCGCCCCCTCATCCTCCCCTCTCCCCGCAGAGCGGGGGAGAAGGATAAGGAAAGGGGGGTAGGTTACTTCGCCTGTTTCAGCGCGGTCAGCGCAGCGTCGTAATTGGGTGGCTCGGCAATTTCCTTGTTGTAGGCAGCATAGGTCAGCGTACCACTGGAATCGACCACGAAGACCGCACGGCCCAACACCCGCAGCTCTTTCACGAGGATGCCATAGGCAGATCCAAAGGCCCCCTCTTTATGGTCGGACAACACCGTGTGCTTAATATTCGCCGCACCACAGAACCGCTTCTGGTTGAACGGCAAGTCCATGCTGACGGTGAGCGCTGCCACGCTCGGAAGCTTGCTGACTTCCTCATCGAACTTGCGGGTCTGTGCATCGCAGATCGGCGTGTCGAGAGACAGCACCACGTTCACCAGGCGCACTTTACCCTTTGTGGATTCGAGCAGCTTCACTGGGGAAAGATCTTGGCCAATCAGCGTGACCTCCGGGGCTTTGGCCCCCACTTTCAACTCAGGCCCCACCAGCGTCATCGGATTGCCCTTGAGTGTCGTTGCACCAGCTCGCTCAGTTGCCATGAAAGACCTCCTCTTTATTCTTGGAACGGCTTACCCCGGCGGCCGCCGGTTTCAGCGTGCTCTCATGCTCCGCGAGGTACCGCTCCACGTCAATGGCCGCCATGCACCCGCTTCCGGCCGCCGTCACCGCCTGCCGGTACCGGGAATCCACCACGTCACCTGCGGCGAAGACCCCGGAGACGCTGGTTTGGGTCCATTGTTTGCACACGATGTAGCCTTTCTCATCCATATCGATCTGTCCTTGAAAGACTTTCGTGTTTGGCTCGTGCCCAATGGCCAGGAATAGCCCCTGGCACGGCAGGGTGGAACCCTGCTTCGTCTTGAGATTCTTAAGCTTCAGACCTTCTACCGTTTCGGAACCCAGGACTTCCTCCACCACCGCGTCCACGACGAAGGCGATCTTCGGGTTGTTCCTGGCCCGCTCCAACATAATCTTGCTGGCTCGGAACTCTGCGCGCCGGTGAATGATGGTCACCTTCGTCGCGAACTTGGTAAGAAAGGTGCCCTCTTCCATGGCGGAGTCGCCACCACCGATCACCGCCAACTCCTTGCCCCTGAAGAAAAACCCATCGCACGTCGCGCAGGCCGACACGCCCTTGCCGCGCAGCCGCTGCTCGGAAGGAAGATCCAGCCAGCGCGCCGAGGCGCCCGTGGCGATGATCACCGACTGAGCGTAGCACGTCTCGCCTTCACCGGCCTTGACAGCGAACGGCTGATTTCTGAAATCCACCTCTGTGACCGACTGCGCTTTCACGCGCGTGCCGAACCGTTCAGCCTGCGCACGGAATTTCTGCATCAGGCCGGGGCCTAGGATCCCCTCGGGAAATCCAGGATAGTTTTCGACATCGGAGGTCAGCGCAAGCTGGCCACCGTCCTGGTCGCCGATGAACAGGAGAGGGTCCAGGTTGGCGCGGGCCGCATAGAGCGCGGCGGTGTACCCCGCACACGCCCCGCCGATGATGATAACTTTTTCAGGTTCTCCCATCGGTCCTTACTTTACCACCTGTAGCTTCCCGATCTTCTTGCTCCCATCCGGGGACTGCGCCATATACAGGTACACGCCAGGCGTCACCGCTGTGCCTTGCCGGTTGCGTCCGTCCCATTCCACCAATCCATTTGCACCCGCATTCAGCTCATAGACGAGCTCCCCAGCGATCGTATAGATCTTGATCACGGTGAACGCGGGCATGCGCTGGAACTTCACCGTACGGCCCACGGCCAGCTCCCGGTTGAACGGGTTGGGATAGACCACGAGATCGTCCAGATTCTTCCTGGTTTCCTGGATGGTCACCGCGTTGGAAACTGCCGGGTTCGAAACACCGCCAAATGCACTGGCCACCGTGCCTTGAAACGTCACCGTACCCCCACGCAACGTGCGATACTGCCAGACAAACGTGGCGGTGCCCCCGATAGGGACCGCTGCCGCGGCCGGCTCCGGGCCGCTCTCCAGCTTCACCTGGCCGTCCCCCGTGACCGAAAGCACCGACGGGACAGCCCCCTGAAGCTCGAAATTGCCCGTATTGCTGATGAAGAGCGTCACCGTGACCAGCTCGTCAAGGCCCACCGGCGTAGGGCCCGCCGTGAAATCCACGATGCCGATTCCAGGCCGGTCGATCTGCAACGGCCCGGACGTGATGACCGGCGTGCTGAGCGCAAACCCGGAGTTGAAATCCGCTCCGGTGACCGTCGCGGTGAAATACACGAACCCCCCCGAGCTGGCGGTGAGCGTCCAGGTCCAGGTCAGGCTCTGCGATCCGACCAGCGTGGTGGCTGCCACCAGCGGGGCGGTCACGGACGCTGAGCCAAGACCGTATTGATCCAGCGCCGGCGGCAGCAGTCCGTCCGCCGCCGCACCCCACACCGCATCTCCAGTGTTGGTGACCGTGATCATGAGCAGGAACGAACCGCCGGCATTAACCACGGTGGAGGAGAGCGAAAGCGAAGCCGCCAGCCGGGCCGGGTCCTGGACCAGCCCGCTCAGCGTGCGGGAGGTGAACACCTCTGTCAGGCTGTAGGCGTCCAGTCCGGTCACCGAGAGGCTAAACGCAAGGCTTCCCCTACCGTTGGTCGAGTACGTCCACGTGAACGTGTGCATCCCGCTGCATCCGGGGATCGTCACTGCCGACACCGGTCCCGACTTCGGGGTCAGCCCGGCGGTGGAGGCGCTGGTCAGCGTCGGCATGACGCTGACCGCCGGAGTACCGCCGGTGTTAGTGACGGTGAATGACACGGTAACCCATTGCCCCACCGACACCGGCGTCTGAGAGATCGAGGCGGCTGACACGAGGACTGCCGGCGTGCCAACGGTTGGGCTATTCGCCTGGTTCGACACCACCCCAGGCGGCGGCGGCGGTGGAATCTGGTCCCACGCCCTCCCTCTCCAGGCGAACGTGCCAGCCGTGTCCGCCGTGGCCGTCCAGGTGAACGTCACGGCGTCTCCGGGCACGAGGGTCGCCACGCTCGCCGGTGTCGGCCCTGCGAGGCTCGCACTCCCGCACCCCAAGTTCCCCAGGGACAACGGCGCTACATTGTCCGCATTCGCGGTCCCCGTGTTTGTCACCGTCATCGTTACCCACACGGTTCCCCCCACCGACACCTGTCTCATTCCAGCCAGAGGTTCACCAGACACAAACAGCCCCGCGGTCAGCACCGGCGCAATCACCGTGATGCTGTTGCTCACCACCACCCCCGTGCTCACGCTTGCCCCGCTGTTCGTATCGCTGCCCGTCACCGTGTTTGAGAACCACACACTGCCTGCGCTGGCCGCGGTCAAGGTCCATGTGAAGGTGATCGCACCGCCCCCCGCCAGGACCACCGGTGGCACCGGGGAGGGTCCGTCCTTCAGGATGGCGCCCCCTGTGCCGGAGGCCACGAGCCCGTCGGGCGTAACCCCGTTCGCACCTGCCTCCCCCGTGTTCGTGACCGTCATCGTCACCAGGAAGTCCTGCCCCGCCAGCACCGGATCGACGAGCGCCACCAGCGAGCCTTCCAGCGCCGCCGGCACCTGCGCCAAGAAGTCGGTCCGGTTCGAGAGCAGCGTCATGACGCTGCACGCGCTGGCCGCGCTGATGGACGCCGTGTTTGACACCGCCGTCGCCGCAGATACCACGCCCACGATTCCCGTTATCGTGAACGTGAAGCTCATCCCTGGCTTCATGTCCAGACCGCTGCCGGACCACTCATACCGCGTCCCCCCCACCACCTGTGTCACAGCAGGGGAACCAAACCCAGCCGGCTGGTCCGTCGTCACCGCCGTCACATAAGGCGACACCGTATCCACCACGAGCAGGTCCTCGATCGTCGCCGTGCCAGTATTCGTCACCACGATCTCGTACATCACCGGCTGCCCCCCGCTGGCAGATGCGCTCGTCGGCGGCGTCTGCGTCTTCAACACCGTGATCCCCATCACCGGTGGCTGCACCATCGTCCCCGCCGCGTTGGCAAACATATCCTTGCTGCACGAAACGTTGGACGCAATGATGTACGCCGTGTTGCTCACCATCGTCGGAGCGCACACCAGCCCCACGCGGCCCGTGATCGTAAACGTGAAGCTTTCCCCCGGGTCCATGGTCAACCCGCTGCCAGACCACACGTACCGCGTCCCGCTCCCCGGCTGCTGCGTGACCGTCGGCAACCCCATGACCGCCGGTTGGTCCGTCGTGACCCCGGTCACCTCCGGCGCCACCGTGTCCACCACCGTCAGGCTATCGATCACCGCCCCGCCCACATTCGTCACCACAATCTGGTACGTCACCGGCTCCCCAATCCCCGGACTCGCCGGCGTCTGCGTCTTCACCACAGCAACGCTGGTGAACGTCCCCTCCTCGACAGACTTAAATTTCGCGCCACCACCATCTAAACCACCGACAACGTAGAGTGTTTGATTGACCGTGACCATCCCGTGGTACATCCGTGCGTTTGACATAGGAGTCTCGCCGCTCCAGGAATTGGCCAATGGATCATAGACATGCACAAACGCCTCACCCGTATAGGTGAAATCATCGTCACCGCCGGTGACATACAGCAGGCCATTTACACTGGTGGCGGCAACTCCCTCACGTGGAATGGGCAACGGAGCCTTAGACGTCCAGCCTGCGGCATCGTTCGTCGGATCGTACATCTCTACGTCACCCAAGAGGGTACCGCCAGCCCATTCAACGCCTCCCACGGCGTAAATCTTTCCGTTGACCACACCAGCAGTGAGCTCTGCTCTGCTCACATTCAGGCCGGCCACCGTGGTCCAGGTGCCTACAGGTCCCCCGCCTGGAGGGGGATCAAACCTCTCAACCAACGCTGTATCTACAAAGGTACCTGCGTCATATCCGCCGATGGCGTAAATCTTGTCACCCGCGCCATCGTTCGCCGTTACGACAGCAAGCCACGCTCTCCCTACACTCATACTGGCCATGACCGCCCACGTGTCAGTGCTTGGATCGTACTCATACACCGTGGGATACAGCGTGGAAAAAGTTGCATTGGCCCCACCGATGACATAGAGCTTACCGTTCACCGCGGCCGCCGCGGCTCCCCATCGGTCAGCCGGAGTAGGGTCATTAATGGGCGCCTTGGGCGTCCATGTATCAGTGGCGGGATCATACGCTTCAAGGGCGGAAAGGCCATTCCCTCCCGCCGCGTAAATTATGCTTCCGACCACGGCAACAGCCATGGAGTCTCTTGCCAGCAGCAGATCGGCCCTGGGCGTCCAGTCAATGCAGGCATGGGCAGGAGTCGCGGCGCCCCACAGCAGCCACACCGTCAGCACCAGACTCATCCTTTTAACCCTCAGCACGCTCTCCCCTCTCCTAGACCTACTTTTTCCCTTTGACCCCTTGCAGCACGTATACCCAGGTATGGCGTTTGCCCCATTGCAGCGCCTCTGCTGTTTTATTAAAACACAGATCGATCCGCTTCCCCTTGATCGCTCCGCCCACGTCGCCCGCCCAGGCCAGCCCGTAGCCTTCGATATACAAAAGGCTGCGCAGCGGGATCACCTTGGGATCCACCGCCACGATCCCATGGCGGGTGCGCCAGCCCAGCTTCGTAATCCCCGCGAACTCAAAGCTATTGGACCCCGGCCCGGGACCATACGCCGTGGCCAGCATCCGGTACGAGCGCACCGCCTGCGTCAGCCGCCACGCATGGATGGAATTTTCTCGTTGGCTCACCCCGACCAGCCGCACCTCACGTCGGGGCTTCTTGAGGACCTCTGAGGCTAGCTCTCCCCGCTGGAGAATCCGGTCCCCCGATCTCTTCTCATACATGCGAATGCGTTTTAACCCTGACCGTCCCTCGCGCAAGATCACTGCCCATCCCTTTTGCATCGTCCAGGTCCTGCGCACCCTCACCGGAGGCGGGATAGACTCATCCTCCACCCATGCGCGCTCCACGATCCGGTACTCGCTCCACCCCGCATACGCCACCGCCGACAGTCCCAGCACCAGTCCTCCCAGCCGGAACCATCCAGGCACGGTAGCGGGAAAGACCCGGGTTTTGCTACGCAAACACGGTCAGCACGCCAGTGTACTGGTGCACGTAGTTGACGTCGTTCAACGGCGCCAGCTCGGCGTTGCTGAAGAACCCGGCCAGGGGAAACTCCCCCAGCGTTTCACGGATGAGTGACACATCGTGGTGCAGGGAGCCAAACAGCCCCTGGCCCCGCCCCACGCAGTTGATGTACAGCCCGAACTGCGGCCGGTTGTTCTTAAGCCGCACCCGCAAGCGGGTGAGCATCATGAGGAGATCTTGATGGGCGGCCTCCCGGCTCAGCACGTGGAACTGCACCGTCTGCCCCACGTGCACGCTCTCTGAAACCGCAATGACCCCCTGGTCGGGGTCAATCCGGACCAGGTTGCGGATTACGAAATCCCCGCGCTGAAGCGGGTACGCCCTCGGGTTGTGCGCAATTCCCAGAAAGAGCCCTTGCTGCAACGCCAGCCGCGGATCGGGGGAGATCTCCAGCAGCACTTTGGACAGCACATCCGCAGCGCGGGTGCTCGCGATCTCCCAGATGATGTTGCCGTCCGCCTTGGTTACCGTGAAGGGATGGCCAACCGGCTGGCAGCCATGGGCGACCCCCACCAGGATGGAGCCCGAGCTGCGCAGCAGCACCCCGGCGTGCACCCCTGCAGCCACCTCACTGCCGCAGAACTTGAAGCACGTAAGGCCCGCCGGGTCACCAACGGCACCACCACCCACGATCGGCACGAACCCGATCGAGTCCTCAATGGCCTTCATGGTGACCGCAGGAGACTCCTGAAAGACATCGGGGAACAGCATCATGAAGCCGCCACCCTCGGCACCACCCTTGAGGGCCTCGGCTAAATCCTGGCTGACGCCCTGTTTAGCCAGACGTCCAGGTGCGATAAACGTCACCGGGGACAGCGAGGGCTCGCGCACCACCAGCACCACCACCGCAGGCACGCCCTCGAACTCTCCGCCGGGTGCCAGCACGCCGCTGGCACTGCACCCGACGAGCTGCGGCGCGCCGGTGATGGCGTGGACCATGGACACGAGCGTGGGATATTTCTCCTGGTAATGGTAGGAGGCGAACACGAACGCGAGAGAGGCCTGCACGTGGCCCAGCCGCTCCATGGCGTCTTTGGCCGCTCCTTGAGCCGCCGCTTCCGCCACCAACTCCATGGAGACTCCCACGCCGGCTTGCATCTACAAGCTACACATACCCTTCACGCCGAAGGCGCTTAAGAATCATCTCCACAGCATCCTCAACGGGACTATCCGTGGTGTCAATCACCAATTCTGGGTTCGTGGGGGGCTCGTAGGGATCGTCGATACCGGTAAACCCCTTGAGCTCTCCCGCTCGCGCTTTTTTGTATAACCCCTTGGTATCTCTCTTCTCGCACACCTCAAGCGGCGTGCTGAGGTACACCTCGATGAAGTTCCCGATCAACGCGCGCACCTCACACCGGACTTCCCGATAGGGAGAAATAACAGCGACAATAACCATCACCCCGTTTCGCGTTAACAGGTCGGCCACATAGCCAATCCGGCGAATATTTTCATCCCGATCTTCCTTGGAGAACCCAAGACCCTTGGTGAGGCGCTTGCGGACCTCGTCCCCATCCAGGACCTCCACACCACGGCCCTTGGCTTTCAACTCTTTCTCAAGAGCTATGGCAGTGGTGGTTTTCCCCGCTCCGCTTAAGCCGGTGAACCAGACCGTGACCCCTTTGCGCCGGTCCTCCATGATCACCCCTTATGACAAGTTGGGATATTCCTTGAGCACGGTGACGACTTCCGGAAAGGTGAACCAGGCGGGGATCTCAGCGTCCCGAAGCAGCATCGTACGCAGTTCGGTGCCGGAGATGCTCAGGGTCTTCCGGCCCGCCGGGACCTGGTCCTCCGGGAAATACTGGCTGAGTTCTTCAACGTACACCATGTTCTTGAACTCAACCATGGTCACGTTCAGTTCTCGCTCAAATTGACGCAGCAGCTCCTGAGCATCGTATGGTCCATAGAACAGCCGGCCCGTAGAGTCCTTCCCAGGGCCGGCGTGATCACGACCCACAATGAAGTGTGTGACGCCGTAGTTTTTCCGGATGATGGCATGCCAGACAGCCTCCCGCGGGCCGCCCATGCGCATGGCCAGCGGGAGCAGGGAGAGTTGAGCCATATGGGGCCGCGGGTACTTGGGCAAGATGGCCTGATAGCACTTCACCCGGGTGAGGTAGTCCACATCCCCAGGCTTGGTCATACCCACCACCGGATGGATCAGGAGATTCGCATGAGCGTCCCTGGCAGCCCGCACCGTCATCTCCTGGTGGGCCCGGTGCATGGGATTGCGAGTCTGAAACGCCACCACCCGAGTCCAGTTCCTCTGCGTAAATTCCTGCCGGAGCTGAGCAGGCGTGTGGCGCAGTTCGGGAAAATCCTCGTGCGGTGGCAGTTGAATTCCTTCCAATATCCCGCCCACGTACCAGGGATTGGCCTCGCGTAGGAGATAATGCACCCCGGGATGCTCCTCGTTGTCTGTCCCAAACACCGCCGTGGCTTCATCCACCCGGTCAGGCTGCCAGATATCGTTCACATGCAAGACAGCCAGAAGCGAACCGTTGAGACCGCGCAGGCCCAGACTGGCACCAGGCTTGAGCTGCTTGGCCATTTCCTCTGTCACGTCCAGAGTGATCGGCATGGGCCAGAGTGTCCCGTCGGCCAGCCGCATGTTCTGTAAGACAGACTCGTAATCCTTCCTGTTCAGAAAGCCCCGCAGGGGCGAAAACCCGCCGTTGACAAGGAGTTCCAGGTCACAGCTCTGGCGGGGAGTCAGCTCCCAGGCGGGCCAGTCAGGAGATGCCGTTCTCAGGTTAGTAGCACGGCCAGCCTCTGCCAGCAGGTTTACCAGACTTCCCCCGTGGGGGGGATTCAAACTCACGGTTCGACTCCTTGCAGTCGCTCACCGTGACCCTGAGCAAGCGAAGCGAGTCGAAGGGTCATTGACTCACATTATCACATCGCACCTTGACACCTTAACCGACAGGGGCGCGCCGGACCTCAGTGGATCCGGCGCGTTACATTTCAGGGTTCAGCCGCGGCTTCGATTCAGCCTTGAGCCTAAGTTTACCGGGTCAGCGTCTCAGCCACCTTCCGGTACGCTTTCAGCACCTGGGTCTGGACCAACTCGTGCATCTCCCTGGTAATGGGATGAGCGACATCCTTGTACTCACCACTCGGCAGCTTGCGCGACGGCATGGCCACGAAGAGCCCTTTCTGTCCCTCTATGATCTTGAGGTCCCGCACGGCAAAAGCGTCCTCTAGCGTCAAGTTGGCAAACGCCTTCAAGCCCCGACCTCCGTTCCTGGGATAGACTCGCACGTCAGTGATGTTCATAGCATCCTCCTTGTTGTTCACTTTCGTCCCGGTTGTTTCCCGGTCCCTGACTTACTCATCGCTCAAGGCCGCCCGTCCTGGAAGGGGACAAGAGCGGATTTTGCCACACGGTGGGCAAAGAAAATTCCCCATTCTCTTTCCTAATCTTCACCCCCTCTCCCGCATACGGGAGAGGGTAGGGGTGAGGGTAGATATGTGACCAGTTGCCTGGACAGCCCTCCTACGTTACAATGAGCTTCACGATGGGACGGATAGGAGCGATGCTCCTTCTGGCGCTGGCGGCAGCTTCCTGTAGCAGTGGGAAGTTTAAGCCCCTCTCGCCCGAGCCAATGGTATGGGTGGATGAGGATTCGCACGATTTCGGCACGATCCCGGGCACGGCGACCGTGGATCACATCTTTACCGTCAAAAACAACGGCGGCGAGCCGTTGAACATCACCCGCGTGCAGACCTCCTGCGGGTGTACGGCAGCGGTGCTAGACCACCAGTTTCTCCAAGCGGGAGAGACCACCCGGCTGAAGGTAACATTCGACCCCCGCGGCCGGCGTGGAAAGCAAGCACGCAAGGTCTACATTCACTCCAACGACCCTAAGATGCCAAAGAAGGTGCTCAATATCATGTCCACCATCGCTCCGAAGCCGCAACCTAGTCCCCTTAAGTCCAGCACCACGCCGTCCCCCAAGCCCAAGGTGGCCCCGGCCGCTCCCGCCCCAAACAAGCAGTAAGCCACCGCTTAAAGACAGCGCACAGGTGAAGCCCGCTGTCTTCTTGCTCATTCTACCCGACCTGACCATTGAGGAGCAGGTGCCAGTTCCACGACACCCCCACACTGCGATGCTAAAAACTAAAGTTCATCTGAAAAAAGTAACGTGAAAAACAAAAAACTTTCTTTGGCGCTAATCATTATATTAGGACTCTTCTATTTGGCAGCTACGATGTTTGAAGTAAGGTTATTTCTTCTTGGAGTGACCTTGACATTAATTCTATGGGTTATCCCAGATAAATTCGTCATAAGTAAAAACGTTCAGTTGCTCGGCCTCTTATTGGTTTTCTCTTTGAGCTATCTCATCGTGCCATACTGGGCGACAAAATCGAGTCATATAGGACCCGCTACCGTTCTAGCTGCCAGTTTGCTGTTGATGTATTACTTCTATGACTTTAATTCCGGAGACATCGTCGTACATAAGGAAGATAAAAATATACACATAATCTTCCCAATACTATTTTTGGTATATGCCTGTATGGTTTATCTGCCTATGAATGGCAGCTTAAGCCACTGGGGGGATAGTCGTCACCACATAAAAGTTACTTATTTCCTTTTGAAATACTTAGGAGATGAGAATTCTCGTATCTTGTTATGTGCAGTAATTTTGTTTGTGATACTTTTCTTTTTGTTCAAAAAAAGGTTTTTCTTGTGGTTAATGGTTTTGTGTTTCCTCTGGATAGGAATAGATTATTTCGATCACTACCATGATGATGCTCGATGGATTCTTCGGTACCCTATCCTTTACAACTATTTCAATATTCTCCTCTCTTTCCCCCTGTCAGCAATCACGGCAAAAGCCCTCGTGTATCAGGAAGGACTTTATAGAACTTTGTCGTTTGTCTCTATGATTGGTATAGCGTGTGTTGCAGTGTACAGGTTAAAAACCAAGAATCTCATCACCAAGACGCTGGCAGGACTTGCCATTCTCACGATCCCCTCATTGATGTATTATTCCTCCCTGACTTATATCGAACCACTCCTAATTTTTTTTATTCTCATCGCCACCCTTTTTTACGAAGATCAGATTTATGATTTTATAGAGAAGAATAAAATATCTACAGCTCTCGGATCGCTCATCTTGGCATGCTTTCTGAAGGAGACTGCTTTTATCTATGGATTGGCTTTTTTCTTGGTCACAGCTTTTCTTGTGTTATTTGCATCGAGTCTAACTATTGGAAAGAAAATAATGAAGTTATTCGGATATTCGGGACTGGTTTTTATACCCATCGTCGTTTTTCTATTTTTTAGAGATGTTCCTAAAAGATCTTATCAACCGCATATGAGTAATCTTTTTGTTCTAGAAAATTACCAGGTATTGATGATTTCCCTGTGGGAACAGTTCGGGCTGCTACTGCCATTAGGCGTAATAGCCATGATATTTTTATTGCTTAGAAAAAAATACGTCGGAACATTAATTTGTTTGTTTATAATAACCAGTAGCGCAGCATTCTACATGTTAGATGGAACGTATCTGGGCTATTCTCGCTTCAATCTTTACCTCCTACCCGGGATCCTAGGGCTCGTCGTAGCGGCTTTGAACGAGATGAAGCCCGAAGCCCTAAAATACGTTCCCGCACTCTTGCCAATACTCATCGTTGTGAATCTTTATCTCTCCCCTATTGATTTGCTCAGCGGAACGAGAAAAGCTGGATGGGGTGATTACATTAAACTCACCTCTGAGTATGATGTTCCTTATGATGAATTTTATCGATGGTTGGCAAGCAGCGATTTTAGCAATGTCTGTATTGTGGGAAGAACGTTTCCCTACTGGGATGATTTCTATCACAAGAAATACAGGTTGAAATTTTCAAAATTTCACACGCTAAAGCTAAGAGGGAAGGTTCCGGAAGAATTTTTTTATAAATCGTATAATCTATGTGTCTACCATGAAAATCCACACCGTCAAGTTAACCCCTCCTTCAAGTTCCCAGATGGATACGAATTAACAAAAGTGTTTAAGAGAGGGGATATTCGGTTACTGGCTTACCGGAAGAGGATTTAGGTACATCATTATTGTCCTCTATGATGATTGGTTAACAGGTTGAAAATGGAAGAACTGGAGAATACTCTCGAAAAAATACGGAAAGAAATTGAGCAATATTTAGGAAAGCAAAAAAAACAAACCCCACAAAATATCTCATTGAGCGTTCCCGCCTACGACACCGCTGAGGTGGTCGAAGTGCTGCACAGCCTGCTGACGTATGAGGTGACGAGTGGGAAAAAAGTTGCACAATTCGAACGTGATTTTGCTGAGTATGTTGGAGTCAAACACGCCATCATGGTCAACAGCGGCTCCAGTGCCAATTTGTTAATGCTGGCGGCTGCCACAAACCCGCTGTGGAACAATCGTCTTTTCCCCGGCGATGAGGTCTTGGTTCCCGCGGTGACCTGGAGCACGACCGTGTGGCCGGTCATCAACATGGGCTGTGTCCCGGTGCTGGTCGATGCGGAGCTCACGACGCTGAACATGAGTGTGCCCAGCGCTGAGGCGGCCCTCTCACCCAGAACCAAGGCCATCTTGGTGGCTCATATTTTGGGGAATGCCGCGGATATGGATCGGTTGCAAGCTTTGGCCAAAAAACATAACCTACTGTTGTTGGAAGATAGTTGCGAATCGTTGGGAACGACGTTTCAGGGACGCTACACCGGGACCTTTGGGTTGGCGGGAACGTACAGTTTCTACTTCAGCCACCACCTCACCACCATTGAAGGCGGCATGGTCGTGACCAATGATGATGAGTTTGCTGATCTCTGCCGCTGCCTGCGGGCTCATGGATGGGCACGCGACATGGCTCACAGAGAACAGCTCGAAGCCCAATATCCCGAGATCGACCACCATTATTTGTTTGTGAATATCGGGTATAATCTGCGCCCCACGGAGCTCCAGGCCGCCTTTGGCCTCCATCAACTGCCGAAGTTACATGGCTTTAACGCCAACCGCAAAGCCATTGCCGGGAAGATGCGTAAAGCCGTGGAGCCTCTGCAAGGATATCTTCAGCTGACCGAGCCCACGCCTGGCGCTGATCACACGTGGTTTGGATTTCCTGTGCTGCTGACGCCCGAATACGCGAACCGTCGCAAGCACTTGATGGTCTATATGGAAAGCCAAGGGATTCAGACCAGGCCCATTGCCGCTGGCAACCTGGCCGTCCAACCGGCCTTGCGGCACTTTCCCCATCGCGTCAGCGGCCCGTTACTCAATGCAGAACAGATCAGGCAACGGGGGGTGTTTTGGGGCAATCACCCGTTTTTAACTGACGCGCACGTGGATCACGTGGCGGCGACGTTACGAGCATTCTTTCAACAGTGAGACTCCCATGCGCAAGGCGTTGATCACCGGCATCACGGGACAAGATGGGTCCTATTTAGCTGAATTCTTGCTGGACAAGGGCTATGAGGTACACGGTATCATCCGCCGCTCCTCCTCCTTTAACACCGGCCGCATTATCCACATTTTTCAAGATCCCCATGAAGCGGGGGCGCGCTTGGTGCTTCACTACGGCGATTTGACGGACAGCACGTCCTTGGAGCGCATCCTGCGTCAGGTCATGCCGGATGAGGTGTATCACCTGGGGGCGCAGAGCCATGTGCGGGTCAGTTTTGATATCCCCATCTACACGGTGGACACGGTCGCGATGTCCACCCTGCGCTTGTTGGAGGCCCTTCGCACGCTCGCCGATCACAAGCGGATCGCTTATTATCAAGCCAGTTCATCAGAGATGTTTGGTAAGGCGCAGGAAATCCCCCAAAAAGAGACCACCCCCTTCAATCCCCGTTCACCGTACGCCTGTGCCAAAGCCTTTGCCTTTTGGCAGGCGGTCAATTACCGAGAGGCGTATGGCATGCACATCTCCAACGGCATCTTGTTTAACCATGAATCACCCCGCCGAGGCGAGACCTTTGTCACACGCAAAATCACCCGTGGGATAGCCCGCATCGTAGCCAAGAAACAGGACCAACTCCATTTGGGGAACTTGGATGCCAAACGGGACTGGGGGTATGCCAAGGATTATGTGGAAGTGATGTGGCTGATGCTCCAACAACCAAAAGGCGATGATTATGTCATCGCCACGGGCGAGGTTCACTCCGTCCGCGAGGTTCTTGAGGAAGCGTTCAGCTTAGTGGGGCTGGATTGGCACAAGTATATCGCCATCGATCCCCGCTATTTCCGCCCAACGGAAGTGGACCTGTTGGTTGGGGATAGTTCTAAGGCACAAAAGACGTTAGGTTGGAAGTCTTCGACCTCCTTCAAGGAACTGATCAGAATCATGGTGGCAGCCGATCTGGAAAAAGAGGGGTTAGACCTTGCGGCCTATCACTGAGTTTTGGAAGGGCAAGTCTGTCCTGGTAACCGGCGGGACTGGTTTTATCGGCAGCGTTGTGGTGGAAATGCTGGTGGGGGCAGGAGCCAACGTGCGGGTCACGACCCGGAAGGCCGCCAACGGGAACAAGTTTCTCAAGCCAGTGCTGGATCACATCGGCCTCGTCGTCGCGGACTTGTCGGATCCACAACATGCCAAGCACGCGGTAAGCAAGCAGCAGATCGTGCTTCACCTGGCTGCAGAGGTAGGCGGGATCGAATACAACATAAACCATCCCGCCTCCATTTTCCGGAGTAACCTTTTGGTTTTTCTGAACACGCTCGAGGCCGCACGTGCGGAAGCAGTCGAGCGGTTTCTGGTCACCAGTTCGGCTTGCGTGTATCCCCGCTTTTGCCAGATTCCCACGCCGGAGGAAGAGGGCTTCAAAGACCGCCCCGAGCCAACCAATGAGGGTTACGGCTGGGCCAAGCGGATGGAAGAATTCCTGGGTGAAGCCTACCACAAAGAATATGGCATGGCGATCGCCATTGCCCGGCCGTACAACTGTTATGGCCCCCGGGACAATTTTGACCCGAAAAGCTCCCATGTGATTCCTGCCTTAATCCGGCGTATCTGGAAAGATCAAGAACGCCCGTTACACGTGTGGGGGTCAGGCCGGCAGTCCCGCAGTTTTTTGTATGTGGAGGACTTTGCGCAAGGGTTGCTGGAGGTCGCCGAAAAATATCCATATGCTGAAGCTTTGAACATCGGCAACGAGGAAGAGTCAACGATAAGCGAGGTCGTGGGGCTGTTAAACGATATTCATGAGGAGATGACTGGCCAACAGTTTGAAGTCGTCTATGACACCAACCACCCTGAAGGCCAACCTCGCCGTCGTTGCGACACCCGCAAGGCATTGGAAAAGATCGGGTATGAGGCGACCTGGCCTTTGAAAGAAGGTTTGCGTAAAACGGTGGAGTGGTATATCGCGGCTGGGATGCCTTAACGCTCGTCACGAGTCACCAATGAATTCCTCTCTGACCATCGCCTTGGTTTTTTTGACCTACAATGAAATCGACGGGGTCAAAGCCCTCTTACCTCAGTTACCCGATGCACTGACGTTGGGAGTGGACGAGATGTTTTCCGTGGACGGTGGCTCCAACGACGGGACGCGCGAGGAATTTGCAAAATACCATATTCCAATTCACCCACAAAATTCAAAAGGCCGGGGCGCGGCCATGCGCCTGGCGGCGGCCAGAACCCAATGCACTCATATGATCTTTTTCAGTCCCGACGGGAACGAGGATTGGAGAGATATCTCCAAATTTCGTGGCTATTTTGACCAAGGCTATGATCTCGTCATCGCCAGCCGGATGATGAGCGGTGCTCGAAATGAAGAGGACGATCGGCTCTTGCGGTGGCGGAAGTGGGCGAACAACGCCTTCAACCTCGCAGCCAATCTGTTGTTCCGAAAGGAAGGGACGTTTATCACGGACACCATCAATGGATTCCGGGGCCTCAAGCGGGAGATCCTGGAGGAGCTGGACATCCAGGCCACGGGTTATACCGTGGAATACCAGATGAGTATTCGTGCCATGAAACACCGGAAAAAGATTATCGAGTTTCCCACGCAAGAAGGAAAACGGATCGGTGGGGAAACCAAGGCACCTTCCATCCTCACCGGGATTCAGTTCTTGCGGTGCGTAGGCGAGGAAATCAAAAGGAGTTCTTTCTTCAAAGCGGCGTCGTAACCTGCGATGGGCGAGAAAAGGCCACGACGGCGAGCACCAGCGACGCAACCACCATCCACCAGTACAAGCGAAACTCGGCGGTGGTCGCCACCACAAAGTAGGGCAAGGAATAGAGCAGGCCGCTGGATCCGAGGACCAGACCGGGAACGAGGAGCCTTCCACCACGAGCCACGACCACACGGAGCAGGACAGCAG
>CAZPLZ010000040.1:0-20793 GCA_964587525.1 uncultured bacterium | reverse complement strand
GGTCGGATGCCCCGCACTTCGAAGAATCCGTCTATGAGGGCTACGGACCAGGAGGGGCAGCTGTACTGATCGAAGTCCTCACCGACAATAAAAACCGGACCTCGTCAGAATTGCGAACCCAGTTCACCCGGCACAGCGGCCATTTGGGTGAACCAGGCTGTGTGTCGTGGATGTTTCAAGCGGCCGGTGTCATAACCTTCGACAGGCAACGGCATGATGAGGATGTTCTCATGAACGCCGCTCTGGACGCAGGTGCTGAAGATTTCAAGGTGACCGATTCCACGTATGAAATTGTCACTGCGCCGGAAAAACTTGAAGCGGTCCGGTCTGAACTCTCCGTTAAAGGTTTTTCTCCTCAATCGGCCGAGCAAGTCAAACTACCCAAGATGACGGTTCCCCTTGAGGGGAAAGATGCCGAGATCATGATAAGACTTCTGGAAGCTCTTGAGGAACATGATGATGTGCAAAATGTGTATGCGAATTTCGACATTTCTGACAAGCTTCTGGAGAGCCTCGTTGGATCCGCTTCGCCGTAGATTCCTTGGCCGGTAGTGCTTCAGCCGGTGTGGAGCCGGCCTGTCTCCTTCTCAATGCGGTCGGGGTGACGCTTCGTCGGTTGGGCGAAGACGCGCTCACAGTTGCCGCCTCGCTTGCTCCAGACCGGCTGCCGGGGAATCTTGTCCTCACCTCCTCGGAGCGAACCCGGCTGCGGGAGCTGCAACGTGTTGGGTTCGTGGAGCGTGAACACGAACAGGCTCGCCGCTTGGGTTTTGAGATCCTCAACCCATGTTCACCGGCCTACCCGAAGCTCCTCCGCCAGATTCCTGATCCGCCTCTGGCCCTCTATGTGAAGGGTTCCACATCATGGCTGTCCCAGCCGGCTGTAGCAATCGTGGGCAGTCGCAACGCGACCTTGTATGGGAAATCCGCAGCTGAGGCTCTGGCATCACAGCTCGCGCTGCGCGGCTTGACGATCGTCAGCGGGCTTGCGCGCGGGATCGATGCCGCCGCGCACCGTGCGACACTAAAGTCCGGTGGGGGGACCGTGGCAGTCCTCGGGTGTGGTGGTGACATTGATTACCCGCGTGGACATGAAGAGTTGCGGCACGAGATCATCAAGCGGGGGTGCCTGGTGACAGAGTTTCCGTTTGACACATCTCCAGAGAAGCAGAGATTCCCCCAACGTAACCGGATCATCAGCGGGTTGTCACTCGGGGTTGTGGTCGTGGAAGCTCAAGAACACAGTGGTGCGTTGGTCACAGCCAGGCATGCGCTGGAGCAGGATCGGGAGGTCTTTGCCGTCCCCGGTAACATGTTCGCTCCAACCACTCGCGGTCCCCACCAGCTGTTGAAAGACGGCGCCAAACTCACGGAAGGTGCGGACGACATCCTGCAAGAACTTCAAGGGCAGTTCAGCCCGCTCCCCCTGGCCAGCTCGGGTTCCGAACCGGCCTCGGGCACCGTTGAGGCCCGGGTGTATGCCGCCCTGGGGCCTGATCCCGTCCACGTTGACGAGTTGAGCCGTCGGCTGGCATTGCCCATGTCACAACTGATGTCGGTCCTCTCACTCCTAGAGTTGAAACGGTGCGTCCGACAGCAGGTCGGCAAGCAGTTCAGCCGTCTCTAGCATCTAGGCTTCAATTGCCACCTCGAAGTGAGTTGATCCCGCTCGCCGCCATTGTAGGGCTGCCCAATGTCGGGAAATCCACCCTGTTCAATGTGCTCACCAGAGCCAATGCGATTACTTCACCGGTTCCAGGCACGACCCGCGACTGGCTAGAGGGGGAGTTGAAGACCGATGGAAACATGATTCACCTGGCCGACACCTGTGGTTGGGGTCTTCAATCCGAGCTGGGAACACTCATGAATGCCTCCCTGGCAGAAGTGCTGAGTCACTCGGCGTTGGCGATCATGGTCGTCAGCGCGCGTGAAACCGTGCGGGACGAGGAAATCAGCTTGATCCAGCTTCTGAGGCGCCGGCGCGTTGCCACATTGCTGGTGTGCAACAAGTGCGACCGGGTGGAAGACGACACCGCCGCCTGGGAATACACGCACCTCGGTTTAGGGATGCCACTCCCAGTGTCAGCGCTTAAGCACCGCAACGTGGGGGAGCTCCGCCAAAGGTTGGTAGCCCAGCTTTCCACGCAGCACGCGGAGACTGCCTGTTCCTCTCTCTCACCAGCGGGGGGAGAGAGGGGAAAGAAAATTCGGTGTGTCTTGCTGGGACAACCAAATGTCGGAAAATCCAGCCTATTCAATGCCACGCTGAAGCGTTCCCGCAGCTTGGTGCACGAACGCCCCTTCACGACGCGCGATCCGGTTCACGCCACGGCGACCCTCAATGGCCAAGCATGGGATCTTGTGGATACTGCGGGGGTGACACGCCGCAAGCGGCACATGCATGGCGACGACACCATCAACCGTGACGCGCAGAGCCGAAGTTTGCGATTATTGGATGGAGCTGATGTTGTGGTCTTGCTCCTGGATGTCACATACCCGCTCGTTCGGCAAGATCTACGGTTAGCACAAGTCGCCTCACAACGTGGGGCCAGCCTGGTTTGCGCTCTCAACAAGTGTGATTTACTCCCTCCAGGTACACTCAACACACTTCGCAGCGAAGCGACCCGCTATCTTCAAGCACGATTCACGCAACTTGGACGGCTTCCCATTCTCATATGCTCAGCGGTAACCGGCTTAGGGCTCCAGGCTCTTCAGGCAACGATCATCGAGCTCGTAAAGCTGCGCAACGTCCAGGTTCCGACTGAGGTGTTGGTGGACGTGGCGTATTCGTGGCCGACAACGGGAAAACCCTGGCGAATCCGCCAAACCGGGATCGCCCCCCCCGCGTTTTTTGTGTTGCCGCCTGACGGCGTGAAATTGGGTCCCCGATTTGTCATCAATCGTCTTCGGGACGCTTTTGGACTGCACGGCGTACCGATCTTCATTCGGTGGAGCTAGTCTTCGGCCTGCTCATTCCTTACGCATTGGGATCAATACCGTTCGGATACCTGATCCCGTATGCGCTGAAACGTATCGATATCCGCGAGCATGGCAGTGGAAATATGGGCGCCGCCAACGTGTACAGGACTCTGGGACCATGGCCAGGGCTTGCAGTCGGCGTGATGGACTTGTCAAAAGGGTGGTTCGGCGTCGCTTTGGTGTGCGCCATGCAGCCTGGCCTCCCGGCGTGGGGGAGAATAGCGGCTGGGCTTGCGGCCATCGCCGGACACAACTGGCCGGTTTGGCTCAAATTCCGTGGTGGTAAGGGAATGCTCACATCCGCCGGAGTTTTCTTGTATCTCGCCTGGTTACCGATGCTGGGGGCGGTGGCTGTCTTCGCCCTCACATTCACGGTAACCGGATACGTCTCCGTTGGATCATTGTGTTCTGCGGTTGCCCTTCCGATTTTAGTTTTGGTCCTGCCGGGTGTTTGGAATGAACCGGTTATACAGACCGCAGCACTGGCCGCAGGTGTTATGGCATGTTTCAGACATCGGTCGAATATCCGCAGTTTGTTCACCGGCACCGAGCGCCGGTTTCACATCTTTGGGCGGCGTCCTTGACCTCCATGACCAAGAGAGATCGAGTCACCATCGTCGGTGCCGGCGGATGGGGAACTGCCCTGGCTGTCCTGCTGGCGCGCAAGGGCCTCAATGTCTTGCTGTGGGCACGCCGCCGCGAGATCGCCGCGGAGCTTGAGCAAACCCGTGAGAACTCCCGGCTCCTTCCAGGAGTTCACTTGCCAAATCAAGTGGTGGTTACCGCGGACCTGGCCTCAATCTGCTCCAAACCTTCCGAGGCGATCGTGATGGCTGTGCCATCCCAGGGTCTACGGGCGGTTGCCAGTCAACTGGGTGACTGGCGTCAATCCGCTCCTGTCATCGTGAGCGTCATCAAGGGTCTGGAAACCGGCACGAAGTTACGCCCCTCCCAGGTGTTACAGGAGACGTTAACGTGTACCGAGGACGAACTCTGCATCCTCTCAGGTCCCAGCCATGCCGAAGAGGTGAGCCAGGAAGTTCCCACAGCCGTGGTGGTGGCCAGCACAAAACCCCAGATCGCTGAACGAGTACAGAAGCTGTTTTTTACCCCGCGTTTCAGGGTCTACACCCACAGCGATCCAGCCGGTGTAGAACTGGGAGGCGCCCTTAAAAACATCATCGCCATCGCTTGTGGCATCGGCGAAGGCCTAGGGTTTGGCGACAACACCCAGGCTGCGTTGATCACCAGAGGCTTGACCGAGATGACGAGGCTGGGTTGTGCGCTTGGCGCACGGCGCGACACCTTCAGGGGACTTGCCGGTCTCGGCGATCTGGTTGTGACCTGCACCAGCCAACACAGCCGGAACCGAAGCCTGGGGCTGAGAATCGGGCGAGGGGAAGGCCTGCCAGTCATTCTGGAAGGGATAGCGCATGTCGTGGAAGGGGTACACGCTGCCCAAACGGCATGGCAGATCGCACAGGAGAAAGGTATCGACATGCCGATTACCGAACAGGTGCACGCAGTCCTGTTTCAACACAAACCACCGGCGCAAGGCCTGCAAGAATTGCTGTCACGGGAAGCCCGTTCCGAAGAAGAATCTTCACCATGACCTCGCAGACTCGGTCTGGCAAAGGATGGTACCCCATATTTAAACCTTGCCACCTTTGGTGGCACCGGCCATGACCTCGCATCCTACTAGCAGAGGGAGGGAGTAAAATATAACTGTGACCCATCCCCAGCGGGAGCGCATTGTGCTGGTGAATGTGTTCAACACTCAGTCTGCCGAAGCCAGCGCTAATCTTCAGGAGCTGGCCGAGCTGGTATGCAGCGCCGGCGGCGTCATCGTGGGTTCACTCACGCAACGACGCCTCGGTTCCAACGGCATGCTGCTGGGGAAAGGCAAACTCGAAGAGCTGGCTACGCTCTGCCAAAATCAGCATGTTCACGTGGTGGTCACCCAACAGAGCCTGAGCCCACTCCAGCTTAAACACATGGAGGATCGGCTGCCTTGCCGGGTACTCGACCGAACCGGCTTAATTTTGGACATCTTCGCACAGCGGGCGCGATCCCGGGAAGGGCAAATCCAGGTTGAACTCGCGCAGTTACTGTACCGGCTTCCACGTCTCCGTGGCCATGGTGAAGAACTCTCCCGGCTAGGTGGTGGGCTTGGAACTCGTGGTCCTGGCGAACAGAAATTGGAATACGACAGGCGGAGGATCCGGGCCCGGCTGAACCGGCTCAAAGGAGAAATCGAGAAACTGAGGCAGCGACGCGGCCAACAACGCGAACGGCGTCGTAACCGGTCACTTCCGTCTGTCGTCCTGATAGGCTACACCAACGCGGGCAAGTCCACACTCTTCAACGCCCTCACCCACTCCCAGGCGGAAGCCAAAAGTCACATGTTTTCTACATTGGATCCTCAAGTGCGTCATGTCCGCCTGCCTGACGGCGGCCATACGCTACTGAGTGACACCGTCGGGTTCATCCGTGACCTTCCGGAGAACCTCAGGGTGGCGTTCCGGGCTACCCTGGAGGAAATTACCGACGCCGATGCTGTGATACACGTGGTGGATACCAGCCATCCTGAGGCTCAGTTCCATCTCGATACCGTCCAGCAGGAGCTGGGGATCCTTCAGGCCACCACCGTACCTCAGTTGATCGTGATGAACAAAATTGATGCGATCCCCAGCGCTCAATGGCCCTCGCTTGCTTTCTCCCCCCTCGTAAGGGGGGAAGAGAGGATGGGAGAAACCGTTTGGATCTCCGCAAAGACCGGGGAGGGGCTCGGTAAGCTGTTGGCCCGACTGGAAAACTTGTTGCGCGAACGATTCTGGAAACACCTTCAATGGTGTTCTCCGACACCCCAGATACGGGCCGAACTTGCCAATCTCGATGTTTCCACACGCGAAGGGGCACCCAGCAACGGTCAGCCCCCGATCTTGGAAGCCTGGCTCACCCCGATGCAAGCCGCCCGCATGAGCCACCCCGGCACATGAACGTGCTGCGTCTCTTCCTTCTCACCGGGCTTCTTCTGGCGAGCGGCAAGGCCTTTGGCTTGCTTGGGGGATTTGGCCAGAACAAGGTGCGGTACAAAGCCTTCGACTGGAAAGTGCTGAACACTGAGCATTTTGAGGTCTACTACTACCCTCGGGAAGAATCCCTGGCCTATGAAGCGTGTGACGCAGCAGAGAAAGCCTGGCAGATGGAGGTTGAATACTTCCGCCTGATCCGGGCCCCGCAGCGGAAGGTCCCCATCTTTCTGTACGCCACCTTCCATGATTTTATCCAGACCAACGTTGTTCCAGGCAGGATCGGGGAAGGTGTTGGCGGGCTCACGGAAGTGTTCAAGACCCGTGTGGTCTTGCCGCTGTCACCCAGTGCCACGCAACGGCGGCACGTCATTACACATGAACTCGTCCACGCACACCAATTTTTTATTCTCTATGGTGAAGGATTACGGTCGTACAGCCTGTACAAATCCGTGCTGATGCCTCTCTGGTTTATGGAAGGCATGGCCGAGCATGTCGCCGCTGTATGGACTCCCGCTGGCCGGATGGTGCTGCGTGACGCAGTTCTCCATGACCGTCTCCCACCACTATGGCTGATGCATCATTTCAATCACATGGAGCCACACGACACATACCTGGGCTACAAAGCAGGCCATTCAGCCATGGACTACCTGGCCGAACGGTACGGTGATGATAAGGGCCCCGCCATTATCAAATCCATTGAGGAACCTAAGACGTTTTCCCAAGTCTTTCAGGATAAAGTCGGCGTGTCGATGCGCGAGTTTGACCGGCAATGGAGGATCCACCTCAAGGAAACCTTTTGGAGTGAGGTGAAGGGGAAGAAAGACGCTCGAGAGTACGGGACGCCACTGGTGCGCGAAAAGCACGGCGCGACTGTGCATAATACATTTCCAGTGCCGTCACCCACCAAAGAAACATTTGTCTTCCTCTCTGACCGGCAGGGATTTCGGAACCTGTTCCTGATGAAAAAAAGCGGTAAACCCCACCCGGTGTTCTCCAACGCCAAATTCGATAACTTGGCCAACAGCCCGCCCGCCTGGTCGCCAGATGGGAAGCAGTTGGTCGTGACGGTGAAAGACGGTCCCGAAAATATCTTGGTGATCGTGGACGCGCCTCGGGGACGGGTCAGGCGCCGCCTTCACTTTCCGTTTCTCGATATCGGCCACCCCAGATTTTCTCCCGATGGACGATCTCTGGCATTTGTCGGGTTCAATGGAAGCGCGGGGGAGATCTATCTCGTGGACATCAAATCGGGCGAGTGGCGTCAACTGACCTGGGATGATACGGCCAACGCCTCACCGGCATTTACACCCTCAGGTCAGCAACTGGTATACATATCCGAAGGGCCGGACGGCACCATACTGAAAATCGTCGACGATCTTCATGCCGCAAGACCGCGCTCACGCCAGCTTGGGAGCGGTGAGCCGATCAAAGGGAAGCGGCCTGATGTGTCGCCAGACGGGAAATGGATTCTGTTTGACTCAGGGGAGAGTGGCATCCCCAATTTGTACGCCGCGACCTTGGACGGCGGCGAAATCCGTCAACTGACCGATGCACGCACCGGGATATTCGCAGGACGGTGGGACCGGGATGGCAAGCATATTCTGGCAGTCACACTGGAACACGGCTCTCAAAACATCTATCACCTCAACGACACCATGCTCCAGAAGGCTCCGTTGGCCATGGAAGCCCAAGGCTCTTCTACCCTCCCCCCCCATAAGGGGGGAGAGGGTAGGGTGAGGGAGGAGAAAACCAGCCAGACACCCGAGAGCTCAAGCAAACCGGGGACGATACCGGCGTCTCGGCTGGCCCCACCGGTGCAACGGTTCACCCCGGGTCATTCTGTCGTTTCCGTCCCAGCTTCTCAATCCACCACACCTCCCCCTCTCCCCCGCGGGTCCCCGAGCCCGGGGTGGGGGAGGGGAGCTGTCCTCGCCACGGCTCGTCTGCCAGCGTTCCACACGAATTGGCTGACCCCGGCCTCTCTGGTATTTGACGCACCGCCGATTGCATCGCAGATTTCCAAACCACCCCCCCCTAAAGCGGGGCAAGAGAAAGGTGCAAGGGATACCCCGTTGCATCTTTCAGCCTTACGCACCGGCGCGGTTATCCAATTGAGCTGGAGCGTGCCAACAACACTCACAGCGATTTCACGTTACGAGGTGTACCGATCCACACAGCCAGGGAGGCTGGGCCGGCTGCTGGTGCGTCAACATAACCCGTCTTCAAGTCTGTACCAAGACAACTCCTGGCAGTATGGTCAATTGTACTATTACCGCGTCCACGCCCTTGATAAAGCTGATCGGGTACACGCGATCGGCCAGACTACATTTATTGCGAACGTCGAGATCTGGCCCTCCGCGTATCAGTTCAAACTCGACAAGTCCCTCGTTGATCTGTTTGTCTTGGTTGGAAGTGTTACGGTTGGCGGCGGAGCCAGCTTCGCTGGGTACGGTGTACTGCAATTGAGCGATGTCCTGGGCAATCACCGGCTGCTCATGGAGGCGAATGCATTTCCATCCTACATGAGCTTGTATGGACTAACCTACATATATGATGGATTGCGCCCAGCCATCGCCGTCGCCCTCAGGTTTAGCCAGAACCGGTTCCTCTTCTTCCCCAGCCTGGTCTCTACTGAAAACTTTGATTTCCCCCCTTCCATCGCCGGCTCCCAGGGCATCAGCACGCAGATCGCATACCCATTCAGTAGGTACACTCGGATTGAGTTGACCGCCGAAGCCGCACAAATCACCGAAATCTTCACCAACCGCGGGGACTTTGATCGTTCCGACACCAAAAAATCTACGTTGTATCCGGTCAGCGCCGCGCTTGTCCGTGATACGACAAGATGGCGCCGGTTACTCCCTATCGGTGGCTGGAAACTTCACCTGGGGGTCACCCAGGCTTTACCGGGAATACCCTCCGCACTGCGCTTTACTGAGTACAGTGGGGAAGCTCAATGGTTCCATGGCCTGTTCAACAACGCCACCCTGGCTCTGCGGTGGTTTGGTGTAATCTCGGAAGGGCATGATCAGCGGACGTATTATCTTGGCGGTCATTACCTGCTACGGGCCCATGGGTTCGCCAGCCGGCGCGGCAACGGTGCGCTCCTGGGGAACCATGAAATACGTGTCAATCTCCTGAAACACTTAAATTTCCCCCTGCCACTGATTCCTCTGCTGTTCACTGATGTCCAGGGGGTCGGATTCTTCGATGTCGGCAGCGGGTTCGACACATCCAAAAGTTTCACAAATGAGAACTTGCAGCCAGCGATGAGCATCGGGGGGGGGGTGAATTTGATCGGGTTCATGCTTCAGTCAAGCCCAGTGCTGTTCGCGGTTGAGGTCGCCCGGCGTATCGATGGGCGCCAGGGCCGGCCTACCATCTATGGCCGGTTGGGATCACTCTTTTGAGTCCCGCCCGCCGAAAATCATCCCCGCGCAAACCACGCTTGTACTTGGGAGGCGGTGGGGCATCAACCGGTGTTGTTAAGGATGCAGGTGAGCGCAAGCAGGCGGCCGAGGCCACTCCCTCAGCCTCCGATACACCAACCACTGATATTCTTCAGACCTACCTCAAAGAAATTAGCTACACCAAGCTGCTCAACGCTGAACAGGAGCGTGACCTCGCAAAAAAAATTGAGAAAGGCGACCTCAAGGCCAAGCAACACCTGGTACAGGCCAATCTCCGTCTCGTGGTATCAATCGCCAAGTTTTACATGAACCGCGGTCTCTCATTCCTGGATTTAATTGAAGAGGGCAATATTGGACTCATCCGGGCCGCTGAGCTGTACAGTCACAAGAAAGGGTTCAGGTTCAGCACCTATGCCACATGGTGGATCCGCCAGGGTATTACTCGATCTATTGCCAAGCACGGCCGGGCGGTACGGCTGCCCATTCACGTGACTGAACAGATGAACCAGTTCCTGCGCATCAACCAACGGCTCTCTCAGAAACTTGGGAAGGACCCTCAACCTGAAGATCTGGCAAAAGCTATGCGGCTGAGCGTCAAACGAGTCAGGGAGCTTCAAATGTTCGCTCAGCAAGCCACATCCTTGGATGATACCATCGGGCCTGAGGATGATAGGAACATCAGCGAAGTAATCGCTGATTCCAGTCAGCGGTCACCACCGGAAGTCGTTGCAGCCCATATCGTTGAAGAGCGAATGGCCTCCATGCTGACCTCTATTCCCGAGCGCGAGCAGGAGATTGTGTGCCTCCGATTCGGTCTTCGCGGACGGGATGCCCATACTCTGGAAGAAATCGGCGATATCCTTAAACTCAGCCGAGAACGCGTGAGACAAATTGAGTCCAGGGCGCTACGCCGTCTGCGGCAGTTGCTTATCGCCCGCGGACACAAGTTGGACGATCTCATTCAGTAATCCTAGTGATGGACCTCAAGACCTATATCACGGAAGTTCCGGATTACCCTAAACCCGGGATCTCTTTCAAAGACCTGACCCCGCTGCTGGCTTCCCCTTCAGGGTTCGGTGAAGCGATCTCACGACTTGTCACGCGATTTCGGACAGAAAACATCGAGACAATCGTTGTCGCAGAAGCCAGGGGATTCCTGTGGGGTGGAGCACTGGCCCAATCTCTTAGAACAGGCTTGATACCAGTGAGGAAGCCAAAGAAACTGCCTCGAGAGACCGTCCATGCCACATATGAGCTGGAATACGGTACGGACGAACTGCATATGCACCGTGACGCCTTACGAAAAGGCCAGCGGGTTCTCATTTTAGACGATGTACTTGCTACCGGCGGGACCGCCCGGGCGACAGCAGAATTGGTCAGCCAGTTGGGAGGCAACATCGCCGCCCTAGCCTTCATTGTTGAGCTGACGTATCTTAAAGGCAGGGAGAAACTCAAACCCTATGTGGTGCATTCTCTGGTCACCTATTGATACAGCGTGAAACTTAAACCATTCAAGCCGCTTGCGGAGCCGAAGCCAACCATCGGCAAAACGGGGATTGTCCTCCCGTCCTGGATACCAGTCGACCGCATACGCCAGTTCATTGACCAATACAGAGCAGGGCTAGCTGCAGGCGGTGTCGTAGCGCTCGTGCTCATCGTGTTTGGCCTTCTGTATCTACGCCATCGTCATACCGTTACTGAGCGATCCACGGTTCTCTTCCGCGAAGCTCATGACCTCTACCTGTATCAAATACCACCTCCTGAAAGTAATATCGTTCCGCTCGTGGCCACAGAAGAAGATAAGTACCAGCGCGCGCACCAACTGTTTCAACAAATAAGCAGCACCTATCCGGGCTCACACCTGGCCCCCGTGGCTATGTACTATGTCGGCAATTGCAGATACCGTCTGAAACAGTACACCCAGGCATTGGAAGCGTATGACCAGTTTCTGGCCAGGTATCCTAGCCATCGTATGAGCGTTCAGGCCCAACTTGGCCGTGCCGATTGCTTGGAAATGCTATCCAGATATCAAGAAGCCCTCCTCGCATATCAAAATGTCGTAAACAGTGGCTCTTCGCTTTCATATGAGGGAAGTCTAGGCTCCGCACGATGCATGTTGCGGCTGGGAGAATCCGGCCAGAAGAAAGCGGGGGCGGGAGAGGCGATCGCACTCTTAAATCAATTGGGGACAGTCAAATCTGAATACGCCGCTAAAACCTCCAGAAGTCTTCGGAAACTTCTGGCCGACCTCTCATCAGATCCCGGGAGTCCGCAGAGAAGCGGGGTGGCCAGCAGGGAACAGCCTGAGCGAAAAGCTTCAGGGGTCGAATTGACCGGTAAGGAGCGGTGGAGTCAGGCCATCACAGCTACTGATATCAAGACAGGCATGACGCAATATATCATCGCGGAAACGAAAAAAGGCAACGGGGAGTTCAAAATCCACGATGATAAGCTCAAGAAGGATTGGGCGCTGACATTTGTCAAGATTCACGACCCAGTCCGCATCATAGATGACAAAACGTACTTCGCGTGCACGGACTTCAAAAGTACCACTTCGGGGGACGTGCTGGATCTTGACTTTTGGCTCGTTCCGGGCACCAAGCAGGGGGTCTTGAACCTCGTGGACACGAAAATCCACAAGGTGAACGGCGAACCCCGCTTTACCTATGAAGGCAATAAGCTCGTCGAAGTGCCTGACCGGCCTGCCAATGCCGGACCTCCTATTATTACTGGAACTCAACCTCAGGCCTGGCAATATGACCCTGCGACGAACAAGCACTGGAATCCGGATCATGGTCACTGGCATGATGGACTTCCCCCGCGTAACCCGGCTGAAGGAGCCTCCAGTAAGGAGCATCCAGGACAGGAGCATCCCGGAACCCCCAAATAACAGTGCAGGTTGGGGAGGGGGACGTAGTTTACATATTAAGATATTCTTGAAATCCTCCGTTGGCTCGTCGACTGGGAATTCCTGAGCGTGGGGTTGTCGCAGGGACATCGAAAGGAGTTTGAGGGAGGGGGAGTCCTACGGAGTATGTGAGGCATGATTGAGTATTGACTAATAGTGAACATTTCGCATAGACTCCACATGGGGTATAGAGGGGGAACACAGGTAGTAGTAAGGAGGATCTATGAAAGGCGCTATTCTTCTGATCGTCGTCGTTTCCACGTTATCCGGCTGCTACTCCGCCAGCAGTCATCGTAAAGACGTGCAGTCCGATGAGGGTGACAGGCTCACCGTCGGGAAGGTCCAACGCGAAATCCGGAAAGGTATGTCTTCCGCGGAAGTCATCCAAGCACTGGGTTCGCCGAATATCGTCTCCACCGATGAGAACGGAATGGAAGTCTGGGTCTACGACAAGATCGCGACAGAAGTAACCCATTCGAGAAGTGAAGGATACGGATCGTTGATTCTCTTTGGGGCAAGCAAATCTTCGGGCTCTGCGTCTAAATCCCAGAGAACATTGACGGTCATCGTCAAGTTCGACGAGGATAATAAGGTTCGCGACTTCGCCTATCATACTTCGAGGTTTTAAGACGAATTGAGATGGGACCGATGTTGAATCGGTCTGCGATATTCACCGTTATGGCTGTGTCCTTCCTCATCGCCGGGTGCGCCGGGGGTGGCCCCAAGGGCTTCCTCAAGCTCTCCGAGGAGAGTCTAGCAAAGCGACAATTGCAGATGAGGCAGTACGAAACCAGAGATGAGGAGAGAATGCTCGCCGGGTGCGCCGGCACCTTGCAGGATTTGGGCTTCATCTTAGGAGACAGCGAAACCAAGATTGGGTTTATCGCTGCATCCAAGAAAGCCGACGCAACCGACAAAGTTAAGGCCGTCGCCGCTACTATTTTTGACATACTTTCCGCGATCGGGGGAGAGGGGTCGGACCTCTACGGAGGGCTCGATGGCGTCCAGAAGGTCAGAGCGTCTCTGATCATCAAACCCAGCCTCGATGGTCGCGGCATGGTGGTCCGGACGACGTTTCAAAGAATAGTCTGGAATAAGAACGGGGTCGTCAAAAAGTTCGAAACCATCGATGATCCGGAAATTTACCAGAAATTCTTTGCTTCGCTGCATAAAGCCGTGTTCTTAGACGACCAGCTGGTTTACGGATCAAAGCCCGCATCTACTGAGCCAGTGAAGATGGAACCGGCACGTCCCACAGCAGCACGGGCCGCCGCTCCATTACCGTCGAAAGCTGACGCTGAATATCAGGCGGCCGTCATTCTTTACAATGCCGAAGATTATGATGGGGCGTGGCGCAAAGCCTATACCGCTTTGCAGGCCAACCCACAGCACTGGCAGTCCTTGGCGATGATCGGCAATTGCCAGTATTCAAAAGGTGACCGCCAGGGAGCACTCGTTTCATACCAACACTCACTCACAATCAACCCAAACAACCCCACGCTAAAGATTTGGGTAGAACAACTCAAGAAGCAGTGAACGATCTGCTTCGTAGGGAGTAAGAACTTATGAGAAAGTTAACCGGTCTTGTCGGAAGTCTTGTCTTCCTTGGGGCATTGGGGCTCGTTTGCGGGTGCGCAAATACACAGAAGAGGGCCTTTGAAACCAAAGAAAGCCAGGTGAGACTACGAAGCATCCAGACCAGGGCATTTGATACAACCGACAAGAAAAAGATGATGCAGACGGTTGTTGGAACCATGCAGGACCTGGATTTCGTCATCGACAAAGCGGACTTTATACTGGGCTCCATCACGGGGACTAAATACCTGAGATATAAAGTTGTAATGCTGACGGTTACGGTGAGGGCCAGGGGTCAGAAGCAGTTGCTGGTTCGGGCGAATGCCCAACATGGGATTAAATCCGTCGACGACCCCCAAACCTATCAAGACTTCTTTGTGGCCCTGGGCAAGGCCATTTTTTTGACGGCACACCAGGTAGACTGAAGAGAGCCGGAGGGACCGGACTCTGGCGGGGGGCCTGAACTCATCGTGCCGCGCATGCGAGGCGGCTATAAGGTTGTGGAAAAAATCCGGCAGGACGGTCGGAGGGGGTCGAGCGGTCGCTGGCCGACCGGTAGGCGCGCAGGAGCGCGCCCGGCAGCGATGATACCCCATAGTTTAGAGGTTGCGCCTTCGGCGCAATGGCCGATCGGAGTCGCGGTGTGTTCAGGTCGCGTCCGGACGACTTTGTTTCAGTGCCAATAATAATTCTTATGTTAATATGTTGCAAAGTGCTGTAAAATGGATGAAATAATTGGATGGTACCCCATAACTTAAAATTGCCACCTTTGGTGGCACCGGCCGTAAGCCTACCTAGATGACCAAATTTCAAACTCACGGTATTGCCCTGATGGACCCTCCCAATGAACCTCAACGTCGGCTACGTTTGACCCCATTGGACCTTTCCTGAGGCTTCGGCCAAGCTGCACAAGCCGGTCCTGAGACCCCTCTGCGATGACTTCCAAGGTGCCGTCCCGGAGATTCCTCACTCCCCCTACCAGACCTAAGCGGTCCGCTTCTCCTTGCACAAACCAGCGAAATCCTACCCCTTGCACTCCCCCGCGTACAATGGCCTTAAAAGCTGCGTTCACTAGTTCTAGATCTCAAGCTCAATTACGAGTTTTTTCCCGCTTTGTTGGCTTTTTAAACCATAAATTTTTCCAATTGGCATGTGACACCTTGCTTGCGCCCAGCAGCCCACGTTCCAACTTGAGATTCCACCGTTGCCTATCCTCATCGTAGGCATCTACCAGGATGACAAAATCCAAACGAAGGTTTTTTGACAACGCAAATCGTGCACCAATATCAGCTTTTTGGCCAGCATATTCGCCAATAAATTTCAGGGAGTTTCCAAAAAGCGTTTGTGGAATAAAGCCAATACCAACAAAAAGTCTCTTGGAGAACAGGCCAGTGCCGGCACCCACAGTAGCCTCAACAGGCCACGCACCGACTTTCCGGCCCCAGGTACCGGTAAAATATAGCGTTTCAGCTGACCTTCGAAGTGAATTTTCTGCACCAGCAGCCAGACTAGGCACCCACCAATTTTCAGGGGAAATTTTATGACCAACCTTAACAAACAAGACTGTTTTATTATCCCAGAGGCTGAGACTGAAATTCTCCTTATCAAAAAGATCAGGAAGGGTCACTCCAACTTCCGCGTAACCCAGTATGCCGTAATTAGCCTTCAAGACGCCGCGATGTAGACCCACAGCGTACCAATTCGGCCTAATAACGTGGCCCGTAGGCACAAGGACCAAACCACTGGGGCCGTGTCTTGTCAGTCCTGGGAACTCCCTGATCTCGGCAACACCAGAGCCCGACGAAGCTACCGTAGCAGCCGCCAGCGCGGCAGCCAGGAGCCTTTCACAACGACGCATGCTCCTACTGTACTAAAACTCGGGGCGCCCGGATTCGAACCGGGGGCCTCTTGGTCCCGAACCAAGCGCGCTGCCAGCTGCGCTACGCCCCGCTCAAAATGACAAGTATATTCTATCGAATCCGCATGTCCTTGTTAAGCCCCGCAAAGATGACCGATATCCCCCTTCGTGCTTGACTCACTCGAGGACCCTGATGTATAGTATACACATGAAACGTACAAATCTTGTGCTTGATGAAAATCTTCTCGCGGAAGCGACCAGCCTCTCTGGTGCAAAAACCTACTCCAAAACAGTAGGAATGGCTCTCCAGAATTTCGTCAAGAGGATCAAGGCTAGACGCATCCTCGAACTTGCCGGGTCGGGTCTCTGGGAGGGAAATCTCGTTACCATGAGGAAAGACCGGCCGAAACGCCGTTCTCGCCTATCTCACTAACATTGGTTCTCGTTGATACTTCGATATGGATTGAAACGTTCAAAAGGCGTCATCCACTAAGTTTGGAAAAACTAATAAACTTTGATGACATCGTCATTTGCCTGCCTATCTTGCAAGAGGTCCTGCAAGGATTTCGGAACGAGGACGCCTTTCGCCACGCGAGGGAGTCAATGTTATCTCTCCAGATCGTAGAATCTCCTCTCACGGTAGCCGTTTTTGAGGAAGCAGTCTCTCTTTACCGCATCGCGCGCCATCGCGGGCTAGCGATCCGTTCTTCTATCGATTGTTTAATTGCGGCCTGCGCTTTACGCCACAACCTCACCATACTTCACCGAGATCGTGATTATCCCCTTTTGGCAAAGGTGTCTCCTCTTCGAGAACACTCTGTCTAACCCTGTTCATTAGGAAATAAATCTCATCCGCCACACGGCCCAAACGGCTTCGAAAACAACTGATCGTGAAAGTTTGGACTCCCCTTCCACCCGGCCAGCGAAGATGATCGGCACTTCCCTAATACGAGCGCCCATTCGGTGACAAAGATATTTCAGCTCTATCTGAAACGCATACCCGTTGCACCTGAGCTGATCCAGATGCACGCGCTTCAAGATGCGACGCCTCCAACCGTTATACCCGCTTGTCAAATCGGTGATTGGGACTCCCGTAACCACCTTGGCATACCAATTTGCTGCCAGGCTGAGGAACACGCGACTCCAAGGCCAGTTGATAACCCTAAGCCCGTGAAAATACCTGGAACCAACCACGACATCGACTCGCTTGAGTGCTTGCAAGAACACAGGCAGAGCAGATGGATCATGGGAGCCATCTGCGTCCATCTGGATGATTGGATCAAACCCTGTTGACAGGAGGGCATGCCTAAACCCTGCGACATACGCACTCCCCAATCCCCGTTTTTCTGTCCGACGAAGCACATAGATTCGCCGAGGATACTGACGTGCCATCCGCCGCGCGAACCAGGCGGTCCCATCCGGAGAAGCATCATCCACCACCAAAATAGAGGCCTTTGGTGCAGCCTTGAATATCTGTGGCACCAGTATTTGAAGGTTCTTCCGCTCGTTGTATGTGGGAATAACAATCAAAGGTCTCATTTAACAAGCATCGGGGCGCCCGGATTTGAACCGGGGACCACTCGCACCCCAAGCGAGTGCGCTACCTGGCTGCGCTACGCCCCGAATATGATTTATTCTACCTTTTTGCGATCCACCACCTGGCCAGAGGTCGGATTGTGCCAGATTTGTGCCATACCGTAGATGTCCGTCACTGCCTGAGCCATTGTATCCGGGCTCAGCTTTGCATATCGCATGGTCATTTCCGTGGACTTGTGCCCCAGCAGTTGGCTGATTTTGTAGAGGGACACTCCCCCTATAGCCAAATGACTAGCAAAGGTATGCCGCAAATCATGAAAACGAAACTGCTTGATCCCCGCCACACGGCACGCCCGCATGAAGCTGCGTTTAATGTTCACAAAGGGCTCCCCGCTCGCCTTACAGAACACATAGGGGCTCTCATGGGCCTCCAGCAGCCGTTGAACGGTCACACAGGCCCGCAGAGCTTCTAGGGCTTGCTCGTTCAAAGGGATAGCCCTGGATTTGCCCGATTTTGACTGGCGCACGTGGAGCACGTTGGCTTTATAGTCCACATCGGCCCATTTGAGCGCCAGAAGCTCCCCTCTGCGCAGGCCGGTCTGCAGGGCCAGCATGACAACTGCCCAGAGATGCGCGGTAGTCTCTTGGCAAGCCTTAAGCAGCGTGTCTATTTCCTGCAATGACAGGTAGCGGCTCAGACCCAGATGATCCACCTTGTAAAACTTAATACCTTGCACCGGGTTAGCCTGGGCTTTCTCCCAAGCCACCGCCTTATTGAACACCGCCTTCAGGCAAGCGAGTTCATGGTTGATCGTGTGGCCCGTAATGAGGCGATTCGCACGATGGTGATGTTCCTGGCTGCGCTTGGCCTTGTACTGCTCGATGAGATACAGCGTGATCTCACGAAGGAGTTTTCCAGGCCATTCACGACAGAACCGTCGCAAGTACAACGCATCCGTCATCCACGTTTTTTTGTTGGCTTTTGCCCAAGTCAGGTATTCCGACACAAAATCCTCGAATGTAATCGAAGGTGTCTTTTTAACGTCAAAAAACTTCCCTTCGACCATCTGCGATCTAGCTTTGGCAATTACACTCAGGGCATCGTGCTTGCTGGGTCCTACAGCGATCCGCTTACGTGTGCGTGTCTGGGGATCTGTGTAATCGGCGTACCAGATGCGCCCGCGCTTATAAATTTGATTTATCACCTTTTTCTCCCGCCCTTTTTTGCTGGATAGATCATATTCTTCCAGGCACGAATACGCTTGACATCAGCCGCAGTAAAAATACGATCACCCTTATAATCGTGCGACACGTCATTAACCCAACCCTTTTTTATCCACCTGTACAGCGTTGCCCGCCCCACCCCTAACAACTTTCCAGCTTCAGAGGCATTGTAAATGCGGCCTTTCGTCATTTCGTATCGTATTGTCTCACTTAGTACCATTCCTGTCAAGTCCTCGCCAGTGCGCGGTTTTCCTCGATCATGCGCTCCAAATCTCGGATATCGAACTTCAGAGAACGCCCCATCTTCACGGTAGTTACCCGGCGGGCTGATGCCCAGTTATAGAGAGTCCCAGGTGCCATATCGAGGTACCGAGCGGCCTCCTGGACGGATAACAAGCGCTTGGCTACCGGTTGGCTTCTCTCCACCGAGGGCAGACTGTACAGCTTATCGGCCACGTTTACGCCTGCTTTTCCACCATGCGCGGAGACCTTTCCAGTACTGGCCTTGAACTGACGCCTTAAGCGTTCCTGCTGCTCCTGTGTTGGCTTTGGCTGATGTGGGAGTTTTATCTTTACCTCAGGAACGACTCCATCGTTCCTTTGTTCTCGTTCAATCTTAGGATCTCGTTTGGTGTCTCCACGAGACAGGGTTTGGAGGTTCGGTCTGTTTCGTAGAGACAGAGACCCTGTTTCTAGGAGACAAGGGTGGACCCACGTGTACCTGTTCGATTTCCCCTTTGATGGGTGCCGCTTGATCCACTTTTTCCTTTCAGCCCCGTCAAGGGCACGTCTGGCGCCAGTGAGCGAGCAGCCAATTTCTTGTTTAATTGTGGCAAGTGAAGGATATATACCCTTGCTATTTGGTCCATCGTGAGAACGGAGCGCTATTACAGCCATTCGTTCGTGTGTGCTAAGGTCGGACTTTAGTAAGGGGGTTGGTACCTTCCAAATATAATGCCATTGGTGACCGACCATCTAAGCCACCGGTGTGGTGCAGAACCGAAACCAAGCTGATCTCACTCCATACCGGGTTGACTCTTTCGGTGGGGCTGGGTATCCTTTACGTGCAGTTTCCGTTATAGCCCCGGCGCGGCCCCTATACCGTACGGGGTTTTTTAATTTCACGCTCGTTCCATTCCCCCCCGTTGTATTGGCTTAACCCTGCCGAGTTGTTCCGTGAGTAGTTGCCCAAGAGTTCTCTCTTTCCTGGCGGCTTCCAACTTCAGCTTTTTCCAAACCTCCCGTGGAACTCGTATTACACACCAACGAGGTTTTTCATTATTTGTCATGTCGTTCTCCTCCATTGTGGAATTTTTTAATCTATCCACTTGATATAATGACAACACAGAAAAAAGACATGGCAAGGATCGAAGGGCCATCGCCGAAAATACAAAAAACCGTGAGCCAATCGCGTGCCGCAACAAGTCTCACCGACTTATTGCGACGGATTGATCAGCAACCTGCTCAAGTTCAAGAGTTAATTCGAAGGCGCGTTACTGGCCCGCCGCTTAATCCCATAGAAAGGGCATGGCGTGACGTGAGTGCGAATGTTCCTAGGGCTCGCCATCGCCCACCAAAAGGAGTAGATGGCCGTGGACTAATTCGCGAGATTCGGAACGATCCGCATGACAAATTTTCGCGAGTGATGGCTATGATGATGGCCAAAGGCGTATTTGAACAAGCTAATAAACTTGACCAAGCTTTGATTGTCCTGCACAAGGAGCTCAGGAAAATAGAGACCCCTGTAGAAAGGTGGCGACGTTGCTTAAAGGAATCTCAGGACGCTCTGCACCCATCTACTAGGAGGGGAAAATGCAAACGACTACTTGAGGATGAAAAGTTGAAAATCGAGCATAGCGTACTTCTTCAAACACTTAAATCTAGTTTGCAATGCCACCCAGAGGATAGACGTTTGGTCGCTACCATTTTCCAAAAGGAGGTAGCTGCTGTTCTCAACGGAAAAAGTTGTTATAAAAACACCAAGAGCAGGCTGTTTAAAGAGAAATATTTTCGCCAGAGTCGCTTTTGTCAGCGCCGCTTTGATCCTGTGTCGGCTCCGACTACCATGTGGACTCCAACTACATTGGTACACTATCTTTCAGACTACCGAAGCGCGTTACGCCACAGCCATCATGTCTCCGAATCCGCAGTCGGAGGAGATAACTCTGTGACGTAGCTTCTCTTGAGATTCCAAAACTTCAATTCAGCACACGCACGTTGTGCTATTCAAAACACCCTAGCGAGGTCACGTGTGATGTGTGCGGAGCT
>CAZPLZ010000039.1:0-21021 GCA_964587525.1 uncultured bacterium | reverse complement strand
AAGGTCAAGGCGCACATCGTGTACTGCCACCTCAAAGACGGCTATAAAGGGCTGGACGGAAAAAACCGCTATGTCTTTCTCGGAGCCGGTGATCTACCGGTCAGCAAGATCCTTGCGCGTTTTAAGGCCGATGGCTATGACAGTTTCTTCAGTTGTGAATGGGAGAAAAAGTGGCATCCCGAGCTTGAGCCACCGGAGCAGGCCTTCCCGCACTTCGCGCACAAACTCCGCGCCCTCTGGGCGAGCCTGTAAGTCATCTTCTCTGTTCTTTTGCCTCCTCTCGAAGCGCCGAGGGGACGTACGAAAAATACGGCAGTTGAACGAGCGGCTGATTGAGCCAGCCTCGAGCCTGGTGGTACACGAAAAATTCAGCGATAAAGATCTGCGCCACAAAAACAAACCATAGAAGGATCGCAGCGGTGGTGGAGAGGATCCGCCCTGTCCGGGTGGCGGCCCAGCCCAGAGCACGGGCCAATCGCCGCCGTCTGGGTCGGGGTTGAGGCCGAAGCAGCCGGAGAATTTCCAGATCGTGCTTTTCTTCCTTGCCCAAATCATGCAGACGAAGGGTCCCCTCTTCGGCAAGCGCCACGAATCCTGCGGCGTAGATTCTAGCCGCAATCAGGCGGACCAGCACATAGGCAGGAAAGCATATCAAGGTGGTCCACAAGAAATAGGACTTCAAGACCGTGAGCATCTCCGCCGGGGATTTTTCCACCAGTTCTGAACTGATGTGCGGAAAAAACCCAGGAATGATTTTGATGATGTTGATCGGCATCGCAACGATCGCATAGACCCCGGCCAGGCACAAGCAGGCGATCCACTTCCGCCGCACCAGGGCCCAGATCAGCTTGAATTGATAGAAGGAAGCAAACCGGCCTGTCGCCGCCTGACGGGTCTGGGCCATAGGAACATAGAGCATCACCGCAATGAACAGCCCCACCCCCAGCAAGCCGGTGAGCGGCCCCACGGCGGCCTGTTCGTAACCTTTCGTGAAAGAATTGTTCCAGCCGTCATACCAGGCGAACAACCACAAAATGCACGGCGGCATGGTCACCACCCAGGTATTGAAAATCCCCTGGAAACCAACTTTGAAATTGAGCCACAGGGAGTGAAGCGGAATCTTGAGCAGGAGACCGAGTCGTTTACGCAGCCTGAGTCCGCGCCGGCGACTCTCCATCCATGCAATGCCAACATTCTCTTGCAACAACCAGTTTGGCCATCCTGAAGCGGGCATCGCACCACCGCGGAACCAAGGATCGGTTCTCATCACGGTGCTGGCCAAGATCCACCGCTTGTAGACCGACCGCCGGACCAGCCGGTACGTCCATCCCACCACGAGAATGCTTGGAAGCAGATTTTGACAGAAGAGAACTCCGAGGAACAGCTTCAGCAGGCCAACGCTCAGCCTGCCAACGAACGAAAGAATTTTTCTCAAGAGGGCCTACGAGATCGCTTCGGGAAGAACTTTTCCCTCCGCGAATGGAGTTTTGAACCCCATGAGCTGCCCGATCGTGGGGGCCACATCGATCTGCTGAACGGTCCGGTCCACGACCTGATTGGTGGGGACCCCCGGCCCGAAGAAGAGCGCAAAGATCTCATGGGCCGACCGGTCACCAAAGTGATGCTGATAGGGGACAGGGACGTATGGATTGTAATCACGGCCGCAGTCGGGAGCGATGATAAACAGGGTGTTCCCGCGATACTCTTCGTCCGCCTCAACGGCATCGACGATGCGCCGGATACCCTCATCGATGGTCGAGATACCACGGGTGTAGTGAGTCTTGTTTCCCCAATGAACATAGTCAGGATCCTGGTAATTAATCATCATCAGTTTGGGTCTGATCTCATGGAGAACCCGTATCGCGAGTTCGGTCAGCAGCCGGTCGCCCCTGGGGTTCACGAACCCAGATTCGCCGTAATGCCGGCGCCAGCGCTCCCAGAACTTCTTGATTTCAGGACCCTGCGACCGCGCCTCTTCACCGACCCGGTGGTCGAGGGCTTGCAACTTGGCCAGTTCCTCTTTTTTCTTGTCGAGCTCTTTCCCCGCCCCTTTCCAATCCGCGACCTGTTGTTCAAGGAGGTAGGCCTTGAAACGGTAGAGACTGAGGACATTGCACCGGTACCTCACCCCGTAGAGATGATGGTTGCTGAAGGAGTAGAACTCCTCATCGGTCCGGTCCTCACCGTTAATGATCAAGGTCTGATGCTCTGGAACCTCAAACGTTCCCCGTAAATACTCAAAAATAGTCGGAACCTTGGCCTCGAACCGTTCTCCAAGGAATTTCCCTCCCACATCTTTATAGGTATCAAAGGTTCCGGTGAGCAGGTTCAACGTTCCCTCGCCGTGGCCAGTCTGCACGTCCTTGATCTGGGCGATCTCCATGTTCTTGAAAAACACGCCGCGCTTGATCAACTCATGGAAGAAAAACGGACTGTAGGTATGCTCAGGATCGATGGTCTCCTGCCGGCGGACTCCCCCGCCAAACCGGATGAGGATCGTCCGCATCCCGCGGAAGGGCGCCGGAGCGGCCAAGAGCTTGGCCAAGAGGCGGCCTGCGGGAAGCATGGTCCCCACCCCTGCGGCCGCGCCCGCAAGAAAGGTGCGCCTGTCAATTTTGGACATCTTCACTCGCCTTCTATTCTATACTCATGAGCACCGTCCTCCGCTTTGAAGGGTAGCAGGGAGGAGCGGTTACTTCTGTTGTTCCTCCCTCTGGAGCCTCCGGGCCAATTCATTCAGAGATGGACAATCTTCTGTAAGATCCTGAACCCGCCGCGCCTCCCACCCCGGATGTCTCTCGTGCACCACGAAACGGTAGAGGGCCTCTTCATCGAGTTCTGGGTAATCCTTCCGAAAAGCGTCCATGGACTTTTGTAGCTCGCGGCTCAAGGCGTGCTGGGCTGATCCGAGCACCCACATCACAGACACCACCGCTGCGAGCAGTGCGGCCACCACAAGGCCGCCTGGCCCTACGGAACTAACCGTGAGAAAACCGCCCAAGAGAATGCTGATCCCAGAAAGTCCGAAGATGGCGAATGAACCAACGCGTGTCTTGAGGAACTCAGGATGCAGAGATCTTCGTCCTGCCAGACCCCTTATGTGCCAGAAGGCAAGTGCCAGTCCCAGGGCCGCGATGAGAAGGCCAGTCATAAGGCCCTAAATCTATTTTATTTAAGAAGTTTTTTCAGACCAGGCAAGGAAGGTTTCTTATCACCGCCGACGGGAAGGAGTTTCTTACTCTCTTTCTTCACGTCCTCGAGAGCTTTATCAAGCTGGCTCTGGATGGATCTGAGAGCGTTGTCCTTTTGATTGAGTTTGCTTGTGACGAGCGATGATTTATTACCGACCATCTTGACCAGCTTCTTCTTTTCGCCGTCCACCAACTCGTTCACCCGAGCACGAAACTGAGCTTTAAGCGCTTCAAGTTCTTTTTTCAAGACTTGATTGACCGCACGCTTGAGCTCGTTGTCGATGTTGGTTCGCAGTTTAAAATTGGGACTTCTGATCGTATCCGAAACCAGGACCGTCACCTCCATTTTATTCATACGGGTTATCACCCCATGGAGGATGGAGAGGAATTTATCCCGGGCCTGTTTTGGGGTGAGGGTGTGGTTCAACTTGACCGGCTTGGCGAGAAATTTAACGTTGCCAGCAATCCGCTCGCCGCGGGCTTTCAGGTCGGCGGTGAGAAGCCCGTCCCCTCTCTGAATGCTCACCGGGGCCCCTACGTTACCCAACTTCGTTCCTGCCAGATTTAAACCCTCGTATTTAAAATTGACCTGCTCACGCGGGACATCCCGCGTGTAATCAAATTTGGCCCGCAGGGTGAGCGCCTGAGGTCCACGTCCCTTCTTGCCTGAGATCTCAAGGGTGATGGGGCGTCCAACCACTTTCGGGTCGGAGGTGACATCTTTGAGTGTTCCTTTATATTGAAGTCCCACATCTCCCGATGTGACGCCGCTGAGGCTGGCTTTTTTGAGATGGAAAGCAGGCCAGTGGTAGCGGAAGGGAAACGAGATATCTTGTCCGGTTCTCGGCGGCCGAGGGGGTTTGGCTCCCTCTTTGGATTGCGGGATCATCCCGCGGATTTTGTGAAACCACTGAAGTCCATCCTGGAGTTTGCCGAACCAGACGGGCCCGATGACGCCACGGCTGATGCCTTCCGCAGAGAAGGCGCCGCTCTTCAGTTGTCCCACGGCCGCACTCAGGTCGTGTGATTTCAAGACATCAATCTGTTTCAGGCTGCCCTTGGCGCTGGCAATTTCCGTCTTCAGCGTGTTGTTCATGTCGGAGACGGTTTTTCTCATCCCCTTCAAGTCCTTTCGATACCGATTGGCCTCTTGGATCGTTTGCTGAGCCGCTTGAAGGCCTTCCACGCCGGAATACTTGTTCTTTTTGACCCGGTCCAGCCAGGCTTTGATCTCACTCGTTTTGTCACGGATCTGAATAGAGTCCACACGCTTCTCCCAATCTTGCGACAGTTGAGTCAACCGAGCCTTATCCTCCTGAACCTTTTTGTAAGAGGCCAGGTGCTCCGGCTGGATGAGTTTTTTGGGATCATACTGTTCCTTCAAATTGGCTACAGCGAACGACCCCGCCTTCTTCCCCATCTCTCGAACCTTTGAAGGTGCTTCGGCTTCAGGTTCACCGGGCTTTTGGAGTTTCTTGGGGAGGGCTCCGCTCGTCTTGCGCGGGGTTCCTGTCCGGATGCCAGTAATCTCACTCTTTTCAATGATGATCTTTTTCCAAGAGAGGGGTTTGCCCGCCAGGTCGAACTTCAGGGATTCCACCTCGAAGGCGTTGGTCATGGGGTGCTCTTTGTCCGTCACCTGCAAACGGTGAAGCATGATGGAAAAATTCTTGAGGCTGATATCCACGTTGTCCAACTCCACCTTGGCCCCGTTCGCGGCTGTGCCCACGTGCTCGATGGCACGCTTCACGAAGTTGTCCAGATAGAACAGCGTAAAGACAGCAATCAGAGCCAGGAGGATAACGGTGGGGATGAAAGCTTTCCAGCGCATGGTGATTAGTCCTTTAGGAATAGGTGCTGTAGAGGCCGTAAAGCTTGGAGCCCTTGAGGGCGGTGACGATTTTCCATTTCAGGATTTTGGCCATCAGTTTTTCGCGGTATTTGACCACCGCCCAGACCAGTAAGAAATAGAGCGGCCAAAAAAACAGGAGGGCGAACACCACACTGCCCAGCGTGAGGGTATTGTTGAATTTGGTCCACGGAACGATGGGAGTGTTGTACAGTGCCGTCCACAGGGGTGCCAGAAATGAAACGTCCACAAGGAGGAAGTAGCCAATTTTGTTGAACAGGGGGTCTAATAGATAGGCGATGGCGGTGAACACGCATACGGAAAGAATGGCGGAAGAGATGTTGACACGGATCATCAGGATCAGGATGAGCACAATCAGATTATGGAGGCTCATGAAGGGGGTAATCCCCGCGATGGATCCCAAAGCCATGCCCCCCGCAATCTGTTGGGGACTTGCGTCCTTATTAAGAATCTTGATGAACTTTAAGATAAACTTGAGGGCAATCATAATAAAACAGCCGCATTGTAGCATACTATAATCATGCGTACCCGCGGCAGGATTCAGGGCGGTGTCCCCCGGACATGTCTTTCGCTGATAGTCGGAGGGCTTCTCGTGGCTGCCATAGCACACGCCGGGGAGAGCGCACCTTCCGCCACAACCCTCTCCCCTTCAGACTTACAATCCACAACGCTTGCCGAAGAAACCTGGGGTGACATAACGATCCTTGACCAGCACAACGGTTTTCGAAAATTTTCATTCGGTTCTTCCCTGCGTTCGTTCAAGAAGAAAATGGCTTTTGTTTCAGGCAAGGGCAAGTGGCACTACTTCACACATCCCGGAGACTCAATGGTGCTTGGCAAGGCCGAGTTAATGGCGATCTATTACGGATTCTACAAAAAGAAACTGGCGCGCGTGACCATCATCACCAATGGCGATGCCAACGCTCACGCCCTTCTAGACTGGATGCAAATGAACTACGGCCGAGGAGAAAAACCATATCCTGAGTGGGAAAAGTATGTCTGGGCAGGTTCCCGTGTCGGAGCGACTTACGAGCAGAATGCCGGCACCAAAGTAGCCGTTTTCACCATCTGGAGCCGGACTTTGTTGAAACCCTCGCCATGAGCGCAATCATCGCGGGCCACCCGAAACCGCAAGGTTCTTCAGCACGTAGAATGTTTCGGAGGGAAAATCCAAGGTTTCGCTGGAAAACCCAAGTTTCCTGAATTCTGGCAACCAGACAGTTTCATAAAAAGAACGCATTCCCTTTTTCCTTCCGCCGAGAGATTGCGTTGGAAACGAGACCACGACGTAGCGAGCCCGCAGGCTGGATAACATCCTTCGGGCCGCACCCTTTTCTTGCTGCTCCAAGCAAGGCAGCGCTTGCATAAGAAAAACCACATCAGCTTCCCTTCCAGGGACGGAAGGGACAACATCATGAGCTTCAGCGCGAAACTCACCCTTGAATCTGGAGAAGAATTGATTAATGAGCGAGACGATCCGTGTGTCGATATCGTATGCATCATAGCGAGACAGCCCCCACGGCAGCATCCACGGGAGGGCGAACGGATGCAATCCACAGCACAGGTCTATGATGGTGCGCGGTCTCGGCACCCGTTTTGATATTTCTGCATAAAGGTTGTCCATAAATGGAAGACGTGCTGCTGAGGAGGTGTGGCACGCCAAAACTTTTTGGCATGCGCTTCTCAGTGCATTCGCATCAGTTGCTGATGGAAGGTCAGCCAGCAGCTCTTCGGCTAGCTTTAGTTCCAAACCCTCGATGTAAGAACCGAAGATCTGATGCAGCTTCCGTTTGGCCATTTTGACGGCCACACGGTCCTTCCGGTAACGTGCAAGGGCGTCGCCCGCAACACGATTCAACGTTTGGTCACAGAGATATCGATACTTTTTCGTGCCTCTCAGCTCACCGACGAGCTTTTCAACTGCTGTCATACGACCCCGCCTTCACCTCCGGCTCCGGCGCGAAGTCACTGGTTCTGAGAAGTTCAAATAGCCGGGAATAAAATCTCAGGTTGTGAATCGTCGCCAGCCTCCATGCCAAGCGATCCTCGATTTTGAAAAGATGGTGCAGGTATGCCCGTGAGTAATCCCGACAACAGGCACAATCGCAACCCGGATCAATTTGCAAGGTGTCCCTGACATAACGCTCGTCACTGATATGAAGGAACTCGTAGAATCCCTCGAAGAGGCTTCCGGGCTCGGGCTCCTTCGATGTATAAACATACAGCCGCGCGTGGCGCGCATCACGTGTCGGCAGCGTGCAATCAAATATTGAATATCCCATCCGATAGGCCGCGACGATATTTTCTGGCATGCCAATGCCAAGCCCAATTTTTGGAACCCCCGCAGGGAGCAGCCGAGCGGTGCAGCCTACCATCTCAACAAGCGCGCCTTGGTTCCCAATGGGCCAACCCCCATAACCGTAGCCGTCAAAACCGATTTCAAGGAGAGATTCAGTGCACCTCTGGCGGAGCGCCCGATCGTTTCCCCCCTGCACCACGGCAAACAGCAATGGCCGGGAATCAGACGGGCGCACAGCTTGGAGGAGGCGATTGAAAGCTTCTTTAGACCGTTGGGCCCATTCGATGGTGTGTTGAACACTATCACGTTGCTTTTCCTCTGAAGCATCGGGGTGGGTACACTCGTCCAAACAGATCATCACATCAGAGCCAAGCCGGAACTGTTGTTCGATACAATCCTCAGGGGTTAACAGGATACTCTTTCCCCCTTGCTTGTAGCGGTAGGAAAAACCTTTTGAGGTCACATGGCCCAGGCTTTTTGACCGCGCCGCAAACGAATAGGCCTGAAACCCACCGGAATCAGACACGATGGGGTAATTCCATGCCATGAAACGATGAATGCCACCGGCAGCCTCTATCACCGAGAGTCCCGGGGAACGAGAGAGGTGCAGCGTGTTCACCATCACGCCCTGAACTCCCACCCCCTCCAAATCGGCGGCGTCCAACGTGCGCACCACAGCACGGGTGGCATCAGGCAAAAACGCAGGCAACTCAAGCTTGCCATGCGCGGTCTCAAGATGTGTCACCGGGTAAGCTCTGTCAACACGGCTTATAATACCTCGACATCCGCACCATGGAAGCACTTGGGGGACAAGCATCACAGAGGAGGAGCCTTGGTCTGGCCGATTGATTTCTCCGATGTCGTGAAGGCGCGCGAGCGTCTTCAGCCATACCTCTCCCCCACGCCGCTTCGCAGCTACGCTCCACTTGATGAAGCGCTGGGATTACATGTGCTCGTGAAACATGAGAACCACAATCCCACGAACTGTTTCAAGATCCGCAACGGACTCTCCGCCTTGACGGCGCTCACCCCTGAGGAGCGCCGTCGCGGCGTGATTACAGCCACCCGCGGTAATCATGGGCAGGGCCTCGCCTGGGCCGGCAGGAAACTCAACGTGCCTATCACGGTCTGTGTCCCGCTGAGGAACAACATTGAAAAAAACGAAGCCATCCGCGGGTTCGGGGCGGAGCTCATCGAAGAAGGCCGTGACTACGATGAGTCCGTAGAGGTGATGAACAGAATTGCCCGGGAGCGAGGGCTCAGGACCATCCACTCCACCAATGAAGCCTGGGTGATCGCAGGAGCGGCCACCTTGTCGTTGGAAATGCTCGAACAAGCTGACGCCATGGGGGAAACCCTCGAGGCCGCCATCTACGCCGTGGGAGGAGGTTCCCAGGCGGTCGGCGCAATGACCGTGTTCAGGAAACTGCGGCCAACCGTGGCCGTATACGGCGTTCAGGCGGAGAAGGCCAGCGCAATCTACGATTCCTGGAAGGCCGGTAAGCCCGTCACGCATCAATCCGCCGACACGATCGCGGACGGCGTGGCGACCAAGATGAGCTACGCGATGACCTTTGACGCCCTACGCAAGGGACTGACTGATTTTATTTTAGTTTCCGAAGAGGAAATCGCCGAGGCGATTCGTCTTCTATTAAAAACAACTCACAATTTAGCCGAAGGGGCCGGAGCGGTCGGGCTGGCGGGGTTACGAAAACTCACTTCACGGTTGCGCAACAAGACTGTCGCCATCGTCATCTCCGGCTCCAACATCGACCAACCAACCCTGCAACGAGTCCTCCGCCCTCCCTCATGACCTGTTGCTAGGTTGACATACGTATGTTATTATGCTTTCAGGGTGAATAGACATGATCCGGACTACCATCTACCTGCCTGACGAACTACACAACAACCTCAAGCATTTGGCCGTCGAGTTTCGTCGACCCATGGCGGATCTAGTGCGCGAGGCGATCGAAGCGGCCTACGAGCAGAACCTCAAAGATCTTCAGGCAGCCAGAGTAGGTTGGAAGAAATACTTGAAAGATCCGTCGAAGGCCATACCGGCACGGGAGTATTTCGCCAAACGGAGAAAGTAATTGTACAAAGCCCAGATCGAGCCTGCGGGCGCGCGCGATCTGGACAAGATTGACGATCCCGATCTCACCCGCATCAAGTCCGTCATCCTAGGGCTCGAAAGGAACCCTCGCCCACACGGTGTAAACAAGCTGGAAGGTCCGCTGCACCGTGTTCGCATCGGAAACTGGCGCGTGATCTACGCCATTGAGGATGACAAGCAGACAGTGACAGTCCTGCGTGTGTTGAGAAGATCAGACCGCACGTACAAGCGTCTCAGATTCCGATAAGTGCGGTGCAAAAGAATTATCGCTGAGTAATGAGAGGTAGGGCAGCCCCACCGCGGCGTCAGTGGTGGTGGGGAAAATGAAGGGGCGCTAGGATCAGCCCCTACTAGTCGTACTTGATAACTTCAGGCCCTGACGTGGCACCGTCCCGCCGGAACCTAGCCATGCGCTCCACATCCCCGGCAGCGGCCATCCACCAGCGAGTAGCGGGCCGGGGCTCCCCTAAAAGCCACCGTTCCTCGGCCGAACGACCCGCCAACTGGGCCTCGGTAGGAAACTCCCGGTCCAGCGGCCGCATCCAGGTCGGGCAGTAACTGTAATAAAGGTTTTTCCGCTCGATATCTGATTCATTGGCCGGGGCGGCATGCCACTGAGCCTGGTTGAACGCCACCATCGTTCCCGGTTCGCAGTCGAGCTTGACCAGATCCTTTCCATAGCGCTCAATCTGAAAATTTTTCTTGTCGCCGTCCAGCTCGGGACGTTTATGCGAACCGCGCACGACCATCAGGGAGCCCCCGTTGCCATGCCGCAGGTCGGTCAGGAAGTACCCGAACTTTAAATAGTGCAACCCCATGGTCCCGTTGACCCGGGGGAACATTCCCGGACGCGGCCCATCGGCGTGCCAGGGACTGTTGGTGACGAAATCGTTTGCCAACTCCTGTTCACGCGCCCGGCTCACAAAATTTGACTGGCACAGGTGAAACATCGGGCCCAGCACATCATACGAGAGCTGGAGCGCGGGCTCATACATCATGAGCCGAAGAAAGGCGGAATCAAGGTCCACGCAATTTTTCACTTTGACGCTGATCTTCCCGGGCTCGTGCTCCCGCCGCTCTGCCACAATCCTGTCCATAGCCGCAATCAGATCGCGAATCCACGGCTCCGGAAGTTTGTCGGGCAGAATCACGTACCCATCCCGTTCCAAGGCGCTGTTCAAGTCGTCCCGCTGTTGATCCGTCAGACGAGCCAGGGTCGTCAAGGTCGAAGGCATAATTCGCCATCATGTTATCATGCGCGGGATGAGCGAGCGGAAATTGCGTCCAGCGGCAGTGCCGCGATTCCCCGGATTCCGGCTCGCGCTGGGGCCTGGCATTGTCTGGTTGGCGCTGGCCCAAGGATCAGGCGAACTGGTGTGGTGGCCCTACATCGTCGCCAAGTACGGGCTTGGCTTCCTGTGCCTGCTGATACCCGCGGCGCTGCTCCAATACCCGCTCACCTACGAGATCGGCCGGTACACCTTGCTGACCGGAGAAAGTATCTGGGCCGGGTTTATCCGGCTGCACCGCGGGTTCGCCTGGGCCCTGTGGATCCTGATGGCCGTCTCCTTTCTATGGTTCGGCGCGTTCGCTTCGGCGGGCGGTACGGCCCTGGCGGCGCTCACCCAGTTCCCCGCCGGCTGGTCCGCCAGAGGACAAAGTTTGTTCTGGGGATACCTCGCTATCACCGTCTGCTTTATCGCACTGGTTGGCAGCAAGGTGATCTATCGCACCATTGAGCGGATCATGTGGGCCGTCGCGGTGCTGACCCTGTTGGGCCTGCTGGTGGCATGCACCCATCCCGAAGTCCGCCAGCACCTGCCGGCGTTTACCTCGGGGCTGGTCACCTACGATTTTTCGCTCCCGCGTGCCTGGGATCCCTCGGACGCCACCAAACTCCTGACGGCCCTGGCATTCACCGGGCTGGGTGGTTTCTGGACGCTCTTTTACTCGTTCTGGCTGAAGGAAAAAGGGGCCGGTATGGCCGTGTCCAGCGGGCACATCACCGGATTGACCGGGCAGCGAGGGACCGTCCGGGATGTATCGGTGGTTCCAGACTCAAGTAGAGCCTCGGCGTCCAACTGGCATAAGTGGCGAACCTACCTCAAAGCAGACGCAGGCATCGGGGTCTTCGGGAACCTGTTGACCACCTTGCTGACCTGTTTGCTGGCTTATGCATTGTTGTTTCCAAAGGGCTTGCTGCCCCAGGCATGGGAGCTGGCGGTGGTCCAAGCCGAATTCTTCGAGGTGAGTTGGGGGGCATTTGGTCGGGCACTGTTTCTCCTGGTGGCTGCGGCCTTCCTGGCGGACACCTGGCTTTCCACGGTGGACGCGGTGGCCAGGACCCACGGTGAGATGACTCGCCGGCTGGTCCCTGGCGCCAGCCGCCGGAGCGCCCGGTGGTGGTACTTTTTCTTCCTCTATCTCCTTACGGCGGTCACGGCAATGACCATGCTCTTCAACACGCCGGGCACATTAATCATGATCACCGCGGTCATCGGATTCGCCGGAACGGTCATCTACTCCTTTGCCATCCTGTGGCTCAATCATCACCTGCTTCCGCTGTCCTTACCGGCCTATGCTCGTCCCAGCCGGTTGGCCTATTGGGCGCTCTCCCTGACGTGCGTGACCTACCTGGGACTGCTGACAGTCTACCTTTTCTCATGGCTCACCTGACGTGGCCAAAAGGCTAGCGCGATGAGGCAAATCGTCAGGTTAATCGCTAAGCCCCACAGACCTGCCTGAAACCAGAAAATTTTCTTGTCCGCTAACAACCAGAGCCCGAGGGTGAACAAGCTCCCGGCCAGCATCCCGGCAAAGGCGGCCGACCCGCGCAGGCGCGTCGTGCGAACGCCGATCCAGATGGACGGAGCGATCTGCATGAGAAGCTCCAGCTTGATGCTCAGGATTTGCCAGATCGTGAATCCTTTGGCGACAGACCACGTGGCCACACCAGCAAGGGCCAGGACGACGACCCATGAGGTGGCCTTGCCAAAAGCAAGGTAGAACCGCGGCGGGCGGCCGGGACACAGATAGCGTTCGAGGAGATCCCGGTTCACAACCGAGGAGATCGTCAGGAGGGCGCTGTCGGCAGTTGACATCATCGCCGAGACTGCACCAGTCAGGACCAGAAGTGCCACAACGAACCCCAGGGGATGCCGCAGCAACTGGCCGAGCATGAACGGCATCGCCTGATCCCCCAGCGCCGTCTCCGTGCCCGCCATCGCTTGGGCCTTGATCCCCACCAGCACGAGCGGCAGCGTGGTGATCAGTGGCATGAACACCATGATCGCCATGGAACGCCTCAACACACTCTCGGAACGCGCCGCATAAATTCTTTGAATGGAATGTGGATAGACCGAAGCCCCGATACCGAGCAAAAGAATCCCCCCCACCCATCCGGCGAGCACTTCCCCGGTAGGCGGCGTAACTTTCGCTGGCCAGATCTCTCTGAATGTTTCCAGGGCTGACGGCATGCCGCCCAACTGGAACTCGATGAAGGCGAACAGCCCCGTGACCCCCACCAGGAGCATGATCCCCTGCAGGACGTCCGTCCAGGCTACCGCGCGCATCCCGCCGAGGTTCTCATAGGCGGCCATCAGGATCGCCAGTCCGAAGATGACCCAGACCGGGTGGATGCCGGGGCCAGATCCCGCACCCCCTCCCAACACCACGGTGATGTGGCCGATCGCCACCAGTTGCGAAAGCACGAAATTCAACAGTGCAAAGAGCATAATGAAGGCGCCCAGCACGTGCAGGGGCTTATGACCGAAGCGGTCAACCAAAAAATCCCCGGGCGTGCGGTACTTGAACTGGCGCGAAAGGGCAAAGAGCTGAGGGGCAAACATCAAGTAGGCCACAATAACCGCTTGCATGAAAACCACACTGCTCAGGAACCAGTAGCCATCCCGCGCGGCCTTGCCGGTAAAACCGACAAAGGAGTTACCCGAGTACTGGCTGGCATAGAGCGTCCCGAGCAGGACCAGCAGCGAGAGATTGCGGCCGCCCAACTCATGCTCATCCCGCGGATCACCACGGCCCATGACGCGCTCGCGTTTTGACGCGTACAGCGCAACCCCAATCAGGATCAGCAGAAAAACGCCGGTAAAGAGGAGCGCCTCTGTGCCGAAGGAGACCGTCACGCTCTCATCCCCCCCGTTTTCCCTTCTTGGGGGCATCACGCCAAACCCTCAAGTAGACAAACGCCGTGAACACCGCCAACAAGAAAGCAAACCCGACCACGACAGCACCCCACACCGGAAAGGCCCAGAACGAGGAGGTGCTCGACTCTCCCGAAGAAACGTACCAAGGAACACAGAGAGCCAGGAGGATCCCGAACCCGATCCAGATCCATCCGGGAAGCCCGCGCTGGGGCGCCGATTTCGACTGATGTCTCATAGCGGCGGTGCTACTGGGATTTCATCCGCCGGCTGCTGCGCACCGCCCCCGTCACCACTTCCAGCGCCATGCCTCGGATTATACAAAGCGCCACGCCAACCACACAGTAAGCCCGGCCACGATATAGGCCCTCATGGCGGACTTAGAAACAACATAGTTTCGCGCCATATTTACACGGCGGAATGTGAGATCTTGGCCGAACCGCACCGATGCCGGAGGCCAGATATCTTCGGGCGGTGGTTCGCCAAATACTTTCAGATAGCTCTCTTTTGTTTGTCTGTACCAATCCTGGTACTTTCCCGATTCTTCCTGACCGCCTTTGGTCGGGCCATGGTGGAGGGGCCGACCAAGTATGCGTTCACAGAGATCACCCCAATACGATCGGGTGTAAAGCAAATGGAGATGCCAAACCTGATCGACCTGGTCCGATGGTGTCACAGGATGGCCGGTGGTCCTGGCGAGCAGGATAAACCGGTGATATTCATCCATGACTCGGCTCGCGTAATTTTCGTCCCAACCGTTCTCTCTGGCGAGCCGGCGCTCGAATGTGAAAACTGCACCAGGTTCTGAAATCGACATTTCCTGAAGTTGCTTGAAAAGGTGCTGTTGATAGGTGTTCATGGTTCATCAACCGCCACAGCCGCCGCATCCGCATCCACCGCACCCTCCATCGCCACCTCCTCCATCACCACCTCCACCGCACCCTATCCACCACCCTCCATCCTTCTTGTTCTTGTTCCCCTTGACCAAAAAATATCCCATCAACAGTATCAACGCTGTCGTTATGGCAAACTCTAGAATCGTCATCTCGGTGACCTCCTCGTTTATCCCCGCTCAGCGGGGAGTGTTACGCCAACCTTACGGAGGTGCCGTCAAAGTTCTGTGAAATGGCCGTCAACTCATCGCAAAACCCGCTCAAAAAGTGAGGTTGGGGAAGGATTTAATCCGATTCCAACTCCTGCCCCCTGGTCTAGTCAAAAACTATCGCGGCAGGTTGAGCTTCTCGAGAAGTTTCGTGAATTTGAATTCAGGGGTTCCCTTGAACTGATCAAATCGCTGGTCAACCTCCAACAGGATGATGTCATCGGCATACTCCAACACAGCCTTTTCCAGGTACGTAAAGGCGATTCGCGCCTGGCCCAAGGACAGATACGCGGAGGCAAGTGCCAATGGCGATGTGTAAACCCGCTTTTCCCTTGCCAGCAGCAGCTCCATATGTTTCATGGCCTCAGGTTTCTTGCCGTCCGCGACCAAAGCGCTGATCAATCCGGATCGAAACTCTGGGGGTGGATCAGGTTCGGCGAGGTCGATGGCCAGTTGACTCCTGCTCACCGCTTTTGAAAACAGCTCCTGGCTCTCCCGGTGCAGCCCTGCTTCCTGTTGCACAAGTCCGTAGGCGAGGTAGGCCCGTCCCAGCCAATAGCTGTTCAGCGGGAAATCCCCCGCCCCATGGGTGATTTGCTCCTCAAAGAGGGCGATGGCCTTGGGGTAGTTGCGGGCGTGGTAGTAGCGGCGACCCCTGCTGTTCCATGCAATTTTATATAACGGATCGATCTGGACCGCACCATCAATCCCCTCCAGGGACTCTTGGGTCCTGCGGAGAGCCATATGAAGGGTTGAAAGCCAATGGCGGGCCGGAGGATAGGTTTCATCGATGGCAGCCGCCCGCCTGAAATCTTCTTCGGCGCCCTTCCAATCCCGTTTGTAATTGAGCTTGACCCATCCCCGTGCGGCAAAGTACTCCGCGCTGGATCGTCCATCGCTCCCTACTCGCTGCAGGGACTTTTCGGCTTCCTCGTATGCCTTGGGAGGATATTGGTAACCATAATAAGCCAGCATGGTGTAGGCATCGGACATCCCGACATACGCCAGATCGAACCGCGGATCCTCTTCGGCAGCGCGCTTGAACCAATCAAGAGACCTATTCAGTCCTTGTTTCGTTCGCCGCTTCCAATGATCGCGACCGGTGCGATAGGACTGCTCCGCCGGACTAATCTCGACTTGATCAGGCTTTTCTCGTTCGCCATGCGTCATCCACATGACGAAGATTCCACACGCGGCAAAAACTCCAAGTCCAACGACCAGCCGATGTACCCATTGCTTCTTCCAAAACTGCGAAGGTTCCGATGCGTAAACAGCCCTGTTTCTTCCCTCTTGTTTCGCGCGGTATAACGCGTCGTCTGCCGCTTTGATGAGGTCCTTCGCGTTGTTGCCATCTCCCGGTGCTGTCGCGATACCGATCGAGACGGTAATCCCTCGCCCAGAATCCTCATTGGGAACCTCGACGCGAATGTTACGGACGGTCTGGATGATCCGGTCAGCGGTATCCCTGCCCATTTCCAGATCGGCGCCCGGAAGAACGGCCGTGAATTCCTCTCCGCCGTACCGTGCCAAATAGTCAGACTTTCGCAGACATAATCCAACAGCACTCGCAAACGACTGAAGCAAGGCATCTCCTGCCTGATGACCGTACCGATCGTTGAACTCCTTAAAGTGATCGACATCCAGCATCAACACCGTCAACGGTCCGCCCGATCCGAGATTGGACCCCAGCCTTTCCAAGTGCTCGTCAAGGAACCGCCGATTGAACGTCCCGGTAAGGTGGTCATGACGGCCGTCTGCGGGGCCAGACTCTCTTTCCTTCGGCGCTACATCGGGCTGAGATGGGGCATGCTCCGCTTTTGAGGAAACCTCCTTCGTATGGGGCGTGCGAAGCTTGTCGTAAAGTTTTCTGGACTCCTCGGACGGTGAAACATCAAGATCTTTTCTGAGCATTCTTTCAAGCTCCTCATACGTTCGTATTCCATCTCCAATTCTTCCCTCCTTCTTGAAGAGACGCATAAGGGCCCTGTAAAAATCTTCACGGTTTGGATCCACGTCCTTTCCTCGTCGTGCATAGAAGATCGCATCCGGTATATCCCCGATGTCTTCGTGAAGCTGTTCAAGCGACAGGAGCGCTCGTGTGAATTCCTCCTTCAGCCGGTCCCGCTCAGCCAGGATCCAATCTTCATAAAAGCCTTGCAGAAGGTGCCCGGCATACAAATCAACAGCCCGTCTTAATTCAATTCTGCGATTAGGGGTGTCCGTTTTCTTAGCGTCATGAATATGCTGCTCAAAACCCATCACATCAGTGCTGACGTTCTTGGAATTAAGCTGAACCGTAACCCGATCAGCCTGGATATATGCATTCGCGTCACCTTCTGATGAGCGAAGTTTCTGCCGAAGCGTCGCGAGAGCTTGACGAAGTCTCGGCCTGGAGAGTTCGGGATCTTCCTCTGGCCAGATCAACTCAACCAGTTCCTCTCGAGACCAGGCGCGACCAATTGGAAGGGACAGTCGGGCCAGAAGCAAGGCGGTCTGCTTGGTTTCGAAACTCGTTACCGTTTCCCCGTCAACGATGGCACGCAATCCGCCCAAAAGCTGGATTCGACAGGTCTTTTTCACTTACCTCATGATACCCGTCTGAAACCCAAGAGGGATAAAAGGTTTACTTCTGCTTAAAGATAATGGGATGGTACAGATCATCCGGCCTGCGGGAATCGATATATTTCTGCTGGTTAATCCAGTGATCGCTATGGATTGTTCTAAAAGTTCCAACCACAGCTTCGTCCTTCATCGTTCTGGCCAACCCTGGTGATTCAATGCCGTAAATAGGATCGAGAGAATAGATTCCGCTTTTCCCCAAGTAACGATTTTCCGTACCAACAAAATTAGCCACGACCGTGTAGTAAAGAAAGTTCCATGCCATATTGTCCCAAAGCACCATTCCTCCCCTCTTCGCATGTGGATTAATCTCGGGGTTAATGGCAATCTCCCCGTCGCCTGCGACCTCCCCATGCCAACTGGAAGGAATCGCCACGATATCAGCACGTTTGACGGCCAGAATAGCGCCGGATTCCGGCATGTAGGCATCGCTGCCGATCAGCAGCCCTACTTTCCCCAAATAGGGGGTATCAAACACTCGAAATTTCTTCCCCGCCTTCGCCCAGAGGCGGTCGTAATCATTCAAGTGTATCTTTCGTGTCGTTCCAATAGTTTTTCCGTCCGGCCCGATCAAAACAGCCGTGTTGTAGAGGTCCTTCCCATCCATTTCAATCAACGCGAAAACGAAGTAGGCTCCAAACGTCGTTGCGAATTGAGAGACATAGCTTACGATTTTCCCGTCCAAAGTCTCGGCATAATTCCTGACATCCGCCAGCGGAACCCGGCCTGTGAAAGAATATTCCGGCAACACAACCAACGCATGCTTGTCAACCAATTGCTTGGACACGTCCTGTAAGCGCGCGGCTTCGGCTATATTTATCTTGTAGGATTGAGCGAGTGCATCCTTTAAGAGTTCTTCGACCCTCAATTTGTTCTCTCTGACAGAGCCCACCGCAGGTTCATATTGTAGAGCTATGGCCATCACGTTCTTTGGCTCCGTGTTCGCCTGGAAATCCCATGGGGCAATGTGAAGCATAAGCTCTAAATACAACTCGGGTTTCCTGCGGGCCTTGATACCCTCTTTCTCGCCAAATCTGGTTGTATCAATTTCCGCATAAATAATTTCTTCCGTATCAATTCCCGCCTCATCGAGTTTTTCTCCGGTGGGCGACCAAATGGCACTACACCCCTTCATGGTGAAACCCCTTTCTTCATTCGAACGATTGGCGCTAATGATATACAAGCCATTCTCAATAGCTCTCGCCTGAAGACACCCGATCGTTTGTCCGGAAGAATTGGTGGCAAAGCAGACAATATCCGCCCCATCGAGCATGGCCATTCTGAAAGTCTCTATGTAATTGGCTCCCTGACAGATCGTCATTGTGATATTGCCCCAAGGAGTCTTGTACACAGGTGGTGCTTTATTTCCCCACGCCGCCCAATGCGTGTCTGTTTCCCAGAGGTTCGTTTTGCGATATTTGCCAAGATACCCTTCCGGGCCCACAAGGGCCATTGAATTATAGAAGAGGCCCGTTTTAGGATCTTTCTCGGCCATACCCCAGGCGATATAGCACTTGTACTTTTGGGAGATCTCGCTAAACCTCGCGGTCGTGTCACCGGGAATTGTTTCGACAAAAGGCATGATCTCATCCCGATCCTTATAGGTGTAACCGACGGTGGCCATCTCTGGTGCCACGATCACCTTGGCATCTTTCTTTGCTGCCTTTCTAAAAAGACGATAAAGTTCCTCCACGTTTCTTGATTTTTCAAACATCGTCGGGTTGAACTGAACTGAGGCCACTTGGTAGACCTCAGCCCACAAAATCCACGGAGCAATCCAGAGAAGGAAGGTCAAACTGAAAACCAATGAAGTTTTCCTCATGGGAAGCCTAGACATAATGGCTCTCCTTATTAAGACCCCAAAGTACCATAAATTTACAACTATTCTAGCGGTGATCTTGCCAACGGGCCATCGACCTCCTGTGTTAAGATTTTCTTCTGGCTTAGATAGACGATAACGAAGGAGGGTTTCCAAGATGGCGAAACTAAAGGTTGTGGTCGCTGGATTAGTCCATGATCATGTCTGGGGTCTTTTGAAAAACTTCTCCCGCCTTGAGGGCGTCGAGCTTGCAGGCGCCGCGGATCCCAACAAACCCCTTCGCGAGAAAATCCGAAAGGAATTCGGCGTGGACCGAGTCTACGGTGATTACCGGGACCTCTTTGAGAGCATAAAAGCTGACGCCGTGCTCGTCTGCGCTTCCAATGCAGGCGGCGGGCCCATTGTGACCGCTGCAGCGGCGAGGGGCCTCCATGTCTTGGTGGAAAAACCCATGGCCGCCACCGCGGATATGGCCCACCGCATGGCCCAGGCCGCGGCCAAACACGGGACACGAATCATGGTCAACTGGCCTCTCGCTTGGAGTCCCGTCATGATCCGCGCGTTGGAGCTCATCAAGGCAGGAGAGATCGGACAGGTGTTCCACGCCCGGGTCCATATGGCCCACCAGGGCCCCAAGGAGGCAGGTTGCACTCCTTACTTCTGGCGCTGGCTCTATGACCGCAGGGAAAACGGGGGTGGTGCCATCATTGACTACTGCTGCTACGGAGCGGCCATCTTCGCAACCCTGTGGGGGCGTCCGAGGCAGGTGTTTGGCGTGGCCCGCAACTTGGTGAAGCCGAGATTTCCCGTGGATGACAACGCCATGGTCACGGCGATCTATGACAAGAGGATCGCCTTAGCTCAGGCGAGTTGGACCCAAAACCCTGACTTCCACGACGCGCTGTTCCTGGGAGACAAAGGAACTCTCATCACGGACCGGGGGAAACTGATCCGGTCCACCACCAACCCCGCATTCTTTGACCATCACGGCAGCCATCAATTGGAAGTCAAAGGACTCCCCTTAAAGCCATTACCTGCCGGGCGCCGTAACGGGCCGGAGCATTTTATTCACAGCCTGAAGACTGGCAAGCCCTTCTGCAAGCTCTGCTCCGTGGAAACTGGCGTGATCGCCCAGGAGATCCTCTCAGCCGGGGTTCAGTCCGAAAAGCTTGGGAAACGGATCACGTTACGAACGGCCCGCCCAGTCGGCTGATCCCCGCCTTAACTCTCCTGACACAGCCGCCGAGGTTCCCAAGGATCTCTGACTCTCTGAGCCGCAGGACATTCCACCCGCGCCGTTTCAGGCGAGCGTCCCGAAGCCTGTCCTTACGCCTCTGTCCCTGGCTGGAATGCCACTTCTCGCCGTCGCACTCGATGTCGAGTCGCCCCCGCTTACAGAAGACCGCAAAATCCAGGCGATACCGACCTCGGTTCCCATTCGCGACGATATGCTCCGGAGAGAAATTGATCCCCGCACGCTTCAGCGCCCCATAAAGAATCTGCTCAATCGGAGGCACGTTAAAAAGCCCGAGGATATCCTTTGCCCTCAACAAGCGGTTCACTGTGGTGAAGCCGAAGGTAACGCGCCGGGGGCTGGTGTTCTGGATGGGCTCGGGGAGCTCAAGGACCCGGCCCACCCGGAAGCGATAGTAGTTCTCCCCAGCCCGAGGATGGGTCGGTTCATTCGGGAGGAGCTCCCGTCGTCTGAACACCCGGCAGCCTTGAACCGCAGCATAGTACCGGATGCACTTCCCCCGGCGACCGAAGGAGGAAGGCTGGTAGAAGGCCAAATAATCGAACCGGCGGGTGGGACAAGAGGCCACCGGGATTCGGTACCAACGGCGCTTG
>CAZPLZ010000038.1:0-21067 GCA_964587525.1 uncultured bacterium | reverse complement strand
ACAGTGTGATTGCTATGGCGTTCCTGTTCTTAGGCCGCTTGCTGGCGCTGGCCGGCCTGTCGGCCCTGCTGGCTGAGGTGGTGGCACGCGTGGGTGGCGGGCTCCTGCCGCTCTTGCGCACGCGCGGGGTCAACTCGCTCGAACGGTTTGGCCTCGGGCTGCTGCTGGGGTGGGCCGCGGTCGGAACGACGCTCCTGGGTTTAGCCCTCACGGGGCTGTTTTCGGCGGCAGCGATCGCCATGGCCGTCCTGGCGCTGCTCCTGGGCTCACGCGCCACGTATACGCGCGGCTTGGTGCTGGTCAGGGCTGCCGGCTGAGGCCCGGGCACTCGGTCCCGTGGGACTGGCCTCTCTCGCGGTGGGCTTCGCCCCCTGCCTCCTCTACCTCGTAGTTCCGGAGTTCCAGGTGGATTGTGACAAGTACCATCTGGGAGCTCCCTGGCAGTATCTGCAAACCCACCGCGTCCTGTTTGAGCACATCCCGTATTACTTTCACTCCACGCTGCAGGTGGATTTCACATTTGCCATCCCATTGCTGCTGGGGGATGACCGGCTGGCGAAGTGGATGGTCGTCTCCTACTTCTTTGCGGCGAGCGCGGTTTTTGCCGCGCGCTGCCGTCGAGATGGCGCTCAAGGAGCCGGTTGGATTGGGCCACTGCTGGCCTTGTCCATCGGGCAGCTCCTGTGGCTCGTCACCGTGGCCAAGAACGACATCCCGGCCGCCTCGCTATTCGTGGCCGGCTGTGTGCTGACGCAGGCGAGGCGCTGGACGCTGGGAGCGGCGCTGCTGGGGTTATGCGTGGCGGCCAAGATTGTCTACGGGCCGCTCGTGGCGATCTGGCTCCTGTTTCATCCTCCGCCGTGGCGTACCGCCTTTCGATTTGGGTTTATCCTGCTGCTGCCGCTCATTCCCTGGTGGATCAAGTCCTATCTCGCGCTCGGCAATCCGATCTATCCGTTCGGCTACGCCTGGATCCCCTCTTTGGACTGGGGCCCTGAGAACCGGGCCGCTTATGATCACTTCGTGGCCCCGATCTTGCACCCTGACACCATGAGTCTTGAAAAGCTCCCGGGGGCGTGGGTCCGCCACATGCGCGGGTTTCACCTGCCGCTCTTGTTGGCGCTGCCCGGCATGGCCCTGCTGGGCCGGGACCGGCGCGCCGTGTGGGCATGCGCTGTCGGGTCAATCGCGATCATGGGCATTGGCCATATTCACCGGTACACCCTGCCGGCTGCCTGGCTCCTGTCCCTGCTGGTGGTGAAGGAGCTGGCCCGCTGCCCGCAACTGCTGCGACGGATCGCCATCGGCCTTGTGGCGGTCTACGCCCTGCTGCGGATCTGGCTGCCCACGGTGCACACCACGCACTGGCGGGAGGCGTTCGTTCCGCTCCCAGCGACGTTCCAGCGCTATCTAACGACGCGCCAGGAGGCGTTGCAAACGCTGGGGCGCCTTAAGGCGCGAACCACTGGACTTGAGCGTCCCCAACCGACGACAGTGTTCAAAGTGTGCAGTGTGGGAGAGGGCGCCACCTATCGCTTCCCCGCCCGGCTGCTGCACGGTGGTATGGAAGGGGAGACGCCGCTCATCTGGAAGCTGGCCAAGGCGGCGCATGACCCGGCGGAGCTGCGCAAAAAGTTCAAGCAGCTCGGCACCAGCGTCCTCATGTACAACTTCGTCAGCGCTGAATGGCTGGAGAGGCGCTATGACATGTTCCCCTGGAATAAACGGATGATCCAGATGTATGTGGAGTTCCTGAAGCGCTACCTGACGCCGCTCGCCCGACCCGTGAAATGTGATTACTTCAATGGGGGCTTTTACGTGTTTCGGATCCTCCCGCAGCCGTTGGAGCCCCCAGCGACGGAGGTGTGGTTCACCCCGGGGATGGAGTCAGTGTACGCGCGGGCGACCACCCTCATGATTGCCAATCGCGTGCCGGAAGCGCTCCAGGAGTATCTGGCGGTTCTGAAGCTCCTTCCGGACGTGGCGCACGCCTGGAACGTGGTGGGGCATGTCTACCTGTTCATGAATGATTACCCGAATGGGTACAAGTACCTGAGGCGGTTCGGTGAGAAGGGGGTGATGGACAGCATGAACCTCGCCGAATATGGCACCGCTGCCTTCCGGGTTGGCCAGCTTGAGCTGGCTGAACGTGTGCTTCAGGATGCGCTGCCCCGCTACCCTGAGCATCAAAACATTATTCGAATCAATCTGTCGCTGCTCTGGGCCACGAAGGCGTCCCAGCTCATGGCCGCACGCCGCCTGCGGGAAGCCGAGCCCTGGCTTAACAAGGCACGGGAGATGCTGAACCAGGTTCCCGAGGGTGGTACCAAGGCGCAGAAGGATTCACGCAGAACCACGCTGGCGCAGGTCTTGGCATTGCACGGGGAGTTCCGCCTGAGGCGGGGAGATGACGGCAGAGCCGCGGACTATTTCCTTCGGGCGTATCGGACAGCTCCCGAAAGTCCTGAGGCGCAACGGTGGAAGGATATTGGGGATCGGTTACAGCGCCGGATGTTTGGTGCCGGCACGCCCTGATACCATAATCCTGCACCATGCTCCTGGCAGTGGACATCGGGAATACCAACATCACATTGGGGTTGTTTCACCGGAAGCACCTGATCCGATCCTGGCGGATATCCTCCGACCCTCACCGGACGGCGGATGAGCATGTCTTGCTCCTGCAACGGCTGCTGGGCCGCGCTTTGGCTCGTGTGAAGGAGGTCGCGGTTGCCAGCGTCGTGCCTGCCTTGGAGGCTGCGTACCGGGAGTGTTCCCAGATGTTGTTTCGCAGGGCGCCGATTGTCATCGACTTTACGTCTCCGTTGGGCTTCCGCATTGAGTATCATCCCCCTGCGGACGTGGGGGCGGACCGTCTGGCGAATGTGGCCGCGGCGCTGGAGCTGGTTGGTGCCCCGGTGGTGATCGTGGATTTCGGCACCGCGGTGACCCTGGATGTGCTGAACCGGCGGAAAGAGTACCTGGGAGGGATCATCTCGCCGGGCCTGGAGCTGGCTGCTGAGTCCCTCTTCCGCCGTACTGCCAAACTCCCTCAAGTGGCGCTTTCGGCACCACCCGGCGTCATCGGCCGCAACACGCTCGATAGCCTTCGCTCTGGCCTGGTGCTGGGCTGCGCGGCGCTGGTGGATGGACTGCTGGAGCGCGTGTTCGCAGAGCTGGGCGAGCGGCCCGCTGTCGTCGCTACTGGCGGTGCGGCCCCGGTGGTGGCGCCGTCCAGCCGGCATATCCGCCGGGTGGAGCCTGATCTAACGCTGGAAGGGATCCGGCTCGTCGCGGGTCGCACCCGCGCGCGTCGATGACCAGCGAACACCGCGCTCTCGCCCTCAAATGGCGGCCAGTGCGGTTCGAAGATGTCATCGGGCAGCCTCACGTGGTGCAGACGCTGTCGAACGCCCTGGCTCAGGGGAAAGTTGCGAATGCGTATCTCTTCGCTGGCCCCCGAGGCGTGGGGAAGACCACGTGTGCGCGAATCCTAGCCCGAGCGGTGAACTGCGAGCGGGGGCAGGGGCCAAACCCCTGTGGCGAGTGCTCGATGTGCATGGAAATTATGAGTAGCCGGGCCATCGATGTGATTGAGATCGATGCCGCATCGACGAGGGGGATCGATGAAATCCGCGATTTGCGGGAAGTCGCCCGGTTAGCGCCGGCTCGCGCCAGGAAGAAAGTCTTTATTCTTGACGAGGCGCACATGCTGACTGGTCCTGCGGCGAATGCCTTCCTGAAGACCCTTGAGGAACCTCCTGGGCACGTCATGTTTATCCTCGCGACGACGAATGCGCATGACATCATTCCCACCATTCACTCGCGCTGCCAGCGGTTCAATTTCCACCCCTTGGGCCCCGCTACGGTGACCGCCCATTTGAAACGGATCGCTGAGGCGGAGCAGATCCACGTGGAGGAAGCCGCGTTCGTGCTGATCGCTAAAGTTTCCCGTGGCGCGATGCGGGATGCCCAGATGCTGTTGGAGCAGGTGGCTGCGTTTGCTCCGGGTAAAGTGACGGTGGCTGACGTTCGCGCTCTCTTGGGTTTGGTGGAACGGGAGTGGGTCGAGCGTTTCCTCACCGTGGTTCATAGCCGGGATGCTAAGGCCGGGCTGGCGCTGCTGGATGAGCTGATCGAGTCCGGCCGGAATCCCGAGGAACTCTTGGAGGAGGTTCAGGAAGAGCTGCGCGATGCGCTCATGACGAAGCTGGGCGCAGAGGTGGCCTCCATGACGGCAGATGGGTTCCTGACCGCTTCGGAGAGGGCCGGCTGGTTTAGCGAAGAGGAGCTGCTGGCCCTCCTCGTCCATGTCCGGCGGGCGATCGAGGAACTGACCTCGCGGCAGATTAGCCATCCACGAATCGCGGCCGAGCTGGCTGTGGCCCGGCTCATGCGCCGCGAGCGAGCGCTGGCCTGGAACGAGGTGGAGGCGCACTTGAAAAGGCTCGAGGCGGCCTTGCAAGGCGGTCGGTCGCCACCAGCGACTAATCCAGCGACCGGCAGGGGGGACATTCCGCTTGGCGATCTCGCCCGGCAGTGGCCACAGGTGTTGGAGCGGCTCAAGACGTCTGAACCGGCCGGCCAGGTGTACCTCAAGAGTGCCAGAGTTGTTGAAGTGAAGGATGGTACGGTCATGCTGGAAGTGGGGTCTCAGTTTCATCGCCAGGGCCTGGAGAGCGGCGAGATCAAGGTGTCGGTCGAGCGTGCCCTGTCTGAGCTGGTGGGCCAGCGGGTTTCGATCGCCGTATGTGCCGCTGGTCCGGAGACAGGTGGTGCGGCCAAGCCGGTGGTTCCTGCCCAGCCTGTGCCGGATTGGATGGAGCGGGAGCCGCTGGTCAAGGCTGCCATGGAGATCTTCAAGGCACGATTCGTGCCCAAACACCCGCCGGCGCAGCGGTGATGTTTCCAGGCTTCACCGTGCTCCTGCTCGGAAGTGGCATGGTGATTGCGGAAGTTCCAGGCGGTACGACGGCCCTGTCCGAAACGACGGCTGTTCCTGTGCCATCAAGTACGGTCACCATCCAATCGACACCGTTGGCGAGTGCGACCACCGCGGTGGCTCCCGTGGCGCTGGGTGCAACTACGCTGGCTCCTTCCGCAAAACCGCCCGTCCCTGCCCGGGCCCCTACGCCTCTGGGACGAAAGCCCAAGATTGCGACAACAGCCAAGGCTGCCCCGGCCAAACCCAAGCCCAAGCCGAAGGGACCTCCGCCAGTGCCGTTCGAAGATTTACATAAACGGGCGACCATTGTCATCATGCCGTCCGCATACGCCGCCCATGTGCACAAATCCACGGGAGAAAATCTGGAGGTGTTTCTGGCCTGGTACATCGGCACCCTCTATACCGAGCAAGGCTTGTTCATTGCCCCTCTCTTCTCGCTCTTCATCGGTGCCGATGCGAAGTGGGCGTTTCTGGCGGAAAAAAAATACCGGCCGGCGGTAGCGACCGGCTATTACGGGGGGATGGGCTTGCCGTTCACCGGCGGTGCGGTGCAGGCGACGTCGCTGGCTGAGAAGGAGGTCAGGCAGACGTTCATGCACAACGTGTACGGCGTGATGAGCAAGCGCTTCGGTTCATTCACCGTCTCCGGTGGAACCATGTATGGTTTCAAAAAGGCGTTTCCGCGTTTTCTACCGATGCTCCGGAACAGCAAGTTTTCAGATCCGAAGAAGCCAAACCAGCCGTCCGAGATGCTGGTCACGGCCTTCGGCGGGCTGGACCTGGAATTCAAGGGCAAGCATATCATCAAGATAGAAGTCATCACCGTTCCGCAAGAGCGGATGGACCGGCCCTGGCTGATCCAGTCTCGCGTGGAAGCCTTCCTCGGGTTCGACATCGCGTACCTGAAAGACCGGTTTGGCTACGAGGTGATGGGCTACTACCTGCTACCGTTTATTCGCTGGCCGAACAAGAAGCGGCTGGAGAAGGAGCGGGAGAGGCTGCGCTTGTGGAAACGATAGTGGTCACATATCTACCCTCACCCCGACCCTCTCCCGTATGCGGGAGAGGGCGTGAAGAACGGAGTTAAGAATGGCGGGATTTTCGGCGTCGTTTGAGCGGCTCCTCGTGGAGCTGGAAAAAATGCCGGGTGTCGGCCGCAAGACCGCACAGCGGCTGGCCTTCCACCTGCTGCGCCTGCCGGAGGCTGAGGTGGAGGCGCTGGCGCAGGCGATGCGGGACGTCAAGAGGAATATCCGTTCCTGCTCGGAATGTTTTTCCATCACCGAACAGGATCCATGCGCGATCTGCGCGGATCAACGGCGGGATGCCGGCGTGCTGTGCGTCGTGGAGCAACCGTCCGATGTGCTGGCGTTCGAGCGTGCAGGAACCTACCACGGCCGGTATCACGTGCTGCAAGGGGTGATCTCGCCCCTGGATGGCATCACACCGGCGAACCTGCGCATCGGTGAGCTGCTCGGCCGGCTCAAGGCCGATACGGTCAAGGAAGTCATTGTGGGCACCAACCCGGATCTGGAAGGAGAAGCCACCGCGCTGTACATCGCCCAGCTCATCCGGCCGCTGGGCATCCGGGTCTCGCGGATCGCCCGGGGGCTCCCGATAGGCGGTGACCTCGAGTACGCCGATCAGGGCACGCTCGCTCAGGCGCTGGAGGGGCGGAAAGATCTATGATACAATGTCCCGCAGATTTCAAGGCAGGCGACAACAAGAGGAGGGCTGCTACGTGAAGAAAATCACCTTAGTTGTAACGACGCTGATCGTGTTTCTCGGGGTGGGTATAGCTGCGGACTGCGCTGCGCAGGCGAAACGTTCCAAAAGCGGCAAGGGCCGCATTGGGCTTGGTGTGAATCTCAACCGGGCCGATGTGCGCTATGACCTCGACTCGATGAGCGCAATCGATGGGTTCCTCGAATTCCAGTTCGGTTCGGGAAGTGAGACGTTTGGCCTCGATGAAACCAACTTTGGGATCGGGGCTTATTACCTCCGGCGCATGAACGTGTCCAAGCCGGTGGGTACGCACCTCCTGGCTGGGTTCGAATTCGAGACGCACGATGTGGGTGGCGGGAGCGGGTCCGACTTCACCTTGTTCGGTGGGTTCGGAGTGGAGTATTTTTTACCCGGCACCAATCAATTTAGCGGCGAAGCTAATATTGGCTTGGGGCTCCATTTCCTGAGTGAAAAGGTAAGGGGTGCGAAGGGCACTGGTACCCAACTGGGTATTGAGGATCTGACCGGCGGGGTGGTGATGCTCCGCTACTACTTCGAAAAATCAAAGTAAGGCGCGCCCTCAAAAGCGATGGCCTTGCCGGAGTGGACCCGCAGCCCGTGGTTTAAAAACACCGTCATCGTCGTGGCTACGGCGTTGATTGCATTTCAGATGGCCCGGTTCGAGGTGGTGCGACGCGCGAAGCGGGAATTCCATGAGGGCGAGAAGTACTACCACTGGTACAAAGATTCTCAGCAAAAAGCTCAGGACCTGACGGAGGCGAAGAACCTGGTGCCGGGGTTCTTTGACAAGTTTCTGGGCCGGAAGCCCATGAGTGAGAATGAATTCGAGCATTTGATGGAAGAGGATATGTATAAGGAAGCGGTCGTCTGGTGGCAGACGGTAGGCGACTTCTACTACCTGCCACACAGCAAGTGGGTGGATAGGGCGGAAGAGCGGATCTGGACCACTGGCCAGCAGCACGAGGCGGTGGGGCGGAAGAGAGAGAAAGAGGCCGGTCGTGAAGATCTTGAGCATGCCCTCATGTCATATAAGGCGATTGTTGATTCGTTCCGGCCGCTCCATGGGCGCCGGCCGGGGAAATACCTGAAAGACGCAAAGAGAAAGGTCCAAGAACTGGAAACTGAAGGGTACCGTTGGCCGTGACCCTTCGACTCGCTAGGCTCGCTCAGGGTCCTGAGCAGCGTCGAAGGACCCTAGCAGCCGGGCTGGGGGGGCGGATCAAGCAGGGGATCCGGCGCGCTGCCGCTGAGGCCGTCCTGAAAGAGCTGTACCGGCCTATTCGGGACGGGTTGGTGCGGACCGAGCGGGTGCTCGCCCGGGCGGCTGCGGAGAGCGGCCATGTCATTCAGCCCATGGCCCAGCACTTGTTGCGCCGGCCTGGCAAACGCATCCGCGCCGCTTTGGTCCTGTTCTCCTCCCGGTCCGGCCGTGCCGATTTAGATCACGCCGCGGAGCTGGCGGCGGCGGTGGAGATGCTGCATATGGCCTCTCTGGTCCATGACGACATTCTGGATGGGGCGACGATGCGCCGGAACCAGCGTTCCTTGCACGCAGTCTGGGGAACCCACCAGGCGGTCCTGATGGGAGATTTCCTGTTCGCCCGCAATTTCTGTGTGTTGGCTGACCGGTTCCCGCTCCCGGTCACCCAAAGCCTGTTGCACGCCGCGCAGCTTTTGTGTGATGGCGAGATCGAGGAGACCGCTGTAGCTTTTCAGCCGGACATCTCCGAAAAGCGCTACCTGGCGATCATCGGGAAGAAAACTGCGGCGCTGATGGCCGGTGCTTGTGAATCTGGCGCCATTCTGGCGGGGGTGTCGCAGCCGGTGCAGATGGCTCTGCGGCGGTACGGGTATGCCTTCGGGATGGCGTTCCAGCTCATCGATGACGCGCTGGATTTCTCCGGGGACCAACGGGAGGTCGGCAAGCCGGTGGGGGCCGATCTGGTGGAGGGCAAATTCACCATGCCGGTGCTGTACTTGAGGCACACGCTGAAGGGGAGGGAGAACAAGCGGTTTATGAAACTGCTCGCGCCCTTAGCGCTATCCAACGGGGGGATCAGCGAGGTGATCGGGCTGGTGAAGGAGCAGGGAGGGCTCACGCACACGCTGAACCGGGCTGAGGCCTATCTCAAAAGGGCGCTGGTGGCGATCGAAGACATCCCTGCGGCGGCCCGTGAGCCTTTGAAAACTCTGGCGGGCTATGCGCTAGAACGGCGGAAGTAATAGACTAAGTAGCTAGAATCATGCCTCAGTACACAACCCTGACCGCTGACCAGGCCCTCGAAGAAGAGGTTCGCCGCCATGTCGCCATCACGACGTGGCAGGGGATTATCGGCTATGTGGACGGGGTCGCCAGTTGGGGCCGCCGGAACTCCCTGTGGCCGCTCCAGTTTGGGCTGGCCTGCTGCGCGATCGAGATGATCTGCACGGCGGCGTCGCGGTTCGATATCGCCCGGTTCGGCTCCGAGCTGTTTCGGCCCTCGCCCCGCCAGGCGGATCTCATGATTGTCTCCGGCACCGTCACCAAGAAAATGGTGCCCATGATCGTGCGGCTGTTCAACCAGATGCCGGAGCCCAAATACGTGCTCTCCATGGGGGCGTGCGCCAACGGGGGCGGTCCCTTCAAGGAAGGCTACAACGTCGTCTCCGGCATTGACGAGTTCCTGCCGGTGGATGTCTACGCCCGCGGCTGCCCACCCACGCCCCAGGCCTTGCTGCACGCCCTGATGGAGCTTCAGAAGAAGATCGATCACGAGTCGTATATCGGTGCCTGGAAGCGCCGCCGGCGCCCAGAGATCCCCGTGCCAGTGCTGGGGCCGGATCTGGTGGATCAACGCCAGATTCCCGAGATCAAGGATGTGCTCGCCAAAGGCGAGGCGCAGCGACTCAAGGAGCCCAAGGAGGCTCCAGCCATGAGAGCGGCTGCGAAGGTCATTGAGGTGACTGCGCTGGCAGACGTGGCGGCGGTCAAGCCGATGGGGGTCAAGCTGGCCGAGAAGTTCGGCGCCGACCGGATTCAGGCGCACGCCAAGAATGCGCTGGTGGTGGACAGGGGGGTGTGGCTGGAGGTGGCGAAGGTGCTGCGAAATGAGCACGGCTTTGACTATCTGGCCAACGTGACCTCCACCGACTACTCCGACGCCTACGAGGTCGTGTACAACCTGTACCAGATTGACCAGCCAGGCCCCGGGCTCAACGTCAAGGTTCGCGCCGACAAGGATAGTCCAGAGGTCCCTTCGGTGGTACCGGTGTGGGCGGGCGCCGACTTACAGGAACGTGAAGTGTATGACCTGATGGGTGTGAAGTTCACGGGCCACCCCAATCTCAAGCGCATCCTGATGTGGGAAGGGTTTGCGGGCCACCCGCTGAGGAAGGATTATCTCGAGGCCTATTACGAGGAGCCGCGCAAGATGTTCTCGACCCGGTGGAAAGAGGGGCACCACATCAGCGCGGAAGACCGGAACCGGTGGGGCCGCAACCACGTCTATCCCGAAGGATTCGACCCATCCACGCTCAAGATTGAGGAAGCTCCGTTCGAAACCGGCGCGGTGAACGAATCTGGCAAGCGGCGGATGCTGGTCAGCATGGGGCCGCAGCACCCCTCCACGCACGGGGTCTTCCAGATGAGGGTCTTGCTGGAGGGCGAGCGGGTGGTGAAGCTGGAGCCCGTGCTCGGGTACCTGCACCGCAACCACGAAAAGATCGGGGAGCGGAACACCTACATCATGAATTTCCCGTACACGGACCGGCTGGATTACATCTCCTCCATGGCCAACAACCTCGCGTACGCGATTGCGGTGGAGCGCCTGGCGGGGATGAAGGTGCCGGAGCGCGCCGAGTACATCCGGGTGATCATGGCGGAGTTCACCCGGATCGTGAACCACTTCTGGGCGGTCAGTTTCCTGATTCAGGACCTGGGAGCGTTCGCGACCCCCATGATGTACGCCATCGAGGAGCGCGAACTGATTCTAGATTTGTTCGAGATGGCGGCCGGGTCACGAATGATGTGCAACTACATGCGGTTTTCGGGGGTGATGGGCGATCTGCCCGACGAGTTCCTGCCGCTGGCCCGCAAGATGGTGCACGAGCGGCTGCCCCGGGCGATCGAGCAGTTTGACAACTACATCACGCGGAACGATATCGTGCAGGCACGTTGCCAGGGCGTGGGGGTGTTACCCAAGGAACTGGCGGTCAACTTCAGCGCCTCCGGCCCGGTCCTGCGTGGCTCCGGGATCAAGTACGATATCCGCAAGGCGGAGCCGTACTCGATCTATGACCGGTTCGAGTTTGACGTTCCGACCTTTCCCAATGGCGATGTCTATGACCGGTACCGTGTCCGGATCGCTGAGATGTGGCAGTCGGTGCGCATCCTGGAGCAGGCGCTCAAGCAGATTCCGGATTCTGGGCCAGTCATCGACAAGAACCAGTATTTGCTGCGGCCGGCTGAGGGCGACATCTACAGCCGGTGTGAGAACCCGAAGGGCGAGTTGGGTTTCTACATAGTGTCCGACGGCAACGTCACCCCGTACCGGTACCACATACGGGCGCCGAGCTTTATCAACCTGACCGCGCTGGGAGAGATGTGCCGCGGGCACCTGGTCGCGGACGTTGTGGCCATCCTGGGGTCTATTGATATCGTTCTGGGCGAGGCTGACCGGTGAGGCTTTTTGGGCTCTCGATCATTCAGGGGATGTTCATCACCTTGGGGCACTTTTTCAACTCCTATATCCAAGGCGTGAAGCGGCAGCTCGGAATGTCAAAAAATGGGAATCGTGGCGCGGGCGCTTCGGGAGTGTTCACGGTCCAGTACCCGGAAGAAAGGGTGCCGGTGCCGGAGCGGTTCCGGGTGCTCCCCGTGCTGATCTACGAGGAGAACAGCGGCGACATACTGTGCACATCATGTGGGATCTGCGCCAAGGTCTGTCCGCCGCAGTGCATCTGGATCGTGCAGGCCAAAGGCGAGGACGGCAAGATCAAGAACAAGGTGGAAGATTTCTTCATCGAGACGAACGTCTGCATGAACTGCGGGCTCTGCGCGGAGTACTGCCCGTTTGATGCGATCAAGATGGATCACCAGTTTGAGTTGTCAACCTATGTGCGCAAGCCCAACGAGGTTCAGAATTTGCAGGACCTGCTCGTGTCCACCGAATACTACGCCAGGACCCACCCGAAAGCGTGGGCGGAAGAAGAAGCCAAGCGGGCCAAGAAGGCTGCGCTCAAGCCATCCCCGACCGCGGTGACGCCCAAGGCTGCGCCGCAACCTGCCGTCCCTCCAGCGGCCCCGGCCCCGAAGGAGACTCCACCTCCCTCAAACTGACGCCGGGGCATTCTTTCCCTCTCCCCCCGAAGGGGGGAGAGGGTAGGGTGAGGGGGGCGAGTCTGCGAGTCTAAGGGGTCTTCGCGAGCAACTGCGTAGCGGTGGCGATGAACGACTTGGCTGCTTCCAAGGATTTGGCTCCTTGGATTCTCACGCTCTGGACGCCCACATACTGCTGGATCAGGCTCTCAGGGATTTCTTCCCCATACAGCAGATGCAGCAGCTCGAGCGAGGCGCGCGTGCTGTAGGATTTCATGGCCTTGGCAGCCAGCAGCGCCTTCACCACGAGATGCAGCGGGTGCAGGGCCGCCACCGCGGTGGCGGCGGCGTCCGGCGGCGGCTTTGCCTCAATTTCAGCTAACTTGCTCCTAGCCTGTTCAAGCAGCGTGAGTGCTTCAAACCGGAAGGATTCATTGTGTTCGGTGGTTGCGGTAAGCCACTGGGGAAGTCCCGCGAGCACTTTGGCGGTGTTGGTCTTCGTGGGCGCCATTTTGTTCGTTTATATTGGCTAAAAGGGCTCTCAACTGTCAACCCCGTTAGATCTCTTAAGAGGTCTAACGGGGTCAAGGATGGGTTGCGACAGGGCAACGCAACCTTGAGCTGTGCTTTGGAGTTATAATGTTAAGGAAGGAGAGGCCAACCATGATCACGCTAAGTGAAAACGCTGTCAGGAAGGTTAAGAGTTATCTCGAGGAAGATAAAACCTTGGCCGGGAAAGCTCTGCGGGTGTCTGTGCAGGAGGGGGGCTGCTCCGGATTGGAGTACGGGTTCGGGTTCGATGATAAAAAACCTGATGACACGGTGGTCCAGGTGGACGGGATGCAGATGGTCGTCGATCCCCAGAGTGCGCAATTTCTCGAGGGGAGCACCGTGGATTATGTGGAGACCATCGAAGGCGAAGGCTTCTCCGTGACCAACCCGAACTCCAAGGGTGGGTGTGGCTGCGGCCACTCGTTTAGCGTCTAGATGGTGACGGTCACCGAAAAAGCCGCAAAAAAGGTCGGTCAGCTCTTGGTTAAACAGGGCAAGGAGGGCGGGGCGCTGCGCGTGATCGGGGGCGGTTGCTCCGGCCTGCAGTACAAGCTGGATCTGGAAGTTATGCCGGCTCCCGAAGATGCGGTGATCGAAGCTGCCGGTGTGAAGCTGGTCGTGGACCCCGCCAGCGCGCTGTACCTCATGGGGTCGCAAGTGGACTACATCGAGAGCCTTAAGTTCTCCGGGTTCAAGATCAACAATCCGAACGCGGTCGCCGAGTGCTCGTGCGGCCAGTCATTTGCGGTCTAACCATGGCGGAGTTGTTGGACCTCAACCAGATCATGTCAGGCAAGATTGATGTGGCTGGCTTCAAGCAGAAGCTGGAAAGTTTTGATCTCTCCCCCTATGCGGGCAAACACGTGCAGATCAAGGGCTGTGCACCTACCTGGGCTCATCTCATGGTGGCGGCGCGGCTGCTCGGCAAAGTCCAGGCTCTCGATTTTCTGATTGACGACGGCAAGAGCGGCGTCCCGGTTGAAGTCTTCCGCTCCTGACCGGGCGGCCGTCAGCCCCTCGGTGATCGAGGAGCTGCGCGGCATCATCGGCCCCGCAGGAGTGCACACCTCACCAGAAGCCCGCATGGTGTACGAGTGCGATGCGTATACCATTGCCAAGGGCCGGGCTGACGTGGTGGTGATTCCGACGCGCAGCGAGCAGGTGGCGCCGGTTATCCGTGTCCTGGCGCGCGAGAAAATTCCGTTCGTGCCCCGTGGCGCCGGCACCGGGCTGGCCGGCGGCGTGTACGTCGCCCAGCGAGGAGTGCTGCTGGTCCTGTCGCGCTTAAAGCAGATCCTGGAGCTGAACCCGGCTGAGGCGTATGCGGTGGTCGAGCCCGGCGTGGTGAACCTGCACCTGACCCGCGCCGCGGAACCGTACGGGTACTGCTATGCACCGGACCCTTCCAGTCAGAGCGCGTGTACGATCGGCGGGAACGTGGCGAACAATTCCGGGGGTCCCCACACGCTGAAATCCGGCGTGACCACGAACCATGTGCTGGGTTTGGAGGTCGTGCTGCCGGACGGCGAGGTTGTGACGGTGGCCGGTTCATGCGAAGACGCGCCCGGATACGACCTGCGCGGGCTGTTGGTCGGCTCCGAAGGCACGCTGGGAGTGGTCATCAAGATCTTTGTGCGGCTGACCCGGATCCAGCCCGCCTGGAAGACCCTGCTGGCGGTCTTCCCGTCCTTTGAAAGTGCGACCCGCGGGGTTTCGGCGATCATCTCGGCGGGTGTGGTCCCGGCTGCGCTCGAGCTGATGGACCACCTGATCATCTCCGCGGTGGAGCAGTCGTTCAAGATCGGCCTGCCGCTGGACGCCGGCGCGGTGCTGCTGATCGAGCTGGATGGGCTGGCCGCGGGGCTGGAGCGCACCGGGGAGCGCGTGGCCGAATTGTGCCGGCAGGAAGGCGCGACCGAGGTCCGGGTGGCCCGCGATGCCGCTGAACGCGCGGCCCTGTGGAGCGGCCGGAAAAAGGCCGCCGCCGCCATCGGCCGGCTCTCGCCCAGCTACTGCACCCAGGACGTGGTGATTCCCCGCAGCCGGCTGCCGGAGATGGCGGTGAAGATCGAGGCCCTGGCCAAGGAGCATGGCCTGCGGATCGCCAACCTGCTTCATGCCGGCGACGGCAATTTGCATCCGTTGACCCTGTTTGACGAGCGTGTGCCCGAGCAGATGGAGCGGATGATCGCGGTGAACCACGAGATCGTCCGCCGAACCATCGAGCTGGGCGGAAGTGTGACGGGCGAGCACGGCATCGGGATCGAAAAAGTGGAGTTTATGCGCCAGCAGTTCAGCGAGGATGATCTGGAGATCATGGACCGGGTCAAACGGCTGTTTGATCCTGAGTTGCGGAGCAATCCGTGCAAAGTGTTGCCGACCGGCGGCACCTGCATGGAAGTCATCCCTAAAAAACAGGCGGCGGCATGAACCGCCCCCGCCGGCGGGGGCTTTGAGCACGATGCGTGAGCCGCTTGCCTCAGCCGTCACCGTCGAGCCGGCGTCCGTGGAGGAAGTCCGCAACGAGCTGACCAGCGCGGCATTATCGGGAAAATCCGTCCTGCCGTGCGGAGGAGGATGCTGGCTTCATTTCCGCGAGCCGCTTCGACCGGTGGACATCGTGTTGGGCACGGCCAAACTGAACCGGACCGTCTTCTACGAACCGGAGGAGCTGGTGGTCAGGGTTGAGGCGGGGGTCACCCTGGCGGAGCTTCAGCGGCAATTGGCGGGCCACGGGCAGGAGGTGCCCTGGGATTATCCGTGGCCGGATCAGCAGACGATCGGCGGGTTGATCGCCGCCGGGATTGCGGGTCCGCGCCGGCTGGGGTGGGGTGCGCCCCGTGACCATGTGCTGGGAGTGACCGTTGTGCTGCCCGAGGGCAAGATCATCCGGCCGGGCGGCCGGGTGGTGAAGAACGTGGCCGGGTACGATCTGACCCGGCTCCTGGTCGGATCACGCGGGACCCTGGGGGTCATTGCCGAGGCGACGCTCAGGGTCAAGCCATTGGCGGAAGACACCTGGGCGGCCAGTGTGGCGTTTGCATCCGCTTCCGAATTGAGCGCGAAACTCCGCGCGATCTTCGAGGCCGAGCTGTTTCCATCCTTCCTGGAAGTCCAGGGCAAGTGGGGAAAGTACCGGCTCGCCGCAGGGTTCGAAGGGCTCCGGGAACAGGTGGCCGCCCAGCGGGATACGCTGTTGGCGCTGCTCACGGGCAGCCAGGTGGAAGAGCACGCCCAGGACGCTGGCCGGTCGCTGGTGGTTGATTGGACCCGGCAGTTGTGGGAAGCGCCCGGCCCAGTGTTCCGTGTCAGCGTCCCGAAACGGCAGTTGCAGGGAATTCTCGATGCCGTGGAGGGCCCGGTGTACGCCAACGCCGGCAACGGGCTGGTTCGCGTCGGTCCGGGCCGCGATTTTTCGGCCGCTGAGGCCCGGGATTTCCTGCAACGGCTCACCCGGGTGACCGGCGGCCTGGGCGGCTGGGTGGTCCAGGAGCGAGGGCCGCTGGCTGAGGCGGAAAGCCAGCCCGGCCAGCCTCAGCGGGTTCGGGAGTTGAACGAGTCGCTACGGAAGATTTTCGATCCGACCGGGTGCCTTGCGGGCCGGCTCGCAACGGCCTGATGACGGCTCCGGCCCAACGCAGCGTCATTGATGAATCCAAGATGTTGTCCTGCATTCATTGCGGGTTCTGTCTGCCGTCCTGTCCCACCTACGCGCTCAACGGAGATGAAGCCGATTCCCCGCGCGGACGGATTTACTTCATGCGGGCGCTGCAGGAAGGGCGCATTGAACCCACGCGCCAAGTAAAAACGCACCTGGACCGGTGCCTGACCTGCTTTGCCTGCGAAACGGCCTGCCCTTCGGGAGTGCCATACCGCGATCTCATCGAGGATACCCGAGCCTGGCTCACCGAGCACGCGCCGCGGGAGCTTCCGGTGGGTTGGCGCTGGTTCTTCCGTCATGTGTTGCCCTCGGCACGCGCGTTGCGCTGGTCGCTCCTGCCCCTGTGGGTGGCACAGGCGCTGGGACTGCGAGAGGTTCTCACCCGGTTTGCCAGACGGCTGCCACTTTCCTGGACAAGCCAGTCACTGGACCTGCTTCCGGAGCGGATTCCGTCGCCGTTCGCCTCCTCCCCCCCTGAGATCGTTCCTGCCAAGGGCGAGCGGAAGATGCGCGTGGGGTTCATGCTCGGTTGCGTCATGGAAGGTTTCCTGCCGGAGGTCAACCGGCTCTATGTGTCACTGCTGCAGGAGCTGGGATGCGAGGTGGTGATTCCTCGCGGGCAGGGTTGCTGCGGGGCGCTGGCCCTGCATGAGGGGGAGAGGGGTTTGGCCGTGCGACTGGGGGCCACGCTGGTGCAATCGTTTGCACAAGCGCAGGTGGATGTCATTGTCACGAATGCGGCGGGATGTGGCTCAACCATGAAGGACTACGGGCACATCCTGCCTGAAGATGTTGGCGAAGCATTTGCCCGAAAGGTGCGGGATTTCACGGAGGTCGCGGCTGGCCTGGTGCAAGACCGCCCGCCGTACCGGGAAGTGCGGCTGCGGGTCGCGTACCAGGAGGCGTGCCATCTCAGCCACGCGCAGAGCATCACCGCCCAGCCCCGGGAGCTGTTGCGCGCCATCCCGGGCTTAAGCCTGGTGGAACTTCCGGAGCAGGAGATCTGTTGTGGGAGTGCGGGGGTGTACAACCTGCTCCAGCCGGAGATGGCGAACGACCTCAAACGGCGCAAGGTTGGGCATATGCTGGCCGCCAAGGTGGATGCGGTGGTGACGGCCAACCCGGGGTGCCTCCTGCAGTTGCGAAATGGCCTCAAAGCAGAGATGGGAGCGCCGAAGCTTTATCACCTGGCCGAGCTGCTGGCACTAGGATATGGACTCCTCCCCCCTCTCCCCCCAAAGACTGATGAGGGGCGAAGGGGGGCTGAGCCGATATAATTAACCAGAGAACATGAAATACACCCTGACCGAAGAGAAGCCCTGCAAGCGCGTGTTCAAGGTCGAGTTGGATGGACCCGAGTACCAGCGTGCCCGCGCGCACGCGTACGCCGAGGTGGGGGGTAAGATCAACATGCCTGGATTTCGCAAGGGGAAAGTTTCTCCGCAGGTGCTGGAGCAGCGGTTCGGAAAGGAGCTCCAAGAGGAGACCATCCAGCACGCGATTGGCCACAGCGCACGGACGATTCTGGCTGACACCAAGCTTTCGCCGGTGACCAACCCCGCGGTGTCCAGCATCCACCCCTCCGGTGAAGGGATGGCCTTCCTCTTGACCATCGAGCTGGCGCCTGAGGTTGTCCTGGAAGAGTACCGCGGACTGAGTCTGACACGCGAAGCGGTCATGGTCAGGCCGGAGGATGCGGACTCGGTCGTTGAGGGCTTACGGCGGCGCATGGCTACCTACACGAGCGTGGACCGGCCTGCACGATGGGGCGATCTGGCGGTGATCGACTATGACGGCACGGTGGACGGAAGTCCCTTTGAGGGCAGCACCGGCCGGGACGTCCTGGTGTTCATCGGCAGCGGAGAGACCATGCGAGAGATCGAGGAGAGCTTGGTTGGGCGACGGGTTGGCGAAACGATGAGCCTTACGGTTGCCTACCCGGCCAACCATACCAACCAGGCGTTGGCTGGGAAGACCGCCGTGCTATCCGTGAATCTTAAGGAGCTGAAGACCGCAAAACTGCCAGAGCTGGACGGCGAGTTTGCCCGCGCCTCGGGGGATTATAAGACCATGGAAGACATGCGGCGCACGGTGGCGGAGCGATTGCGCTCGGAGCGAGAGCGAGAAGTGCGGGAGCGGCTCCGTGCTGTGGTGGTGGACCGGCTCCTCCGGTTTGTCCCCACGGAAGTTGCCCCAACGCTCGTGGAAGAGGAGATGCAGTACATGGCGGTGCGAGGCGCGGAGGAGCTGGCCCGGCAGGGACTCAAGGGAATCCAGCAACTGCGCTTGGACGCAAAGCAGTTTAAGGAGATGTTCCGGCCGTCGGCGGGCCGCGCGGTACGGGAGGCTTTCGTGCTGGAGGCCATCTCCCGGAAGGAGGGGATCGCGGTGACCGATGCGGATCTGGAACGTGAGATCCGCGAGAACCACCCGAATGAGAAGGGTGTGCCGGATAAACTCTTCGTTGAGCTCAAGGCCAACGGACGCTGGGAGCGGCTGCGGCACCGGCTCCGGCAGGACCGGACGCTCGACTGGGTCATCAGCCAGGGGCACGTGACCGAGCGAGCCCTCTGTCTCTAGATTAAGGAGGAACAAACTCATGGGACTCGTACCAGTGGTGGTGGAGCAAACCAGCCGAGGGGAGCGCGCTTTCGATATATTTTCCCGCTTGCTCAAAGAGCGCATCATCTTTATCGGCATGCCCTTTGATGATGAGGTGGCCAACCTGATCGTTGCGCAGTTGCTCTTTCTGGAAGGCGATGACCCCGAAAAGCCTATCAACCTCTACATTAACTCACCGGGTGGCATGGTGACGTCGGGACTGGCGATTTACGACACGATGCAGTACATCAAGCCGCCCGTGTCCACCATCTGCGTTGGACAGGCTGCCAGCATGGCCGCACTGCTGCTGTGTGCGGGCTCCAAGGGGCGGCGGTTTGCGCTCCCGCACGCCCGCATTCTGATTCACCAGCCACTGGGGGGTGTCCAGGGGCAGGCGACGGACATCGACATCCAGGCGCGGGAGATCCTCCGGATGCGCGACCGTCTCAATGAAATCTTCGTTGAGCATACTGGGCAGTCGCTTGAAAAGATTCAGAAGGACACCGACCGTGATTTTTACATGACTGCCGAAGAGGCCAAGGCGTACGGCATCGTGGATGAGGTGTTCGCGCCAAAGAAGGTTAAGCCGCAGAGCAATGCGGCTTAAGGAGGACTGATGCCTTATGGCTGAAGAAGCTAAAGCCGGCAAGCGGTACCCCCTCGTACCCTTAAGGGACCAGGTGGTCTTTCCGACGATGATCATCCCGCTGAACGTGCATCGCGCGTTCTCCATGAAAGCTGTGGAGGCCGCAATGGCGAACCACAACGGGAAAATCGTCCTGGTCGTGCAACGTGACGCTTCGGTGGAGGACCCGGGACCTTCGGATCTGTACGACGTCGGTTGTGTGGCGGAGATCCTCAAGGTCTTCAGGTCCACCGACAAGGCGTTGCGTGTCGGTGCGGAGGGTGTGAGCCGGGTGCGTCTGAAAGAGTTCGTGCTACGCAACGGCTATTACGAGGTCGAGGTAGAACCTCAAGAAGACCTGGAGGCGGCAGATCCCAGTCTGGAAGCGCTCTGGCGGACTGTCCAGAGGCAGTTCGACGAGTACGCCAAGCTCTCCCGGCGAATCCCGCAGGAAGTGGTGCAGTCCATGACCAACCTCGATTCCCCGGCCCGGTTCTCGTACGTGGTCGCGACCTACCTGCCGCTGAAGGTGGAGGAGCGCCAGCAGGTGCTGAGCATGAGTCAGGCAGCCACCCGGCTGAGGCATCTGTCCGCGGTGCTCGCCAAAGAACTTGAGATCCTCGGCCTGGAACGTAAGATCCAGAGCCGGGTCCGCAAGCAGATGGAGCACACGCAGCGCGAGTGGTATCTCTCCGAACAACTGAAGGCCATCCAGAAGGAATTAGGGCAGAAGGATGAGATCGAGGAGGAGGTCAACGAGCTGAAGCGCAAGATCAAGGAAGTCAAGATGCCAGAAGAGGTAGAGCAGCGCGCAAACCGCGAGGTGGACCGGCTCGCCAAGATGGCGCCAGTTTCCGCGGAGGCTACGGTCATCCGGACGTATGTGGACTGGCTGATCGCCCTGCCCTGGAGCGTGCGCACCCAGGACCACCTGAACCTCAAGGAAGCCGCGAAGATTCTCGATGCTGATCATTACGGCTTGACGAAGATTAAGGACCGCATCCTGGATTACCTGGCCGTGCGGCAGCTTAAGGTGAAGCAGAAGGCCGAGCCTGGCAAGAGCGTGATTCTGTGCTTCGTGGGGCCGCCGGGTGTGGGGAAGACCTCGCTGGGGAAGTCTATCGCGCGGGCCCTCGGCCGGAAGTTCGTGCGGATGTCGCTGGGCGGGGTGCGGGATGAGGCGGAGATCCGTGGCCACCGGCGCACGTACATCGGCTCCCTTCCTGGCAAGATTATCCAGGGGATGCGCAAGGCTGGCTCTCGGAACCCTGTGTTCCTGCTGGACGAAGTCGACAAGATGAGCATGGATTTTCGCGGCGATCCATCCGCGGCGCTGCTGGAGGTGCTGGATTCGGAGCAAAACAAGGCGTTCGACGATCACTACCTGGAGGTGGACTTTGATCTCTCCGAGGTCATGTTCATCACGACCGCCAATGTCCTCTATGGGATCCCGTACCCGTTGCAGGACCGGCTTGAGATCCTCCGGCTGCCGGGCTACATGGACATCGAAAAGGAGAAGATCGCGCGACAGTTTCTTCTGCCCAAGCAGCTCAAAGAGCAGGGGCTCAAACCTGGCGCGTTCACCATTAGGCGTCCAGCATTCAAGATGGTGCTGGAGGAGTACACCAAGGAGGCCGGCGTGCG
>CAZPLZ010000037.1:0-21084 GCA_964587525.1 uncultured bacterium | reverse complement strand
TTCTACAACGCGTCGTTGGCCGGGCTCGCCCGGTATGACTATTCGCCCTACGACTGGTCACCGCGCATGCTCCGGCTGTACACCGAATATGCCCGGCGTTATCTCAAGCGCAGCGGGTTCTGCGGGCGCGCCGATCCGCACAGCGGGAGTTACTGGTTCTACGAGGTGCGGGATTCACCGGAGGCGCCGGCCGCGCGTATCCTCTTTCTGCCGGGAGCGGAGCGGGCCTGCTCGTTCGCCGCCCTCGCTGAGTTGCACGGTGTTTACCGTGATGCCATACCTCGTTTTGAAACCCTGCGTGAACTCCTGCCCGAGGTCGTGTGGCTGGACAGCCTGCTGGCCAACGCGCTCCTGGCTGATGGTCAGGTTCGCGACGCGTACCGCCTGGTTCGCGGGACAGTCGAAGCGGGGCTGATCGACGAGCGGAACCTGCTCAACTGGGCGGTGGCCGCCGGCCGGCTTGGAAAGCGTGACGAGGCGGTGGAGGCGCTCCGCCGTGCTGCGTCCACGTACCCGCTCTGGCCCGAGCGCGTGGCCCGCGCCCGGCTCGAAGCGGGGGTAGAATAATTCACGTGACCCTTCGACTCGCAAAGCTCGCTCAGGGTCATGGTGAGCGACCGCAGGGAGTCGAACCATGAGTATCGCGTTGGCGAGCCTGGCCTTTGGCGCCTTTCTAGCCTGGCTGCTTGAACGCTCCCAGTTCTCGTTCGACCGCGTGTTCCGTTGGACAATCGTCAAGGGAGAGTCGGAATGGATGCGCGCGTATGTGCTGACCCTCGCCTTGGTCTGGATGGCACTGGGTCTGGCCTCCCTGGGGCCCTGGCTCGATCCGGTCTCTCCCGTGGCTGTCAGCCCGCTGGCCACCATGATTGCGGGGTTCGTCTCCGGCCTGGCGGTGAGTGTGCTGGGTGGCTGTCCGCTTTCGCTGGCGCTGGGTGCCGGTCAGCGCAGCCTGAAAGCCGTAACGGCCCTCGCCGGCTGGGTAGCCGGCATCCTGATCGGCTTGCAAGGACCGCTTAAGCCGCTGATCGAGTGGATTCAAATGGCTGGGCCAACCGAGATCCAGGAGGTGCGGATCGCTGAGCTGGCCGGGCTTCCGCAGTGGCTGCTGCTCGTTCTGTGCGGGCTGGGAGTCTTCGGCTGGCTGCTGCGGGCGCCGGTGAACGTTTCCCCGAAGGCTCAAGAGTGGCCCAAGCAGGCAGTCGGCTTCGCCGCGCTGACGTGTGCTGGCTGGGCTTTGGCGATGTCCGGGGGGGAGTCAGGTGGGTTAAATGGGGTTACGGCCGTTGAAAACGTGTGGACTGGGGTGACGGGAGCGGGCTGGGAGAAACACCCGAGCCTGCTGGTTGGAGCGGGGTTGATCGGATTCGGGTTCCTGCGTGCCTTAAGGCGTCCCCCTCAGTCTCTTGGGACAGTCAATTCGATCTGGGAGTTCGTGATTCTTGCCGCCGCCAGTCTCTTGCTAGGGCTCTCAAGCGCGCTGGCGGGCGGGTGCCCCGCGGCGCACGCACTCTTCGGCGTCGGTTTCCTAAACTTGAGCAGTACCGTGTTCGTCCTGGCGCTTCTGTGCGGTGGTTCGCTGATGGGCCTGCTGGAGTGGAAGAACCTTGGACGGCCTGGCGCCAAACCGTCGCTGGGACGGGGAGTCTGATGACCCCTTGCCGAAAGAGAGCTGATTAAACTCCAACAGGTTCGTGCAAGGCTTTGTCAAGCGATGCCGTGAGGGCGCTTTTTGATAGGGCGCCCACCGTGTGGGTGATGATTTTTCCCTGATGGATTAAGGCCAGCGTCGGTATGCTCTGAACGCCGTACCGGGACGCGGTGTGGGGATTTTCGTCCACGTTGAGCTTTCCGACCCGTAACCGGCCCGCATAGCTCCGCGCCACCTCGTCGATGACAGGGGCGAGCATGAGGCACGGGCCGCACCAAGGCGCCCAGAAGTCCACGAGAATTGGAGTTTCCTGCGAAACCGTTTCGTCGAAATTTTTGTCCGTCAGCTCAAATATCAAGTTGCTCATGGTTTATACCTCCTGCGACTTGAACCACCACCACTGGACAGGAAGTTCCCAGCGAAGTCCCAACGACTGGCATATGGGCCAGAAAGAAAAGGACGTCTCACCGCTTCTTACCCGATGAGCCAGCGAAAGCCAGCCAAGATCACGCGATCGGTGCCCAATTGCACACCGTTCAATTCCTGCATCACAGGTAGCTGGTAGGACAATTCCAAGAGCCACGTGCGACCGCCGATGTACTGGAGCCCCGGCGAGAGGAAGAGGGTATGGCCGCCTGAATTCGCCACGGTCTGGCCCTGCGCTTTCTGTTGTTGCTCCACGACGCCGTTCCATTCCACGAACACGTTCCACTGCGGCGAGGGGTAACGTTCATACACCCTTGGCAGGACGCGGTACGCAAAGGCCAAATCATATTTCAGAACATCGCCAAGTTGGATGCCGTTGCCTTTAGTCTTGAAGATATAGTGCACCCCGCTATTGACGCCCAGCCGTTTCCACAACCGCGTCATGATGCCTCCGATGGCAACATCCGTGGCGCCTGTCCCCAACTGGAGTCCGATCGGGAGGAGGGCTCCAGAGGCATCTTTGCTCGTGGCCTTGCCGGTGGGAAGTTTCACGGCCACCCTGGTGGTGAACCGTGTGGTTTGAGAACCCTTGTCCCGCTGGTAGAGTGCGTATTTGCCGAACACGGTGAGGTCTCCAAGTCCTTCATTGTTCAACGTCGTGCGAACGCCAGCCTTTGTCATGTGCAGCTCTTTCTGCATGTAAGGAATCCCGGCCCCGGCGACGAAGCGATTCGGAATCACCTCGTAAGGAATCATGACCGGGATGACCTGTGCACTCATGTGGCGGTCCATGGGGTCTGCGACCTTCTGGCCGTCCCGTAAGAGCGTGGACTTGCGCACGTCTTTGAAAAAACTCCTGATAGCCGCTCCCTGAAGGCCAACCACGAACGCCGATTCGGATTGGATCGGCGGCCCATTCGCCCAGACGTTGGCAGGCAGCACGTTTCCCATGATGAGAATCACCGGGAGATACTGCCACCACCTGCTACGCATCATCATCTTCCAAATCATCGCTATGCTTACTGATCGATCACGTGATGGTCTTGGATTTCCAGAATCTCTGGATGCTTACCGTGACCTTGAAGTTTTTCCGAAAGGGTTGCTCCGGTAAGCAGGATATCTTTATTGAGGTTTTTGGATCTATAAATGTTTTTCAATTCGTTGTTTTCGGAAAGGAGAAAGACATCGTTAGTTCCCTTCGGATGAAAGACCCAACGTTCGTTCTCCTTGTTAACCTTGCCAACCGCAGTGATGGTAATTTTTCGGGGAGTAAAACCTCCCTTTTTTACTGCCTCCATGACGGCACGGGTATCAAGTGGCGCGTCATCTTTGAGTCGAAGGATCGCCTGGCCCTTGTCGATGTAGATGATCACTTTTTTCGTTCCTTCGATTTTCTTGAGGCGCTTTTCAAGTCCATAGGCGCAGAAAGGACATGACAGTCCATCAACTTTCACGCTGATTTGTCTCGAAGAAGTTGAATCAGCGGCTTTGCGCGAAGCGGACCCCGTGAGCAGCATCCCCAACATCAAGATCATGGCCGTTTTTTGTAACCTCTTCACTGTCCGGTTCGTTGTCATGGACTGTATCTCCTCTCTTTAGGCCCCATGTGTCAGATAAGAGTCAGCAGGTTCAAAGGCACGGTGCATTAAGTCTCCAGCAAGCGAAGGAGCGGCACGATCCCATAGGCCATGAATGCTCCAATCGTGTAGGTGGCGACGGTGATCCAAAACATCGATCTGGTAAATCTCCCTGCGACTTCACATCCTTTGCCGCCGGTGATGGCGCAGGCCAACGTCCCCTGCGGTTTCATGACGAAGATACCGTTCGTTGCGATCAGCAGACCAGCGATCAAGAAGATCCAGCCCTTATGATTCGACAGCGGAATGAGCCACGGGAAAGAAGAAACGAGCGTTCCAATCGCTGCGCCGCCAGCGATCGCGCCGATGGCCGCAGGTAGGGCGCAGCAAAGCAGTGTGCTGGTAGAGGTAAAGAGCGCAAGGACGCTGACCACCTTTTCTTTCATGATGGGCCGGGCCCCATAGTTTTTTCCGGTATCGCGCCGTAGCCGGCCGCTTTGATGGCGGCCACGAGGCGAGAGAGGTCGGCGGCACCGATGTCCCCACGCACCACGGCGCGCTGGTCCTCAAAGCTGACCTCAGCGCTTTTGACCCCGGGGACCTTTTCCAGGGCGCCTTTGATCGTGTGCGCGCAGCCGTCACAGGTCATGCCGGTGACCTCGATGACCACGCCGTCCTCAACCCGGGTGGTTCCAATGGCGGCCTGCTGCGAGGTAGTCTTAGATGCTACGCAGCATGCGCCGATGGCGAAGCTCTTGAGCTGCGGGTAGAAGGCTGCGCCCATCGCCAGGGCGGTTACTCCCCATAGCCCCACCTTGATGCCCCGCCCGGCGCCTTCACGACGGCAGGAGCCGTCCGCGCAGCGCACTTCGCGTTTGCGATAGACAAAGTAAAACGCTGAGCCAAGGAAGACAAAGGTGCCTGCGAGCAAAAAGGGGCGGTACGCCTCCAGGGCTCCCGCGGCTCCAAGTGTTCCCAGGCCGATGACGCCTAGGATGGCTGGTCCCAGGCAGCATATGGAAGCCAAAGCACCAGCCGCCAGTGCACCGATACTCATCACCAGGCTTGTGTGTTTTTCTGCCATCCCTTCCTCTCCGATGGCGAGGGCCGGTGCGGCCGAAGCTGGACGGTCGGTGGCGATTTGCCCCTGTGCCCATTTGACCGCCTGAGCGACATTCCCCAGGCAGCAGGATCCCTGAGGGTTTTCGATTTCACAGGCACAGGTGCCGGCTTTCACTTCCGCCTTAATCCGATCAGGAATCGTCGTCGATCCGGTCTCGGTGAGCTCTCGTAAAATGTCCGCGCGAGAGTGATCAAAGCAGTAGCACACAGGAACGGGGTCCGCTGTTTCTTTCTGCGTAACCAGGACCTTGAGATCTGGTTTGTGAAAGACCGAGCTGCCATCAACCGTGAAGTACACCACCGGGCAGGAGGACGTGCTGCAGAATAAGTACGCCTCACCTGACAGACGCTGGACCGCTTCTTCGGTCAGCAGGTGTTCCGGAGTGCGGTGCTCCACTGGCTTGCCTTTCCTCAAGCACTCCGGGCAGGGGGCGGGTTTCGCCATTTTCTCCTTGGGAAGATCACAACATTCGTTATTGTCGGTTGAGCAGCAATCTGACATGATACGCCTCCTTATTCTTTATAAGTCCTTATTCCTTATAAGTCCTTATTCCTTATAAGTCCTTATACCCTGGTGCAGGCCAGGATCTCCCGCGCGTGCGCGGCCACCATCTGGTCAGTGAGATCCAGAATCCGCTTCGCCTGGTCGTGCTTGATCCGGTAGAACACCTGCTGGCCCTGATTCCGGGTGGACACGACCTGGCAGTTGCGCAGGCAGGCCAGGTGGTTGGAGATGCGGGATTGCGGATATCCCAAGTGTTCCACGATGTCTCCCACGGACCGTTCGTCCTCTCGAAGATATTCTACAATGGCCAGCCGGGTGGGCTCCGCCAGGGCGCTGAGGAACTTTGCCTTGAGATCAAGTTTGGTTATCGTTGCCGTTGGCATTCACTGACCTCCTTTGTTCTATATAACAGGATATCCTGATATAAAGTTCCCCGTCAACTTCCACGGGTCTCTTGGGGAACTCTTTCGATCTTTAAAGTATTAGGATAAGCAGATGTCCACGAACCCTAGAAGCGATTTCAAGACTCTTTGGGAGGGCGGCACACCCCCTGACTGGACAACGCCCGGTACTGGATGGGAGGGGCAAGGGGGGGATCTCTACGCGCACCTGCGCGAATTCTACGGCCGGCGGCTTAAGACCAGCGGGGATTTCGCCCAGAAGGCTTGCTGTACGACTGACACGACCCGTGAGCATGCCGGTGTGATTGAGTTCTTCCCCCAACAGGTCCGTGAAGGTTACGCGGGGTGCGGCTCTCCCATCCCCGCTGATTACTCTCAATTTTCCGGACTGCGGATCCTGGATTTGGGCTGCGGGCGCGGCGCGGACGTGTTCGTCCTTGCCTACCACGCTGGACCGGAGGGGTTTGTGACCGGGTTGGACATGACGGAAGAGCAGCTCGCGATCGCCCGGGACGCGATCCCGGTGGTGATGCAGCGGTTCGGATTTGAGTCCCCCAACGTGGTGTTTCACCAAGGGTACATCGAGACCGCAGATGCCATCCCTTCCGGCTCGGTGGATTTGGTCGTCTCCAACTGTGTCATTAATCTTTCGCCGTTCAAGGAGCAGGTGTTCAAGACCATCCACCGGGTGCTGAGGGAAGGTGGAGCGTGGTACATCGCCGATGTCATCGCCGACCGGCGGCCTTCCAGCGCGCTGCGGTCAGATCCGGATCTGGTGGCGGAGTGCCTAGGCGGTGCCTCGTATGATAAGGATCTGCGTGGAGTGATTGGGCGCGCAGGATTTCCCTATACCTGGGAAGTCAAGCGGACGCCCATCCCAGCCCCAGACGTGGAAAGGCGTTTCGGGGAATCCGTGAAGTTCTTCTCGGTGGTGTGGCGAAGCATCAAACTCACACGGCCCGAGCGGGTAGACGGGGAGGATCTCCCACCCCTGGAAAGCACCTGCGAGGATTATGGGCAGGTTGCGAGATACTTAGGAAACCTTCCCACCTCGCTCGCCAAGTTCGTCCTGGACAAGAACCACGTGTTCGAATCTGGCCGCCCGGTGCCGGTGTGTCGCAACACCGCGAACATCCTTCGGTTCGGCCGGCTGGCGAGATATTTTGAGGTGAGCGTTCCGGTCAGACACTTCGGGGCCTTCGCTTGCGGACCAACCCCCGCTACCCAGGAGTCCGTTGTGCACGGCCCAGGGTCGGGTCCCTCTCGTTGCTGCTGATATGACGGCGACGGCCATCGCGCTTAAGGACGAGACTGGCGAGCGGTGTGCCACCGTCGAGTTCAAGCGCATCGGGACCGCCCCCAAGCTCGATGATCTCTGGTTCTTCACGGGGTCGGTCTGCAACTTAAAGTGCATTCATTGCTACACGGGTTCCTCGCCGCAGAACTCCACGTATGAATTCCTGACCGTCACGGATGTCGGCCCGGTGCTGGAAGAAGCCAGGCGTTTCAACGTACGGGAGATCTACTTCACCGGCGGCGAGCCGTTCGCGAACCCCTCGTTTCTGGACCTCCTCGCGGCGGCGCTTGAGGTTGCTCCCACCACCACGCTCACGAACGGGACGGAGCTGCTGGCCCGGGCACTACCCAAGCTTGTGAGCTTAAGGAAGCAGTACGGGGAGAAGCTTGCCTTCCGGGTCAGCCTCGACCACTACGAAGAGGCGCGGCACAATGCCATCCGGCGATCTGGAAACGGGAGGAAGGAAAACAATTACGCCAAGACGGTGGACTCCGTCGTGCAGCTTGCGAAACTGGGATTCACGCCGATCATCACCTATACGGCCGAGGTGTTCCGGGGCAACCCGGTCCCGGTCGCCTATGTTGAGCGGCGCACGGTGGAGCTGTTCGCTGCACGCGGGGCGCAGGTGGAGGTGAAATTCCTCTCGGCGATCATTGACCAGGGCTCCCAGCGTTTGCGGCGCGACACGCCGAAGGAAGCTCCGTTCTTGAGCGACCGTTATCTTGAAGCCATCAACTTTGAAAAGGAAAGTCTCATGTGCCACAACAGCCGGATGGTGACGAAGCGTAACGACGCGCTGCACATCTATCCGTGCCCGGTGCTGGTGGGATCGGATGAAGCTTCTTTCCGGGAGCTGGCCCCGTTTGACCTTGGCTCCACCCTGGAGGAATCGTTCACAGCTTTAGTGCCCCTCGCCCACCCGTCCTGTGCCACCTACTGCTGTCTTGGAAAAGCGAGCTGCACCAATGCCCATTAATCTTGTTTTCCTCGTTGTCGCCGCGTTGCTGATCGCCTACGCGAACGGCGCGAACGACAACTTCAAGGGTGTGGCCACGCTGTTCGGCAGCCGGGTCGCGCCCTACCGCAAGGCGCTGAGCTGGGCCACGGTCATGACGTTTCTGGGCAGCCTGACGGCGCTCATCGCCGCGCAGAGCCTTGCCAAGGTTTTCAGTGGCAATGGACTCGTCCCGGATGAATTGACCTCTTCACCCGAGTTTCTAACGGCCGTCGGGCTGGGTGCGGCAGGTGCGGTACTGCTGGCCACCTGGCTCGGATTTCCGATCTCCACCACCCATGCGCTGCTCGGGGGATTGCTGGGTGCCGGATTCGCCAAAGCTGGCGGCGCCATCGATGTGGGGCTGCTCGCCGGCACGTTTCTGCTCCCGTTGCTCATCAGCCCGTTTATGTCCGCGGCCATCACCGCGCCGCTGTATCGGGCGATGTCGGCTACACGACGGCACCTTAAGATCACCAAAGAGATGTGCTTGTGTGTGGGGCAGGAGTCGGCCCCTTCGTTTGTGCCACTGGGCTCGGTGGCCGCTATCAGCCCGGCGGGACCGGGCACCCTTTCTGTATCCGTAGGTAGAAGTGAAGAGTGTGTGGAGCGGTACACCGGCGTGTCGTTCGGAATCAACGTCGGCCGGGCACTCGACGGACTGCACTACGCGAGCGCGGGGGCGGTGTCGTTCGCCCGCGGGCTCAATGACACGCCAAAGATCGCCGGGCTGCTCTTCCTGATGCCAGCGCTTGGCGCCTCGGGCTGGGGTATCTTGCTGGTGGCGGCGGCCATCGCGGCTGGCGGGTGGCTTTCAGCCCGGAGGGTGGCGTACACGATGAGTGAACGCATCACCGGTATGAACCATGGCCAGGGCTTCCTGGCCAACGCGGTGACGGCGTCGTTGGTGCTGGCGGCTTCCTTCATCAGTCTGCCGGTGTCGACCACGCATGTTTCCTGCGGCGCCCTGTTCGGCCTCGGCGCCGCCAATGGCCGCGCGCACTGGGGGATGATCGGCCAGATTTTTCTGTCTTGGCTGATCACCCTGCCTGTGGCGGCCCTGCTTGCCGCCAGCCTGGCAGTGGTGTTGTAAGACTCCCCCTCTCCCTTACCCTCTTTCCCGTCAGTCTATGGGTTTAATGAAGACAGTCTTGATGGCTTTCCAGTTGGCTTTGGCTTCTGCTGCGCTGACGGCTGGTTTCGATCTCAGCAATTCGCTGGTTCCGAAGGATCAAATCCTGAGCGGGGGACCTCCGCCGGATGGGATCCCCGCGATCCTCTCTCCAAAATTTGACACGGCGGAGGCGGCTGGCTGGCTCAAGGGAGACGACGAAGTACTGGGGTTCGAATGGAAAGGCAAGGCGCGGGCGTATCCGGTTCGTATCCTGAACTGGCATGAGATTGTGAACGACTCCATCGCTGGGCGGCCCGTGGTGGTGACCTACTGTCCGCTCTGCGGGACCGGCATGGCGTTCGATGCCCGGGTGAAGGGGCGCAACCGCACGTTCGGAGTATCGGGACTCCTCTACAACAGCGACGTGCTCATGTACGACCGTCAGACCCGCAGCCTGTGGTCCCAACTGAAGATGCAGGCCATCGCTGGGCCCTCGGCTGGTGCGAAGCTCACCTGGCTGCCGCTCGAGCACACCACCTGGAGCTCCTGGCGAAACCGACACCCAGCGTCATTGGTGCTGTCCCGGGACACGGGGCACACGCGCGACTACGACCGCGATCCCTACGCCGGCTATCAGAATCGGGATGGGATTTACTTTCCAGTTGCCAATACCTCGAAGCGCATGGACGTAAAGGCGTATGTTTTCGGTGTGCTCGTGGACGGCCAGCCTCGGGCTTACCCCCTTGAGGAGCTTGCCGACGTCAAGGGGCCGGTCCAAGACCGAGTGGGCGAGCACGTACTCACCGTACGCTATCACCAGGCCGGGAGATCCGCTGTGATCCTTGCTGAGGATGGGGTCCAGGTGCCGGTGGTGCGCGCCTACTGGTTCGCGTGGCACGCGTTTTACCCTGAGACGACGGTGTGGGGACCGGGACAAACGTTACAATAATCAGGCTGTGCAATCCTGGTGGGCAATGGGACTCTCTTCTGCATGGGGGAAGGCGTTGGGGCTTATTTTATGCGCGATACTCGTTACGGCTGGGTGGCTTGAGGCTCAGGGTGAACCACCAGTAAGTTCTCGAGAGCTGGCCCTCCTGCGGAAAGAAGCCGCGGGGCTGGAGCGTCTCTTTGCGGCGGTAGCGGAGCGGGTCAAGCCGGCGGTCGTCCACATCAGCCCAGGCGCCACTGTTGAACCTGGTGAGCAAGTGGGGAGCGGTTCCGGTGAGATTCCAGAGGATATCCCCGAGGCCTTCCGACATTTCTTTAGGTCTGGAAGGGGTCCCCGGATCCGGGGCGTGGGTTCAGGCTTTATCGTGGACCCGGATGGTTACGTCTTGACGAATTTTCACGTGACGGAGAAAGCGGACTCCATCCGGGTGACCCTTTTGGATGGCCGGGACTATGAGGCTCGGGTGGTTGCAAAAGACCCTGATGTGGACCTCGCCGTGTTGCGGATCGAAGAGACCGGGCTTCCATCGGTGGAGTTGGGAGATTCCTCCAAGGTTCGTGTGGGCCAGTGGGTTTTAGCCATCGGAAGCCCGTTCGGTCTGGATTGGACCGTGACTCAGGGCATCGTCAGCGCCATGCGGCCGGGGCCAGGGGGGCCTTCGGGAGGGAACTTTATCCAGACCGACGCGGCGATCAACCCCGGCAATAGCGGCGGCCCTCTGGTGGACCTGGATGGCCGCGTGATCGGGGTGAATACATCTATCCTGAGCCGTCGAGGAGGTTTTCAAGGAATCAGCCTGGCGGTCCCCATCAGGAGCGCCAAGCGCCTGCTCCGTGAGGTGATTTTAGGCAGCGCTCCGAAACCGGTGCGGCTGGGGGCTTTGTTGCAGGATATTCCTCGTCTCGCAGCCGAACGGCTTGGGGTCAAAAAATCTGTTGTCGGCGTCAGAACAGTGATGCGTGGCTCTCCTGCATACAGGGCGGGGCTTAAGGAAGGCGATGTGATTCTTAAAGCCAACCGGAGGCAAGTTCAGAGCGTCCAGGATATCCGGAACCTGATTCAGGACGCCTCGCCGGGGGATGAGGTCCGCCTCCTCGTGCGTCGGAGGCGGGAGGAACTGTCAATCCCCATCAAACTTTCGGAACGACCAGAATATTCCCTCTCCCCTAAAGGGGAGAGGGGTAGGGAACGAAGGGTAGGCTTGGCCACGGTGGAAGAGGCGGTCCAAACACCCGTGACGGGTAAGGAGCTGTCGGCCCTCCTGACATCCCGGTATTGCGGTTGTCCTTGTGGCCGTAGGTTGATGGATTGCTTCGGCTGTAGCGTGGCGAAAGCGGACCTGGCTCTGGCGCGCAATGGCCTGCGAGACCAAAGCAGCTTGTGGCAGATTCATAACAAGTTGAGCGCGCCTCTCGTGCTGGTGGAGTGGGGCGACATGACCTCACGGGAGACCCAGAGGGTGGGGCGGATTGTTGCCAGGTTGCGCCGTGAATACGGCTCCCTGTTGAAGGTGGTCTTTCGGCATCTCCCTCCCAAACCAGATCACGCGGGACGCCGCGTGGCTGTGGCCATGGAGTGTGCGCGGGAGCAGGGAAGATTCTGGGAATTTCACGACCTCTTGATGGAGACCGGCGACCTTAGAGATGACAAGACCCTGGTGTCCTTGGCCGGAGAAGCGGGCTGCAAACCAGACCTGTTTCAGACTTGCTTTGCGAACAAGACCTTTGCCGCTCAGCTCAATAAGGACGTTCAAGCCAGCGGCGATTTCGAGGTGACCTCGACGCCCATGTTCTTTTTGAATGACCGGCGCCTTGAGACGCCCCGCACTTACGAAGACTTCAAGGAGGCTTTGGAGAGGGTCCTGGTGGAGGGTTCTCTCTAAACCATTACGGTTTAAGGTTGGTGGTGAAAGGGAGGGGTTGCGAGGTGGTCGGTTTTGAGTCGAGCTGTTTCTCGAGGGTCTTAAGGTCCGTCGTGGGCAAGTCGCAGGTGTAATTGACACAGACGTAGGCGGTGGCCTTCCCTTTGAGCGGCCGCACCGCTTCCAGGAACCTCAGGCTCTTGGCCAGGAATTTCTGCCCCTTACCGCCATCGGCGTACAGGATGACCGTGTTGGGTAGGAAGCGTTGGCCGATGACCCGGCGCATTGCGGCGAGGTCCTTGGCGGCTGGAGAGCCGGCCAGGACCACCTGGCGGTGCTGGCCAAGGTTGAACAGGGCGGCGGCCAGGACCAGGGGGTGCGCGTGCGGGGCTTCCCGGAAGCTGTTACTGCACCACACGAGGTGTTCTTGCGCGCGCCGGCTGAAGTCCTTGCGATCGGTCATCTGCGCGAGCCGCAGGAGATTGCCGGCGGCGACCGAGTTGCCCGCGGGCTCAGCGCCGTCGTAGAGCTCTTTTTGGCGGGCGAGGACGGATGAATCCCGTCCATCGGTGGTGAAGTACCCGTGGGCGCTGGTATCCCAAAAAAGCTTGTCCTGCGTTTCCTGCAAGGTGATGGCGGTTCGCAACCACCGGATGTTGCCATCGGCTTCGTAGAGGTCCAGGAGACCTTGAATGAGAAAGGCGTAATCATCGGTGAACGCGTCGATGGCGGCGTCGCCGTCGCGGTACCGGCGCAGCAGGGTGCCTTTGCGCTTCACGTACAGGGTGTCGAGCACAAAGTCCGCCGCACCTTGTGCGCTCTTGAGGTATTGCGGCTCATCCAAGGCCCAAGCAGCCCGGGCGAAGGCGGAAATCATCAGGCCGTTCCAGGCCGTTAAGACTTTGTCGTCCAGATGCGGGCGGGGACGTTTGGCGCGGACGGAGAAAAGTTTTTCCCGGACCTGGCGCAGGGTGTTCTGTATCTCATCGGGCGGCTGCTTGAACCTTTTGGCCAAGTCCTCAACCGAGGTGGCGGCATAGAGAATATTCTTTCCCGTCAGCTCCCCGCGCGGGTCGCTGGCCCGGGCCACGTTGCCATCCCGCTCCACCCCGTAGGCCACGCTGAAGAGCTCGGCATCCGCCTCGCCAAGAATCTGATCGAGCTCGTTGCGGGCCCAGACGTAGAAAGCGCCCTCAGTTTTTTCCTCCGGATGCTCATGCGAAGCGGCGCTGTCCGCATCCTCCGCGGAATAAAACCCTCCTTTCGGCGAAGTCATGTCGCGCCGCACGTAGTCCAGGATCCCTTGCGCGGTCTCCCGGAAGGCGGGCTCCTGAGTAAGCTGGTAGGCCTCCAGGTAGGAGAACACCAGTTGGGCCTGGTCATAGAGCATCTTCTCGAAGTGCGGGACGTGCCAGCGCGCGTCGGTGGAATAGCGGTGAAAGCCGCCGCCGAGGTGATCGTACATGCCCCCCTGGGCCATGGCGCGCAGGGTGTGCAGGGTCATTTCGGTCGCCCGCGGCTTGTCGAAGTGGCGGTCATAACGGAACAAGAAGGTGTACACGACGGGACGGGGAAATTTGGGCGCGCCGCCAAAGCCTCCCAGCCTGGCGTCGTGCATGCCTGCCAAGGCCCGGTAACCCCGGTGAAGCGTTTCCTCGTCGTTCTGTGTCGTTAAGCTGCCAACCGGCGGGGTGAAGAGCCGGCGCTGCAGACCGCTGGCGGCGGACTCGGCCGCCGCAGTCACTTTGCCCCGGTCATTCTTCCAGACATTGGCGAGCTGCAGGAGGAGGTTCGTGAATTGCTCCGGCGGATAGTACGTTCCCCCCATGAAGGGCTTCAGGTCCGGCGTGAGCCACACCGACATGGGCCAGCCACCGCGGCCGGTGGCGCTCTGGACATAACTCATGTACAGGCTGTCAAGGTCCGGACGTTCCTCCCGGTCCATCTTGATGCTGACGAAGTGCTCGTTCATGACCTTGGCGACGGCTTCGTTCTCGAACGATTCGTGCTCCATGACGTGGCACCAGTGGCAGGTGGAGTACCCGATGGAGAGGAAGATCGGTTTGTCCTCCTTCCGCGCTTTTTTAAAGGCTTCCTCGCCCCAGGCGTACCAATCCACCGGGTTGTAGGCGTGTTGCAAGAGGTACGGGCTCTTTTCCTTGATGAGCCGGTTGGGCTTTCCTTTCCCAGGGATGGCCGAGGCCGCCGTCGCGGTGCGGTCGCCGCGGAAGTGGGTGAGCATCAACGCCACAGCGGCTGTGAGCGCGAGCGCGCCTGCCGTCCAGAGGATCGTCTTTTTTACGGAGTCCCCATCTTGATGACGAGCTCGACCAGCCGGGCCTGCTGCCAAGAGGTCACATCGGCACGGATGTGGCGTTCGGCTGCCCGGTGGTAGCCGGCTTCGGCCTCCCGGAACTCCGGCAGGTCCGCCCTGCGAGTCAGGTAGCGCTTCCGTCCTAGCCGGTAGGCCTTCTTGGCTGCGCGCTCCTCCTGCTCCGCGAGTTGGCGCTGCTCGGCGGCCGCCGTGGTGAGCGCATGGAGGCGCTGAAGCTGCGCGCGGGTGAGCTCGAGTGTGGAGTCCAACTGCGCCTTGGCGGCCTCCTCCTCGTGTCTGGCCTGTTTGATCCGGGCTGCGGTGCGGAGTCCCTCGAAGAGCGGCAGGCGCAGCCCGAGTCCGGCGGAGAAATCGTCATCTTCGCCCAGCCGGTGGCCATCGGCCCAGGCTACACTTCCGACACCGACCAGGCGCGGCCAGCGGTCAGCCTGCGCGCCGCGCCGCGCGGCGGCAGCGCGCTCGACCTCGGCCTGCGCTTCACGCACTTCCGGCATGCTTCCAGCTAGCCCCACAAACTCTACATTATTCAAGAGGCTGTGCTGGTGAGGCTCGAAGATGACGGCGAGGGGCTCGTCCGCCTGAAGGCTGACGGCCTCCTTGAGGTCAGCGTCGGCGGCTTGCGCCAAGCCCTTCAGTTCCACCAGTTGGCCTTTCACCTTTAAGTGTAGGGCTTCCATGAGGTGTTGGTCCACGGGCGACCGCAACCCGACACTCACATAGTGTGTGACTTCTTTCTTGATGACGGAGACGTCCTTCAGGCGAGAGGCGGTAATTTTTTCCAGCTCGGCATACAGTCTCGCGCGTGAGAATGCGGACAGCAGGCGCAGGAAGACTCTTTCCTCCGCCATGTGCACCCGGGCTTGGGCGGCCTGCTGACTCGCCCGGGCTTCCTGAATCGCGTTTAAGGTCCGGCCGAAGTCCCAGATCGTCCATGCGGCGTCCGCCCCTGCGGCCGGGGTTTTGGTAAAGGCAGAGTTCACGACTCCCGGTATTCTGGTGGCCCCGCTCGACGCCGGCAGGCCGATGCTTTTGAGGGCGGCCAGGTTGAGCGTGGGAAACAGACGCGCGCGCGCAATCTCGTCGCTCTTCCGTGAAGCCGCCAGCGCGGCCCGGGCTGCCTCGATCTCGGAATGCCGGGCAGCCATCTGGACAGCCTCCTCCCAGGTCAGCTTCCGTGCCGGCCCCTGATCCTGGGCAAAGGCCAGACCGGAGATCAGCAGCAGGGCTAGATGCGGAAAAAGTCCTCCCAAAGCTTGGACGGGTCGGAGGGGCTTCGCGGTCGCGGGGCCGACCTGCGCTGCGCGCTGCTCCGTCGCTGGCGCGTTCAGCATCCAGTCGCGTCCGGACGCGACCTGAACGCACCGCGACTCCGCACCGGTCGGCCAGCGACCGCTCACCCCCCTCCGACCCGTCCTGCCGTACTTTTTCCGCATCCTGCTAGTTCTCGGGGGGCCGGGTGCGCTTGGCCATGGTGAAGAGCGCGGGGAGGACGAAAATCGTGAGCAACGTGGCGGAGAGGAGCCCTCCCACCACCGCTCGCCCGAGCGGGGTGTTGACTTCGGCGCCGTGGCCGATGCCGATGGCCATGGGCAGCACCCCGAGCGATCCGGCCAGGGCGGTCATCAGGATCGGGCGCAGGCGTATGCGGGCTGCCTCACGGATGGCTTGCTCCGGCTCCAATCCTCGTGCCAATCCCTTGTTGGCAAACTCGATCATTAAAATTCCGTTGGCGACCGCGACGCCCACCACGAACGTGACGCCGATAAAGGATTGCACGTTGACCGATGATCCGGTCACGAAGAGGGCGACCAGAACCCCGGAGAGCCCCATGGGAACAGACACCAGGATCAGGAGGGGGTCGGTGAACGACCGGAACTGGCCGGCCAGGACCAGGTACACCAGCACGACCGAGAACAACAGCCCCCACCCCAGTTTTTCGAATGACTCGCGCATCGCCGCAGTCTCGCCGCTGATCAGGATTTCGTACCCCGGGGGAACGTCGATCGTCTTGATTTTTTCCTCGATGTCGGCCGCCACCGAACCGACGTCACGTTGATACGTATTCGCAAACACACTCATGGTGCGGCGGATGTTCACGTGCCGGACTTCCGATGGAGCGGTGGCTTCACTAATGTCGGCGATCTCATGAAGCCGCACGACGTGCGGGAGGTTCCGGCCGGTGATCGGGATGTTGCGCAACGTGTCCAGGTCCTTGATCAAGTCTTCGGGGTACTGGGCGCCCAGGAAGTAATGATTGCCATTTGGCGCAATCCAGAAATTTTTAAAGAAGTTCACGCTCGAGTTGAAGCTCGTGACGATGTTCTGCACGATTTCCTTGGTGGTAAGCCCCAGGCGGGCGGCCTTTTTGCGCTTGATCGTGAGCTTGATCTGAGGGTAATCCAGCCGCTCCTGAATTCGCACGTCCACGGCCCCCTCGACGGTCGAGGCGAGCTCTTTGACCTGGTGCGCGAGGCCGCCCATGATCTTGAATTCGTTTCCCTTGCCCTTGACCTGAATATTAATGGGTGCAGGTTGCCCCATGTTGAGCGCCGCCGTCAATAACCCGCCGGTGGCGAACGCGAACTCCACCCGCGGGAACGCGGTGGAAAGCCGTTCGCGGAGCTTGGCGGCGTATTCCTCGGCAGTGGCCGAGCGCTCGTCAGTCAGCTCAATTTCGATGAAGGCATCCGAGGGACCCGAGTTGGGGGTGTAGGCCGCGGGCCAGTCATACAGGACGCCGATATTGGAGATGATGGTTCCCAGCGCCTTGGGTTCGATGAGGTTGCGGATGGCCTTCTCGATGTCGGCGATCACGTCTTCGGTGAGCTCGATCCGCAGCCCGGTGGACATGCGGGCGATCATGGAGATGTGTCCGACATCGGCCCGCGGGAAGAGTTCCTTGCCCAGCCTGGGGTAAAGGCCGAGGGAGAGCACAAACAGGGCCACCGCCGCCAGCACCACCAGCACGCGCCTGCGCAGCACCGTGTCCAGCAATCCGTCATAGAGGCGCAGCAGGCGAGTGTACCATCGGGGATCCCCGTGCTGCATCTTGGTCCCCGAGAGGAACCGGTCGCAGTACAGCGGCACCAGGGTCATCGAAACAAAGTAGGCCGCGACGATCGCGAAGACCACACTCTTGGCCAGCGGGGTGAACAGGAACTTGCCGATCCCGGACAGGAACACGACCGGCAAAAACACGATCGCGATCGTGGTGGTGGCGGCCAGCACGGGCGCCGCCACCTCTTCGGCTCCTTCCAGTGCTGCGTTTTCACCCTCGCGTCGAAGGGCCAGACGCCTCGAAATGTTTTCCAGTACCACGATGGAGGTGTCGATCAGAATGCCCACCGACAGCGCGATGCCGCCCAGCGTCATCGTGTTCAAGGTTTCGCCGGTCACCCGCAAGCCGATCGCGCACGCGAAGATGGACAGCGGGATGGCCAGCAGGGCCGCAAAGGTCGCCTTGAAGTTGCCGAGGAAGATGAACACCATGACGCCTGCCAGCACGCTGCCCATCACGACTTCCAGTGAGAGACTGTTGATGGCCTGCCGCACAAAGATGGATTGGTCGGCCACAAGTTTGAACGCGATACCCTTCGGCAACCGGTCCAGCACCTTGCTCAGCTCCCTCTTGATGCCCTTGACGACCTCGATCGTATTGGCTCCGGGCTGCCGGTAAATCGGCACGTAGACCTGCCGCTTTCCGTCCACCCGTACCACGTTGGTTTGGATCTCGTTGGTGTCTTTCACCACGGCCACGTCCTTGATCGCCACCGGAACGCCCTGCTGGGCCCGGATCATGAATTCGTTCATTTCCTCGACACTCTCGACCTGAGCGTTGGTCACAATCTGCACGTCCTTATCGCCCAGTTTGGCGTTGCCCGTGGGGATCAGGACATTGGCCTCGGAGAGTGCGCGCACGACGTCCATGGGGGACAGATTGCGCGCCACGAGCTTCTCGGGATCCACATAGGCGAAGATGCGTCGCAGCGTGCCGCCGAACACGGCAGGGGCCACGACACCTGAGATTCCCTGCAGCATGTTGCGCAGCGAGTAGTATGCCACGTCGTACAACTCCTTTTCATTGAACGTGGGATGCGAGACCGTGAGCAGCACCAGCGGGATGCTGGCGGTCGGGTCGAACGGCATCACCATGGGCGGTACCGTGCCTGGTGGCAGGTAGTACAGATCGGACATGGCGAGTGAGGTGACCTGCGAGAGCGCGCTGTTGAAGTCGATGTCCTCGCGGAAGAAATCGCGGACGATGGACACACCGATCATGGACCGCGCTTCCTGGTGCTCGATCCCCACGGATTGGCCGGTCCAGCGCTGCATGCGCGTGGTGATGTCCCGCTCCATGACCTCAGCGGGCATGCCGGGATACAGGGTGAGCACCTGGACCGCGGGCACGCGGAAGAGCGGGAGGATGTCCTTGGGCAACTGGAAATTCAGGGGCGTGGTGAAGATGCTCAGGTACCCCACGATGAGAACGCCCAGCGCGCACACAAGAGCCCAGTGGGGATTCCGAAGGGCGAAGCGGGCTAATCTCACTTAACGAGTTACGATGTAAGGCGGAAGCGGTCTGCTATCTCAAGCAATTGTTCCACTGGGAGATGAGCGACAAGGATATTAAGGAGGCCTGAGCCTTCCCAGGCAGCAAGTGAGAAGCCTTCTTCGGTCGCGGTGTGATATCGTCCTGCAGCCAGCGTCCATCCTGGCGGCCGCAGTTCTTGCTTAGAGGTCAGAAAAAGACTGACACGCTGGTCTCCCACCTTGTAGAGGGCCAGCCCCACCCGGTGCCCCTTTAACACGCACTGCCGGCCGCCCAGAAGGCGGGTCTCGGGAACGTTTGGAACGGTCATGGGTGTTTTAAGCTTTTGGGAAAACCAGGCGGCGAGTTCTTGCGGTGAGCCGGTGGATTGCTGCAGGCGCACACCCGCCAGGAGACCTTCTTGATGATCATCGATAAAGGCCTGGCACCATTCCACGCGGTTAAGACGCTGCAAGCTGACGGCCCAGAGCGCGAACCCACAGGCCAGAACTGCGGCGCTGGCTGTCACCCACGTCAGAGACGGACGAAAACGGAACGCACGAGGGGCGTAAGGTGTGGACACGACTTCGTCCTCTCCGCGCGCCTGCGCCAGGAGGCGCGCGCGCAGCGCGGGCGGCACAGTTTCGCGGGGGACGCTCCGACGGAGCCACTCCACAAATCCCTTCTCCTGGACTGCTGTCTGCCGGCATTCCGCGCACGCGGAAAGGTGCACTTCAATTTCTGTCAACTCCCGGGGAGACAACTCGCCATCCACCCAGGGAGTCAGCAGCTTGCGGAAATCGGTGCAGGTCACGGTTGATTCTTCTCCAGGAGTCCCTGCTCGATGGCATAAGTCCGGAGCGTCTGTTTCAGCAATGTCCGGCCCCGAGCTAAGCGGGACATGACAGTTCCTGACGGGCAGTTGAGCGCCTGGGCCGCATCGCGATAGGAGAGGCCGTTCAGGTCCACCAGGATGACCGCCGCCCGGAAAGCTTCAGGGACCTCGTGGAGCGCGGTCGCCACCTGGTCGCTCAGCAAGTTGTCGAACACCTGTGAATCCACAGAATCCGCCGCCTGGGGTTCGGGCGCCTCCTCGAGCGGAATCGCGGGTTCCCGCATCCGTTTCCGGTATTTCGAAATGAACGTGTTCATCATGATGGTGAACATCCAGGCTCTGAAATTGGTCCCGGGTTCATATGAGTCATAGGCGGCGAGAGCTCGTAACACGGCGTCATGGAGAAGGTCTTCAGCCTCTTCGGGGTTGCGGGTAAGCCGTAAGCCCGATTGATAGAGAGAGTCGAGCTGATGCTCAAGCAAGGCTTCAAATCCCGCACGGCTTCGTTCAGGCCTGAGCATCTCCGGTCAGACGACCGGTGACACTGGCCGAGGGCTCAGCGGCGCCGGAGGGTCGCCGCCACTTCCCACGTGGCATGATCCACCGTGTCGTCGGGGTTCACCACAAACACGGTGTAGGTGTAGCGCGGGCGGGCTACTGGAGTAGTGGTGGTCCCAGGTGCTGGCGCGAGCGCAGGAGCTCCCTGCGCCGCACGGCTGGCCGGCGTCGCCGCCCGATCCGACTTGGCGTACGGGTTCCCCCCGCCCGGTTGCGCTGTCGTGACCCCTGATGGCGTGGTGTGGGCTTGCGGCAGCTTGCGATCTCTGCCGGCGCCCTGGCCTCTCTCTGGCTTGGCGGCCGCTGCGGCTCCCGCCAGCAACACGCTGAACATGGCCAATCCGATCAATGATCCGTGGATGGAAATTTTCATGAGGATCCCCCTTCTCCCTCGTTCAGGTTTGAGCATCTCCACCCCATATTATAACAGGAACGCGAGCTCAGCGGCCCCGGATGGTTGCTACCACTTTCCAAGTGATAGGATCCACAACGCTCACGGTCGTGTCGCCAGCGTTCGCCACAAACACCGATCTCCCGTTGGGGGTCACCTTCACATCCTGAGGAGAGATCCCGACCGGTACCACCGCAATCTGCCGGTGGGATCGAGTGTCAATCACCGTCAGGGTGTTGTCCCCCGCGTTCGCCACATACAGTTCCTTCCCGTCCGGGCTGAGGGCCACTGCCGCGGGGTTGTTGCCTACCGGAATCGTGGAGGTTACCCTCAGTTCATCAACAGAGATTTCCGTCACAGAGGCATCGTGATAGCCAGCTACGTACGCACGCCCTCCTCGCTTGGACAGCGCGATCGCCACCGGGGCTGCGCCGACCTGAAGCCGTGTGATGAGCTCGTTGGTGCGCGCGTTGAGGACCAGGAGGACATCCTCCTGCGGGCTCGGCACCAGCAGCCAGCGCCCATTGTCCGTGAAGACCA
>CAZPLZ010000036.1:0-21157 GCA_964587525.1 uncultured bacterium | reverse complement strand
GCTACTGCAAACACCTCACCCTTTACCCAACAGGTGAGCCATTGCCTAATATTATGAGCGTCCCCCCTACCTCTTCCAGAGGTCGATGGGCTTGTTCACTTTGCGCGGCGTGTACGGCCAGGCAATCTTGCGGCCCTTGCCGGCGGCCTCGTACGCCGCCAGGATGATCTTGAGCACCTCGCGCCCATCCTCACCAGTTTCTATGGGCTTCTCCTTACGTTGCACACAATTCACGAAGTGCTGGATCTCCTGTGGGAAGCCGTAGTTCCATATCTCTTCAAACGTCGTGAAGGTCCAGCCCTTCGTGCTCTCGGCTTTCTCCACGGCGTACCCGTAGCCCGTCTCGCTATAGGTGGTCAGGGCGTTGCCGCGGAGGAGGTCAGCACGAGTGTGACCCTTAGAGCCATAGATCTCAGCCCGGTCATCCACGCCGCCCGGCTTGGCCCAGGAGTTCTCCGCGATGCCCATTTTTCCCCCCTCGTATTCCACGATACAAATAGAATGATCCTCCCCCTTCGTCTTGTCCTTGTGCACAAAGGTCCCCATCGTTGCGTAAACCGACTTGACCTTGGGTTTGCCCAGCACCCAGCGGGCGTACTCAATCGAGTGGCAGCCCATGTCCAGCAGGACGCCACCCCCTGAACGGTTGACATCCCAGAACCAGGGCTCGTGCGGGCCGTAATGCTCCTCCCACTGCTTGACGAGAAACACCTCGCCCAACGCCCCCTCGTCCACGAGGGTCTTGGCGCGCACATACTTCGGTGCGAACAAAAGCTCCTCAGCGTATAAGAGCAGCACCCCGGTCTTCTTACACGCCGCGATCATCCGGTCAGCTTCCTCCAAGCTCCGGCAGAGCGGCTTCTCGACCGCCACATGCTTGCCGGCCCTGGCCGCATCCAGGGTGATCTGACAGTGCAGGTCATTGGGCACAGCAACATTGACGAGGTCCAGCTCTTTTAACTTCAGCATGTCGCGGTAATTTTCGAACGCACGCGGAATACCCCGCTGCTTGGCGAACCGGGCGGCTTTACCGGGTGTCGGCGACGCCACAGCTATCACCTCCGCGTTCTGTACAAAGTGCTTGACTGCGTGCGCGTGGATATCGGCAATAAACCCCGAGCCGATGAGCCCAATTTTCACCGTTTCAGCCATATGATGTTGTCTCCATCACACGGCAAACCGGAAACGAATGATGTCACCCTCCTGCACCACATACTCCTTGCCTTCCAGTCGCATCAGGCCGGCGTCCCAGATGGCCTGCTCACTTTTGTGTTTCATCAAGTCATCGTAATGAAACACCTCGGCCTTGACAAACCCCCTCTCGAAATCCGTGTGGATCACACCGGCAGCCTGGGGAGCCTTCCAGCCATTCCGGATCGTCCAGGCACGCACCTCCTTCGGCCCTCCGCTGAAAAATGTTTGCAAACCCAGCAACGCATATCCAGCCCGGACCACGCGATCGAGCCCCGGCTCATCCATGCCGAAATCCTTGAGGAACTTAACCTTTTCGTCTCCCTCCAGCTCCGCGATCTCAGACTCGATCTTGCCACAAACTGGCACCACAGGAGCGCCCTCCTTCGCGGCATATTCGTTGAGCTGTTTAACATACGAGTTAGCCCCAGGATCGGCACTATCCGCGTCATCCACGTTGGCAATATACATGACCTTCTTAGCAGTGATCAGATGAAACTCCCGGACCTGCAAGACCTCATTTTCGCTAAGACCTAAGGAGCGGACTGGCTTGCCCTCCTCCAACGCCGCGCGCACCCGGGAGAGCACAGCGAACTGAGCTGCAGCTTCCTTGTTGCCGGCACGCGCTGTCTTTTCAATCGTGGGGTATCGTTTTTTCACTGTGTCCAGATCCGCCAGCATGAGCTCGGTATCCACGATAGCGGCATCCCGCAGTGGGTCCACCGGCCCCGGGACATGTGTGACGTCCGGGGCAGTGAAGCAGCGCACGACATGAGCGATCGCCTGGGATTCCCGGATATGGGCCAGAAACTGGTTCCCCAGCCCTTCCCCCTTGGACGCGCCCTTCACCAGACCCGCGATGTCCACGAAGGTCATGCTTGCCGGAACGACCACTTGATGCGGGAGGTACTCTGCGATATCGGCCAGCCGTGGCTCCGGGACCTTCACGATACCCACGTTGGGATTGACAGTGCAGAACGGAAAATTCTCCGCCGGCACCTTCGCCGACGTCAGCGCGTTGAAGATCGTGGATTTCCCCACGTTCGGCAGCCCGACGATCCCGCATGAAAATCCCATGTCGCTGCGGGGAAATATCCTCCTTTACCGCAGCCGGTTGTACAGCCAGGCCAGAAGCGCACCTCCGACCGCACCGTCCAGAAACCCGTAGAGTGTTCCGATAATGATGCTGCCTAACCCTTTGCCAGCATGAAAGCCTGGATAGATCGAGTCCATCATCGTGAGGAACCCCATGCCGTAGGATGGAAACGCCAAGTTCAGAAACCCGGTAAACGCCATACATCCCCCCCAGAGCAGCCCCGCTGCCAGGGCCAAGCCTTTGACCGATAGCGTTTGCATCTTTTCCTCCTTCTGCTGCTGAATAAACCTATAGTTGGAACTTGAGGCCGAGGACGGCCCCGTGCATCAACCACCCCCAGTTGCCGGCGCTCGTTCCTCGCTGCGGTCAGTGGCCAGCGGCGGCTCGATGGACAACGCGGAGATCTGCGCCCGCCATTCCGGGGTCATCTTGATCGAAAGGGCACCCAGCGATGGTTCCAACTGCTCCAGATTGCGGGCCCCGATGATCGGGGCCGTCACCGCCGGATGAGACATGACCCACGCCACCGCCAGCGACGCTGGATGAGCGCCGCGCTCCTTGGCGTGCGCGACGAACCGGTCGGCGATCTCGTAGTACTCCGGGTTTCGATAACGCTTGGTGTAATTCGCATTCTCCACTATCCGCCCACGCCGGGGCTTTCGGTTGACACCGTACTTTCCCGTTAACAACCCGCCCCCCAGCGGGCTGTAGCTGATCACCCCCACCTGCTCAGCCTGCGCCAAGGGGAGGATCTCAACCTCGGCCTGTCGCTTCGCCAGGTTGTACATTGGCTGGATGCACTCAAAGCGAGCCAACTCCTGGCGCGCAGATATCCCCAACGCCTTCGCGATCTGCCACGCCGCCCAGTTGCTGACGGCCGGATACAGGATCTTTCCCTGGCGCACCAGGTCATCAAGCGCCCGCAGCGTCTCCTCCTGAGGCGTCTTCGGGTCAACTTGATGGAGGAAGTACAAATCCAGCCGGTCCGTTTTCAAACGCCTCAAGCTGGCCTCGACCGCAAGCATGATGTGCCGGCGCGACAGCCCCCCCGCATTGACATCCGGCCCCATCGAGCCATGGACCTTCGAGGTGAGAACGATCTCGTCACGAATCCCTACGATCAGTTTCCCAAGGACTTCCTCCGACCGCCCATGCGAATAGACATTCGCAGTATCGAAGAAGTTGATGCCCGCCTCCCGGCAGCGGCGGAACATCGCACGGGCGGTCTTCTCGTCCGCATCCCCCCCGAACGACATGGTTCCAAAACACAGGGAGGACACCTGAACGCCGGTACGACCAAGGGTTCGATACTCTATCGCCATAGTAGCTCCTTGAGCCATTGTACTAGAGCGCACCTCAAAACCTGCCTTGAAGCTTAAAGATGGTGGCCGGGTTCGTGTAGGATAGGACACCGTGTCACGAATTCGCCAATCGATCAGTTTCTGGTGCTTTAAACGGGATGACCTGCCGTTCCCCAAGCTCTGCCAGGAAGCCAAACGTATTGGGTACGAGGGATTTGAAATGGTCTCGGAAGATCACTGGGATATCGTGAAGCAGGCAGGGCTCAAGCTCATCACGCACGCGGGGCACGGCACACTGACGAACGGGCTCAACCGCAAGGAAAACCACGACCGGATCGAGCGAGAGATCAAGACCTTGATCGACAAAGCTGTCGACCGCAAGATTCCTGCGTTGATCTGCTTCTCCGGAAACCGCGCGGGCCTCTCCGATGAAGAAGGCCTTCACCACACCGTTGCAGGGTTAAAACGAGTTGCCAGCTATGCCGAAGGGAAAGGGGTAACCCTGGTCTTGGAGCTGCTCAACAGCAAGGTGAACCACAAAGACTACCAGTGCGACAAAACCGCCTGGGGTGTAGATGTGATCAAGCGGGTTGGCTCGCCACGGGTGAAACTCCTCTATGACATCTACCACATGCAGATCATGGAGGGAGACCTCATCCGAACCATGACCGACAACATGGAGCACATCGGCCACATCCATACCGCCGGCAACCCCGGCCGCCACGACCTAGATGATCAGCAGGAAATTAATTACTCGGCCGTCATGCGCGCCATCGCCAGCTCCAGCTACTCCGGCTACGTGGGGCAGGAATTCACCCCAAAGGGGGACCCCATCGCCGCGCTCGAAGCGGCGTACCAGCTTTGCAATATTGGCTAGAGGGGAATCTGAAACTTATTTAAGTGAGCGCAAGAGACGCAGGCCATTAGCGACGACGACGAGGGTAGACCCTTCGTGCATGATCACGCCAACGGGCAATGTAATGATCCCCCACAGCGCCAAGGGAACTCCACAAAGAATAACGCAGGATGCCAGAACAAGATTCTGGATCACGACCCGGCGAGCCTTGCGCGCCAGCTTGATGGCGTAGGGCAAACGAGAGAGATCATTCGTCACCAGCACCACGTCCGCCACTTCTAGAGCCACATCCGACGCCTGCCCCAGGGTCACCGCGATATGCGCCGTCGCGAGCGCCGGCCCGTCGTTCACGCCGTCCCCCACCATCCCAACGGCGCCGTTCTCTCGCGCAAGCTGCTTCACCACGCGGAGCTTCTCGTCCGGCAACAATCCGGCGTGCGCTTCATCCAAATTAAGTTGCTGCGCAATCTTCCTGGCCACCTCCGGATGATCACCCGTCACCATCACCAGCGGACGTATCCTTAGCGCGTGCAACTCCTCGACCATCTTCAACGCGCCTGGCCGAAGCTCATCCGCCAGCGCGAGTAATCCCACGACGCGCTCGTCTTCCCCCACGAGAATCGCCGTCTGCCCCTGCGCCGACAGCCCCGCCAGCTTGTCCCGCAGCTCCTCCGGGAGCGCAACCTTACGCCGGGAGGCAAAGGCCTCGCTGCCCACCCAGCTCTGGCGGGACCCGTCCAACTGGCCGCTCATCCCCAACCCGTGGTGCGACGTGAGGCCCTTGACTTCGCTGCACTCAAGACCTCGCCGTCGCGCGGCCGCCACCACCGCACTCGCCAGCGGGTGGCTGGTGTGCCGCTCCAGCGAGGCGGCGTCGCGAAGCAGGTCCTGCTCCCCCCGCCCGAAACCCTCGACCGACACCACGCGCGGCATCCCGGTCGTCAGGACACCGGTCTTGTCGAACGCGATCGCCTTCACCTGTCCAAGCCGTTCCACAAAAACGCCCCCCTTGAAGAGCACCCCCTGCCGGGCGCCATGCCCGATGGCCGAGAGGATCGCAGACGGCGTAGCCAGGATCAGCGCGCAGGGTGAAGCGATCACCAGCAGCACCATGCTGCGATAGAACGCGTCATACAGCGGGTTTCCAAAGACGAACGCTTGAACCCCGAACGTCAGCAGCGCCCCCGTCATGACCAGTGGCGTGTACACCTTGCCAAAACTGTCCACCAGCCGGTGCACCCGCGATTTGGTGGCCTGCGCCGCTCCCACCATCTGCACGATCCGGGCGAGGTAGGTGTCCGACGCCAGGTGGGAGGTTTCGATCACGATCAGACCGGTCTGATTGAGGGTGCCGGCAAAGATCGGCTCCCCTGCCACTTTCAAGACCCAGCGTGACTCGCCCGTCATCATGGAGGTGTCCACCTCCGACTCACCCTCCCGCACCGTGCCATCCACCGGAATCCGTTCGCCGGGCTTCACGATGACCAGATCGCCGGGTTTCAAGTCCGCGATTGGAACCCGGGCTTCTCTTCCATCCCGCCGCACCAAGGCATCCTGAGGCGACAGCCCGATCAGCGCGGTGATGGCGCCACGGGTTTTGTTCATGGCCAGCGCCTCCATAGCGTTGGACAGGGAGAAGAGAAACAGCAAGACCGCGCCCTCGTGCCAGCGGCCGATCGAAGCCGCCCCCAGAGCCGCCACCAGCATGAGGCTGTCGATGCCCAGGACATATGTTGCAAGCGCCCGGACAGCACACACGGCCGAGAGCGCCCCGCCGGTAAGATACGCGGTAATTCCAAGGACGACCTGTAGCACAACGGCTCCGGGCCAAAGGCGCTCCGCGGCCACCGAAAAAAGCAGGCTGGCCAGGCAAGCCCCCGCCAGGCCAACCTGCACCTCCCCTCGAACCGTGATGAATCGACCCCCACTCGCAGATTCCATAAACGGCGACAGGCGGTGCCGGACCGACGGATACCCGCGCAGCTCTGCCGCAGGATTGCTCGACAGGACGAGGTTTCGTGGAGAAGCTGGAATCCTCCCAAGCGCCACGGAACTCTCCACGCACACGCCGGCCTTGAACGCGGCTCGGCAGCCATTCAGGCGAGGTTTAAGTTGCGACACCAGGTCTAACGCAGACTGCTCCGCTTTCTGAAAGGACAACTGGGCCGGATCGTAATACAGCGTCAGCCATGACGTCCCCAGATCCAGTTCGCAGCCCACGAGTCCCAGGTGGTTGCGAACATACTCGGAAAGCAGGTCCTGGCAGAACTTGTCGCCTTCCGCCGGGTTCATCTTCCCGGTTTCTTGTCGCAAGAAGGTCTTAGGACCGGTCATGCATCTTGTATGGATGCAGGCGCCAGTTGGACCAGCCATGACTGGGCGCCGATGGAAGTGGTGTCCCCATGACCGGGATACACAGCAGTATCGGGTGGAAGCGCGGCCAGGTGCAGTAGGCTGGACCAGATGTCCCGCTCGCTGGCACCCGGCAGGTCAGTACGGCCGTACGATCCGTCAAAAAGGGTGTCGCCGGAGAAGAGCGCACGCACACCGGCTCCAAACAAACACACGCCACCTGGTGTATGCCCCGGCGTGTGCAGAATCGTAAACGACAAGCGACCGACGGTCACGACTTGACCATGTTCCAAAAGCCTGTCCGGCGTCGTCGGCTCAATCGTATAGGGCAAGGGCTGGCCATAGGTTGAGGGCTTCTTCAGCAGCGGAGCGTCCAGCGGGTGCGCATAGAGCGGCGCCCCAGTCAGCGCCTTGAATCTCGCGTTGTCGCCAATGTGGTCCCAGTGGCCATGCGTATTGATAATCGCCACGATCCTGAGACCGCGCCGGCCCACTTCCGCCATGACGGCGTCCGCCACGCCCCAAGGCGCATCCACTTGCATGGCCTCTCCCGTTGCCTCGTCGGCCACCAGATAGCCATGCGTTTGAATTGGCCCTCCAGTGACCTGCATGATGAACATGATGCCGTATATTTATATAATACGCTCTACATGAGCTCGCAGACTCGCTCTGGCAAAGGATGGTACCCCATCTTTAAACTTTGCCACCTTTGGTGGCACCGGCCATGAGCTCGCAGACTCGCTTCCTTCCTCCCTTGCTCGTGGTGGTCCTCCTCTGCGGCTGCGCCGCGTTGCGCATAAGCCTCCGTACACCCTACGAGGCATACCGCATGCCCTCCGGAGCGATCACCAATGAGGTCCTGGCAGAAGCCGAGGGGATTGTGCGACACGATCCAGATAGCCCCGAGGCTGCACGCGCCCGTTACCTCCTGATCCGCCACGCGTTCGATCAGGACCGGTACGCCGACATGGACGAACAGATCGCCCAGCTCGAACAATCTCCAGCAGCCGGTCCCTGGCTGCCACCGGCCATCTACCTGAAGCTGCTCGTCACCCGCAAAACTGAAGGCGCTTTGCGATTGTTACAGCGGATCGAAGGTGCGCTGGTGCGCTTCCCAGATGACGCCATCTTCCAGGAAGAAACGCAGAGCCTGATTCCACCTGCCTTGGAAGCCTGCAGCCAGTCCGACCTGGAAACCTTCCTCGCGGTTTCGCCAGACGGACCGCTGGCGCCAGACGCGCTCCTTACGCTCGGGGTCATGTTGAGACAACAAGGAACCGTGGACGAAGCCAACAGAACCCTGCGCAAGTTAATTGCGCAGCATCCGTCCTCATCCGCCGCCTTAAAAGCCTACCCCCTACTATTAGAGTTATCCCGGCAGATTCCCACCAACCCACGGGTCATCGGTGCACTGCTGCCGGTCAGCGGTAAACATGCCGCATACGGAAAATCTGTGACACACGGCATCGAGCTCGCCGTAGAAGAATTCGAGACCTCAAGAGAACACTTCGAGTTTGTGATCATGGACACCGGCAAGGATTCCGAGCAGGCCTTGCAAAGCATGGACGTGCTGCTCAAGGAAAAACAGGTCATCGCGCTATTCGGCCCACTCTTCAGCGCCACCGCCCTGGTCTGCGCAGCTGAGGCTAACACGGTGGGGGTCGTCATGCTCACACCCTCCGCGCTGGACACCAAGCTGACACAAACCGGCCCCTATGTCTTCCGGGCGACCCTGACACTTGAACAGCAGGCCAAGTCCATGGCCGAATTCGGGGTTCAAACCCGCGGGCTGGGCCGGTTTGGCATCCTGGCACCAGATTCCGCCTATGGCCGTAGCCTGTCAGAAGCCTTTGGGGCAGAAGTCACCGCGCTCGGCGGCACGGTGATCGTGGAATCCCGTTACCCGCCTGACACCAATGACTTCAGCCAAGCCATTGTCGAGGTGGGGGGAGCCGACATCGTTGCTTATAAAGAGGAAGAAGAGAAGTCCCGCCGGGCAGCCCAGACCGAGCTTGAAGTGTTCCTCCAGAAATTTTTCCAGACCATCAAAGCCCGGCCTCGGCCAGCTTCGAGCGGAACCGCGGAATCCGAATCTCTGCACGCAAGCCTGCCTTCCATCTCGCGGGTAGCCTGCCTCACACTGACAGCTGAACCTTTCACCAACGAACTCAGCCGACGCCTGCGCGCGGCGGCCATGCCACATAAAACCATCAAGGTGTTAAAACCCAAAAGCGCGACCGGATTTTCGGCTTACCTCACCCACGCTGACATCCAAAGCACCGGTCAGCTCTCAAGTGCGGAAGAACTGTCCCTCGCTGAACTGCTCAGCCAGCAAACCGAGGCCAAGGATGCGCCCCTGACCGTCCTGATCTCAGTCACCCCTTCCAGCATCACCGAGCAGGAGGAATTTCTCCAGTGCACGCTGGCCATGTACGACTCCCGCACTGCACACCAACTGACGATGCACGGGTTCATCACAAGGCGGCCGCTGCCTCCTCAAAGCAACCGTTACAAGCTCGAAGCGCTGTACATCCCCACGACGGGGAAAAAGCTCATGCACATCGTCCCCCAGCTCGTGTATCATGATCTCGACTTGCCACTTCTCGGCTCCGACATCTGGAACGATAAAGCGCTACGCAAGAAACCGGAAGCGATCAACCTCAAGGCATTCTTTACCGTAAGTTTCTGGCCGGAGCTGGACCGGCATACCCGTAAGTTCACCCGACGCTACCAGAAGCACTATGCCGCGCGCCCCGATTCCTTGGCCGCAAACGCTTATGACGCCGCCCGGCTGCTGATGGAAGCGATCCTACGATCCGACGGAACTCGCGAAGGTCTGCGCCAGACCCTGGCGGAATTCGGAGAGTTTAAAGGCGTGACGGGCCTGTTGACGATGACGCCGCAGCGCGAGACCGAGCAAGAAGCTGTCGTGCTGAAAATCAACAATGGCACCATCACCCCGGTTAAGTAAATCTTCCCCCTCTTTCTTAATCCCTCTGCTCTTAAGAGGAGAGGGGGAAAAAGGAGAGGGGAGAAGCCTACCACGGCTCTTAGCGGCGATGACAGTAGCCGGTGGACTTTGGCTGGCTGGTCTACCCACCGCAGCGCAGGCAGGCCCAGTCTCGCGCTTCCCCGGCCAGCAGCCAAACGACTGGAAGTACAGCTTTTCCTTGGGTCCCTCGTTCTTCGCGCCCCGCATGAACGCCCTTGACAGCGCCTTACGCGCTGACGGCGTGGAGTACATCGAGCGGACGTACAAGACCTTCACCACCAACCAGGGCTCCAACGCTGCGGGCTTTCCTAAAACTGGCTTCGGATTCGGCGGGCAGATTCAACTACAGTACGAGTTCAACGAAGACCTGCGCGGGGGATTGCAGATCAGCTTGAATGCCCTGCCGGCGTCTGGTTCGATCACCCTGACCAACACGGATCTAACGACTGCACCCGTCAGCACCACAGATTATGATGTCTCGCACCGGACCAGCCTTCCGGTGGTTCAGATCGGCCTTTCCCTGCAGAAGGTCTTCCGGTTCGAGGAGGAGCCGCAGTTGCGCCTGTATCTGGGCGGCTGGGGCAGCATTGGTGTGCTCGTCGGGGCCACACTCAAAGGTTCAATCAGAGAGGAGAACACGGGCACAACCCGAAGCTACTCCGCCACCCTGCGCGGTCAGGGTTGGGGGGCAGGTGGCTTGGGCGGAGCAGAGTACCAGCTCTCCCACAGGTATGCACTCTTCGGCGAGAGTGGTTTTGAGTATTTTATCGTCAGATCGATCGAGACATCCGGAACGATCGCCGGTCTGCCGCAAAACGCTCGCCCGTTTTTGACGAGGACTGGCCGGCCCATCGATCTCGACTTCAGCGGCATCTTCATACGCATTGGGGTAAAAGCAAGCTTAGGCTCATCATGGGGGCTGCCGCGTTAAAATTTGTCCGCTAATCCGCGCGGCGTTCTTGGTAGCTTAAACTCAGCACTTTCGCCACGCCGAGATCGCCAAGCGAGGCCACACCCACTTCGAGTGAGAGATGCGCGATCCGCACCGCCAAGCCCACCGTCGGGAGAGTGCCGGCTAACTCTGCGGTACTGAGTGTGTAGCCAGTGCGGAGGGCCACTTCCAGTGCGTTCCCCCGCAGCGCGTATTCAACTGCCACCCCTCCCCCGGCGCCAGCTTCACGGGACCACATCCCTTCAATCGCGCCGGAGAAGCGGTCGTTAGCCACCAACACCTCGGCCCGGCGCCCCGATAGCCCCAGGGAGCTGGCCATGGGCATGGCCACTCCCTCCACGCCGCCAAGATTCCGGCCCGTGACATACAGCTCAAAACCTCGTGCCACCTCCGCGGTGACCCCGGCGTTCCCCCCTACACCATTTCCTTGATCCCCAGCGATATCCCGCTGCACCAGGAAGACAGCCGCGCCAGCTCGAATTTTTACCGGCACATATTCATTCAAGAACCTCAGATCCGGAGCGCAGGCCACCGCTACCTGCAAAGTCTGATACGAGAACATGCCAGTGTCCCCACCCTGCTCATTGGTTTTAGGTACATCGACCCGGAACAAGCGGACCTGGCCGCCCAAACTGCCCAACCTCGGCAGGCTGCCATACATGGCTAGCAGGCTGTCCGAAAATCCAAGCGGCCACACCGTATGGGTCACTGCGACGCCTGCCGGGGCGACAGCTCCCAGCCGCGCCGGGTTGTCGGTGACCGCGGAGGCATCCTCCACCAACCCTGCGGATGGCCCTCCGACCGCCGCTGCCAGTGCGCTCACCGGCAAATCCAACTCACCGACTTCACTGACCCCGGAACCGCCCGCCCGAACCGGGCCAGCGGCAATGACAGCAAGCAGGTTTAGGATAACGCATGAGCAACCTGCCCCCCTCACCCTACCCTCTCCCCCCTTTGGGGGGAGAGGGAAAACCGATGGATCGTTCATGGCCTCACGAGGGCCACTTTTCCACGGACCTGCGCTTCTCCCGGCGCCGAGACCACGTACAGGTAGAGGCCCGTGGCCACCGGCGCGGCGCGGTCATTCAGGCCGTTCCATTCAAACGGCGCGTGCAACTCCTTCACGAGATATCCACGAATGGTATACAGGCGCACGGTCGCACCGGCCGGCAGGTTGTAGAACGTGAGGACCTTGCCCCCGGCCGGTTTGAACGGATTCGGCCCCACCTTAAGATTCGACAATTTAGGAGGCGTGACCACCGGCCCAGCGTACTTGCGAACTACCCAATTGAGGTCCTGGTTCAGATCGTCCCGTTCCTCGTAGCCGACAACGATGTAATTCCCCTTCTGGTCCACCGCAATGCCTCTTCCAAACTCGTCTCGCGGATCTGGAAAGTTTCCGCTGTCGTACCCTGTGGCATGCACCGGAGCTCCGTTCGCCTGGTCATATAACTCCACGATGAGATTCCACCCCTGGAAAAGATCGGTGCGCGTTGAGCCCCCGGTCACGTAGAACCGTCCTGAACGGTCTACAGCGCAGTCCCGGCCAGAGTCGCCCTCGAGGTTGCCCTCGGAGGGTATCTGCCTGGTCCAAAGCACCTGGGTCCCGTCCGCAGAATATTTCCGGATCCACCGGTCGAGTCTGGAATTCGTTGGTAATTCCGGCTCCACCGTCGCAGCCACATACACATCCCCCTTAGCATCCACGGCCACCCCGTAGGCTCTATCCAAGGCTGGAGTAGGCACAGGCGCGGTCGGATCGTCGCTGCCGTAGCCCTTATGCCACTTTAGGATTCCATCTGCGGTGTACCGGCGCACCACCAGGTCGGTGTTCGCCGGCGCGATGGTTTCATACCCGGCCACGACCACATCCCCGTTGGAGGCTATCGTGACGCTCCTTGCTGTATCGAATTCGTCCGCCGGCGGACCGTTGTATGTCCGACTCCAGAGCAACACCCCTGCGCTGTCGTACTTCTGGATCAGCCAGTTCGCGTTGCAACAGGTCGGTTCACGGTACTCATAGCCCGCCACGACCACGTTCCCGGTCCCATCCACTGCCACATCATAAAACACATCCCAGTCGTTGGATGGGCTGTTATAGGTCACACTCCCACTTGTTCCAAAATTCGTGTCCACCGTTCCGTCAGGATTGTACTTCCGGATCCACCCATCGAAGCCGCTCCCGACCGTGTCAACGGTGCCGGCCAGATACACCCCCCCGTCATCCGCGACCGCCACCCCAAACGCGTAATCCGCACCATCCGGGAAACTGTTGTGGGTGCGTAACCACAGGAGATCACCAGACGGCGAGTATTTGATCAGCAGAATGTTATCGTTTTCCCCCACATCCAGCCGGCGGGTCCAGCCGGCGACGTACACGTTCCCCTCCGAATCAACCGCCACCGCTTCCGCTCTATCAGTGTCATTCGCCGGACTATTGTAGGTTTGCATCCACAAGAGGTCGTGCTCGGCAACCGCCAAAGCACCAGGTGGCATTAACCAGGCAAAAGCTAGCAGGACTGGCACAAGGAATGATAAACCCGCTATCCCGCGAGTCAGTTTCCGCCCCACAGGAAGATTATAGCGGGGGAAGAGGGAGTCTAGGCTGTCAGGAGATCGATGACCTTCACGAGCGTGGACTTAAGCTGCTTGCGAGAAACAACGCAGTCAATAAACCCGTGCTGCTTGACGAACTCTGCCGTCTGGAACCCCTTGGGAAGTTTCTGGCGGATGGTCTGCTCGATGACCCGCGGGCCGGCGAACCCCACCAGCGCTCCCGGCTCAGCCAGAATAAGGTCGCCCAGCGAAGCGAAGGAGGCCAAGACCCCCGCGGTGGTCGGGTTTGTCAGCACAGAAATGTAGAGGAGGCCAGCTTCGTGCAACCGTGCCACCGCCGCTGCCGTCTTAGCCATCTGCATGAGCGACATGATCCCCTCCTGCATACGAGCCCCCCCGGAGGACGCGATGGAAATCAACGGCTTGCGTTCCTCCAACGCCACCGTCGCCGCACGCGTGAACTTCTCGCCCATCACGCTACCCATGCTGCCGCCGATGAAACCGAAATCCATAATGGAGAGCACCGCCGGACGATCCTCCAGTCTGGCTCGCCCGCCGAGCACGACCTCATTGAGACCGGTCTTCTGTTGACTCTCCTGGATGCGCTGGGGATACGGTTTGTTGTCCACGAACGAGAGCGCGTCTGCCGGCACCAGGTTGGCGTCCATCTCCTCAAAGGAGCCAGCGTCGGCCAGCAGGGCGATACGTTCCCAGGAAGTCAACCGGAAATGATAGTGACATTTCGGACAGACCTTCTGGTTGGCATCCAGCGTGCGAGAGAACAGGGCCGTGGCACAGCCTTCACACTTGATCCACACACCCTCGGGGATTTCCTTCTTGCCTCCCGTTCCCCCGATCGGTGCGACCTTCTTCTTGAACCAAGCCATGGGCTTTCCGTGTTACCTCAAGCTCTTATATCATATGGCGCACTGGCCGGAAGCTCATGAAGATCAGCCCGCGAATCATCCTCCACATTGACATGGACGCTTTCTTCGCCGCAGTTGAGATTCTGGACAACCCGTGGCTGAAGGGGAAACCAGTGATTGTGGGTGGGTCGGCCAACCGACGGGGAGTGGTGGCGGCCGCCTCCTATGAAGCCCGGAAATACGGGGTGCACTCGGCCATGCCCACCGCAATCGCCATGCGGCTTTGCCCTTCAGCTATCCTGCTCCCCACCCGGGGCCACCGGTACGAAGAGATTAGCAATCAGATTATGGAGATCCTTCGCGATTTTACCCCTCAAGTGGGACAGACTTCGGTGGATGAAGCGTTCCTAGACACCACCGGCTCGACTGCGCTCTTCGGAGACGGAAAATCCATCGCAATGAAAATCAAGGCGCGGATTTTCCGGGAAACCGGCCTAACGTGCAGCATCGGCGTTGCGCCAAACAAATTTCTAGCCAAACTTTCCAGTGATCTTAACAAACCAGACGGGCTCACGGTCATTCCCGCCGACACGGCAGCAGAGTTCATCGCACCGTTGCCAGTCAGCCGGATCTGGGGCGTGGGACCGCGTACCGGCAAGTTGATCACCGCGCTGGGGATACACACCATCGGCGAGCTGGCATCCTGTCGTCCTCAACAACTCGAACAACACCTGGGCCACCAGGCTGGGGAACTCCAGGCCCTTGCGCGCGGGGAAGACACCAGCGAGGTCGTCACCAGCCACGGTCCGAAGAGCATCAGCCGAGAAACGACGTTTGCCGTATTTCTCAGTGACCGAGAACGTATAGAAGCAATCCTCCTGGAGCTGGCGGATGACGTGGCGGCGCGTCTGCGCACCGAGGGCCTTGCGGCCTCCATCGTCACCCTGAAAGTTCGTGACGAGAGATTCGCGACGCTCACCCGATCGTGCACCCTCGCCGAACCGACGGACTTGGGCGAAACGGTCTATGCAACAGCCCGCAACCTCCTTTTGAATAAAGTGGATCTGCGTGGGCGCCGGATCCGGCTGCTGGGCATCGCCGCCGGTGGTTTACTGGCGCGGGGATCGATTTCCCCCGAATTATTTCCCGATCAGAAAGCCGAAAAAAGACGGAAGGCAACTTCAACTGTGGATCGGATCCGGCAAAGATACGGCTCCGGCTCCGTGGTCAGGGGCCGGCACCTACGGGACGGCGGGCTTTCTGAGCGGGGTGGCTGGGAAGGTGTTATGAAGAAAGACAGACGACATCTGGGTTAACAGGTCCCTCCGACCCGGCCTGCGGTACTTTTTCAGCAGCCTGATGGTCTGTGAACGGCAGCCGCCATGGAGCGAACCCAGCGCCCGATCTCACGCCGTTTTGCGGCGCCCTCCCCCCATGCTGCAAGCCGGCGCACCAGCGCACTGCCCACGATCACCCCCTCCGCCCGCTTCGCGACGAGCGCCGCCTGACGGGGCGTGGACACTCCAAAGCCCACACAGACCGGCGTCTTGACCACACGCCGGACCGCCTGCAAACGGGCGGCCAGTCCTGGCGGCAGTGCCGCTCGCTCGCCAGTGACACCGGTGAGTGAGACGTAATAAATGAACGCGCGGCTCAGCCGATCTACGATCCTCAGACGAGCAGGAGGTGTGGTGGGGGTGGCGAACAAGATCAACGCAATGCCAGCATGATCAAACATGGCATTCCATTGCTGGGCCTCTCCCAGCGGCAGATCAGGGACGATCACCCCTTGCGCCCCGGCACTGGACAGATGCCGGGCAAGCGCCGGCAGCCCAGCTTGGAGCAGCGGGTTGGCATAACTCATCAGGACCACCCGGAGCCCCAGCCGGGCCGCACGCTCAGCCTGTTTTAAGACATCATCCAGGGTCACTCCCCGGTCAAGCGCCTGCTGTGAGGCATGCTGGATGGTCACCCCGTCCGCGATAGGATCCGAGAATGGCATGCCCAGCTCCAGGCAATCCACACCATTTGCGGCGAGCATGCTCAGGATCCCGCCCGTGGCGCCCAGGGATGGATACCCCACGGTCACATACGGCATAAATGCCGCTTGGTTGTGGCGTTTTAATCCCAGGAAATATTCGGTGAGGGGGGATAGCGGCACAGCAGTCACCGTGGCCGAGGTTGCTTAAGACTAGCGACCGTTTGTACATCCTTGTCACCCCGGCCAGAAAGATTCACGAGGATGCACGCGCCTTTAGGGAATCGTCCACCGTGCCGCAAAAGGTACCCAAACACATGGGCCGGCTCCAAGGCGGGAAGGATACCTTCCGTTCTGGCCAGCCACGCAAACCCCTTCAGCGCGTCCCGGTCTGTCGCTGTCACGTACCGGGCCCGGCCGGTCATCTTTAGATAACTGTGCTGGGGCCCGACGCCCGCATAATCCAGTCCCGGCGCGATCGAATGTGTTGGGAGCACCTGCCCCCGCCGGTCTTGAAGCAGGAGGCTCATACTGCCGTGCAGGATGCCAGGCCGGCCAAGCGCCAGGGTAGCCGCGTGCTGGCCGGTCCTCAGCCCTTTGCCGGCAGCCTCCACCCCGATCAAGGCCACCCGCCGATCTTTCAGGAATCCCGTAAACATTCCGATGGCGTTGCTCCCGCCATTGACACAGGCCAACACATGCGTAGGTAACTTCCCAACGGTTGCGAGCATCTGGCGCCTGGCTTCCCGGCCGATCACACTCTGGAAATCCCGCACGATCGTGGGATACGGATGAGGTCCTGCCGCGGAGCCAAAGATATAGTGCGTGGTGCGCACATTGGTGACCCAGTCACGGAACGCCTCATTGATAGCGTCTTTCAGTGTACGGGTCCCGGACCTGACCGAGACCACGCGAGCTCCGAGCATCTCCATGCGAAACACGTTGAGCGCTTGGCGTCGCGTGTCCTCTTCACCCATGTAGATCACGCACTCAAACCCGAACAGCGCAGCCACGGTGGCAGTTGCGACGCCGTGCTGGCCTGCGCCGGTTTCCGCGACCACACGCCGCTTGCCCATCCGGCGTGTGAGCAGCATTTGGCCCAGCACATTGTTAATCTTGTGCGCCCCGGTATGGCAGAGATCCTCGCGTTTGATATAGACGCGGATCCCCCGCTTCAATTCTGCGGAGAGGCGGCGTGCTTCAAACAACGGGGTAGGGCGGCCCGCGTACGTTTTGAGATACCTATCCAACTCCCGTTGGAAGGAAGAGTCACGGCGGGCCACCCTATAGGCTTTCTCAATTGAGTGCAGCGCCGGGATAAGCGTCTCGGGAGCAAACTGGCCACCAAATTTTCCAAACCACCCTGGCTTGCTCATATCATGCGGACTTTGCTGCCCGGATGAATTGCTTGAGCAAAGCGGGATCTTTCACCCCAGGGGCCCGCTCCACCCCGCTGCTGACATCCACACCAAACGGCCTGACGGCGCGCACTGCCATACGAACGTTACCCGGCGCAAGGCCCCCGGCAAGCAAAAACGGCGCACGCAGGTTAACGCCCCGCAAGAATTTCCAGGGAAATCGCCGCCCTGTCCCACCCTGCTTAACAGGATCAAATGAGTCAAAGAGATAGAGCGCAACGCGGTACCGGCGGGCTTGTGCCACATCAACCGCACTCTGCACCCGGAGGGTTTTCATCACCGGAAGGCCAACCTGATATACCACGGAGGGTGGCTCATCGCCGTGCAACTGGACCAACTTGAACCCGCACACCGCCGCCAGCTTCCGTATTTCACTTGCACGCCGGTTGACGAACACGCCCACGGGAAGGACCAGAGGCGGCAGGGTGCGGATGATGGCCCGCGCAGCCACCGGAGTGACTCGTCTTGGGCTGGGCGGGTGCAGCACAAACCCCAGTGCGTCTGCACCGGCGTCCAGCGCCGCCCAGGCATCCCGACGACTCGTGATGCCGCAGATTTTAACCTTAACCATGACAGTATCAACCCACCCCCCTCACCCTACCCTCGCCCCCAAGGGGGAGAGGGAGAAAAAGGGGGAGGACTTACGTATACAACAGCGCGTGGATGAGTTTTAAGGGTTGGCGCGAACGCATGAGCGCTTCGCCAATTAACACCGCGTCAAAACGCAGCTCACGCAGGATGTGGATCTGGTCAACACTGTCCACGCCGCTCTCGCAGACAGCCACACGGCCCGCTGGAATTTGCGGCCGCAGTTCCTCCGCCACCTTGAAATCCACCTTGGAAGTTCCCAGATCGCGGGTATTGACACCGATCGTGTCCGCCCCAGCCTTCAGCGCCCGCTTCAGCTCCGCAGGCGTGTGAACTTCCACGAGCGGAGTCATACTCAAATTCCTTGCCAGCGTAATGAACTCTTTCAGCTTCTTCTGCGGAAACAGCCTGACGATCAGGAGCACTGCATCGGCGCCGATGACCCTGGATTCATAGAGTTGATACTCATCCACGATGAAATCCTTACGCAATGCCGGCAAGCCACAGGCTTTCTTCGCTTGCTTGAGGTTTTCCACAGCACCCTGGAAGAACTTTTTTTCGGTCAGCACCGACAGCGCAGAAGCGCCCGCCGTTTCAAACTCCATCGCCAGCGCCGGCACATCCAGCTTGGCCCGCAAGACTCCCTTGAGGGGAGATGCCTTTTTAAGCTCAGCAATGATGTGAATCTGGTACGGCCGTCGGCGCGTGATGGCCTCGCGGAAGTTCCGCGTCGGCGGAGCGTGAGCAAGCCGCTCTTTCAATTGGTGCAGCGGCATGGCCTTTTTCGCTTGAGCGAACTCACTCCGCTTGAAGGCCAAGATCCTCTTCAGCAACGCTGATTGTTTCATCGGTGAGTTTGAAACATATGAGAAATCTCTTTGAGTCTCTCAAGTTTTTCCAGCGCGGCACCAGTGTCAAGAGCTCTCTCCGCCAGTTCAACACCTCCTTGAATATTCCTGGCAGCACCGGCGAGCCAGCACACAGCGCCGGCGTTATACACGACCGCGTCCCGAAACGCTCCACGCTCGCCTTTTAACACACGCTGCAACACGGCAGCATTCTCCTCAGGAGTCCCGCCAGCCAAGTCAGACAGCGCAGCCTTTTTCAACCCGAATGTCCTCCCATTCAACGTCATGCGACGTTTGATAGCATGGCCGGAGACCTCGATGGCCTGCGTCGTAGAGGTGATGGTGAGTTCATCCAGACCATCCCGGCTGTGCACCACAAGCGAACGCCCAGTTCCCAGCCGCGCCAGCGCCCGCGCCTCAAGTTCCAGCACATCCCGGTGCGCCACCCCAATGAGCTGCACCAGCGCGCCGGCGGGGTTCGTCAACGGGCCCAAAAGATTAAAAATCGTACGCACACCTAGCTCACGCCGAGGCGGGCCAGCGTATTTCATCGCCGGGTGGAAAATCGGCGCAAAACAGAACGCGATCCCGGCCTCGTTCAGACACCGCTCAGTTACGGCAGGCGCCGCCTCGATGTTCACCCCCAGCGCGGCGAACACGTCGGCACTGCCAGACTTGCTGGACATCGCCCGGTTGCCGTGCTTGGCGACGGCCAACCCCGCTCCAGCAACCACCAGCGCGGCGCCGGTGGAGATATTGAGCGTCCCTTTGCCATCCCCCCCGGTCCCGCACGTGTCAGTCACCAGCCGGTGCAGACTCTGAAGGCGTACCCCGTGGTGGCGCATGGCCAGCGCGAATCCGTTCACCTCATCCGCGGTTTCGCCCTTCATGCGCAGGGCAACGGTGAGACCAGCAATTTGGGCAGGGGTGGCCCGCCCCTGCATGATTTCCCCCATGGCGGTTTCAGCTTCGGTGGCCGAAAGCGAAACCCCTTCCACAGCTTTTTTAATGGCTTCCTGAATCACGTTCTGCTTCGACTACCGAACCAGACAGGCAAGAGATGCACGGGGGATCAGAGATATCATATCGGGGATAGATTCTATCACCAAACCCCCAAAAAAGGTGACAGTCCCCATGATGGGAACTGTCACCTTTTCGTGCCAAGCTCTCCCTCGATCACATCAAGTATTCACAGGGTTGGCGGACAGCGTTTTTTAAGCCTTGAAGGGAGGGCTTCTGCCAGTTACACGCCGCCGCCTCCCCTGTGAACACTCGCCCCTCAAGCCATCGGGAGAGCCTCCTTTTCTATCTCGGACAAAAGCAAATTCCTTGCATAGTCGGCAAACTCCCCGTCCAGCCAGGGGCGGAACATCCCCGCCGCATGTACCAACACCCGGTTCCCTTCGGCGATCAATTGCACTTGCACCTGAACATCCCCAGCGCGCAAGCGCTCAGCCAGCTCTATCACCATCCAGAGGTGCCGCTCGACCAACTCCTGCCGGGATTCCCGGTCCCCCAACCAAGCCCGCCAGGCCAGTGAACTGGCGTCCTCGGCCGCCAGAGGCGGAAAGGACCTGATCGTACTGCGGTAGAGATCGTACTTTTCGGCATTCATCAATACATCTCTAGAAGTCTATTGATGCAGACAGCATGCCAAAGTAAAGGCATTGAAAATTCAACATTTTTGTTAATGCACAAGTGTCCAATAGTGTCAAACTGACAGCTTCTGACAGTTTGGTCTCACCGGCTAGTGAAAAGGCCTTTGGGGCAACCGAGGCGCCAAAGGCCGATCAAGGGAAAGCGAGAGGGGGCAGTTGTCAGCGTTTCAAGACAATGACGCGCTTGGTCTGAGTGCTCTTCCCGATCTCGATCTGGATAATGTATACCCCGTTGCCGACCAGGTCGCCCTTGGCGTTCTTCCCATCCCAATCCCAGCCGGTCGAGACTGTGGCATTGCTCTCGGTGCGGATCAACTCTCCCGCGATGTTGTAGATCCGCACCGTTGCCGTCGCCGGCGCCCCCCCAGCTCCCGCCGGCACCCTCACCTGCACCGTCACGCGATCCCCCTTAGCCGGATCAAAAAAGTTCTTCGACAGGTACGGTTCTGGGGCTGCGCCTTCCCTCACCGTCCCGTCCAAGATCGACACGGTTGGGCTTACCGCC
>CAZPLZ010000035.1:0-21523 GCA_964587525.1 uncultured bacterium | reverse complement strand
TGGACCGCATTGACGTCATCGTCAATCTCGACCCCACGCAACGTTGGTGCCAGGACCACGACAGCGGCGCTAAAGCCCGCATACACAACTTTGTCCTGCTCCAATGTGTGCCGTGCTCTCTTGCTACTTCACGTATACCGTTTTGACGTTCACGAATTCCTTGATCCCGAAGTGAGAAAGCTCCCGTCCGTACCCGCTGGCTTTGATACCGCCAAACGGCAGCCGCGGATCAGATTTGACAAATGCGTTCACGAAGCAGCAGCCTGCGTTCAGTTCGGTGGCGGCCAACCGCTCACCGCATTGCTCGTCACGCGTGAAGACGGCGGCTCCCAGTCCATATGGCGTATCGTTGGCGATGCGGATCGCGTCGGCTTGGTCGGCAGCCGGGATGATGGATGCCACTGGACCAAAGAGCTCCTCCTCGTACGCCGGCATGCCCTTGGTCACGGCCGCCAGCACGGTCGGCGGATAATAGGCACCAGGCCCCGCCGGCACCTTCCCGCCAAGCAGGCAGGTGGCACCCGCCTCGACACTGGCCTGGACCTGGCGGTGCAGCTCATCACGCAAGTCCACGCGTGCGAGCGGGCCCAGACTGGTGCGTTCATCAAGCGGATCGCCCGGCTGCTCTTGTCGCATACGCTCCACAAACAGTTCCTCAAACTTGCGGCGCACCGGTTCCACGACGATAAACCGTTTGGCGGCAATGCAGCTCTGTCCGGCGTTGATCAGGCGCGACGTCACACAGGTCACCACCGTTGCCTCAAGTTCGGCGTCTTCCAGAATCACGTACGGATCGCTGCCACCCAGCTCGAGGACGGTTTTTTTCAGGGCCTGTCCGGCGGATCGTGCCACGGCGCGGCCGGCAGCCTCGCTGCCCGTGAGCGTGACCGCCCGCACCTGTGGGTGCTGAATCACCTGGTCTACCTGGCGACTTGAAATGAGCAGGGTGCGAAACAATTGGTCGGGGAATTCCGCTTCGTGGAAAACCCTCTCGATGGCCAACGCACAACCAGGGACGTTCGAGGCGTGCTTGAGCACTGCCGCGTTGCCCGCCATCAGCGCGGGGGCGGCAAACCTGAACACCTGCCAAAAAGGGAAGTTCCACGGCATCACCGCGAGGACAATGCCGATCGGCTGAAACGTGATGTAGCTCTTCCGGGCGTCAGATGCCGCAGATTCATTCTTGAGGAACGCCGGGGCATGGTCGGCGTAAAACTCGCACACCATCGCGCATTTCTCCATCTCCGCCTTCCCCGCTGTGACCGGCTTGCCCATCTCCTCGGCGCACAACCGCGCCAACTCCGAGGAACGGCGGCGCAGGATTGCAGCCGCGGTCTTCATCCGCCGCGCCCGTTCGTCAAAGTCAACCGTGCGCCAGGCCAGAAAAGCCTCATGGACACGGTCAAGCACCCCAGGAACGTCGGCTTCCGGCAGCTCTGGATAGGACCGGCCAGGTACCCCGGTTGCGGGATTGATGGCTTGCATGGTCATGGTCTTTACCCCCAAAATTGCCCCAATTTTTTCTCCAGGGCCATGTTCACCTCGGGATCGACCGGTACCTCGATCACACTCAACTGACGCCCGGTAATCGCCTCGCGGAGCTGCGCGTTAAGCTCCGCGAGATTGCCGGGCCGGTAGGCGCGGATGCCAAAACTCTCCGCATACGCCTTGAAATCCGGGTTGCCCAGCCGGGTGTACACAGACCGCCCCCGCGACATTCGCTGCTTCCAACTGATGAGACCGTAGTCGTTGTCGTTGAAGATAATGGTGGTAAAGCCGACACCGAGGCGCTTCGCCGTTTCCAACTCCTGTGAATTCATGAGAAATCCGCCGTCCCCCATCGCTGCAACCACCTGCCGTTCCGGGTTCGCCAGCGCGGCGGCGATGGCTCCCGGCAGCGCGATGCCCATACTGGCCAGGCCGTTGCTGATCAGGCATCCATTCGGACAGCACGTGGGAAAGTTTCTGGCAATCCACATCTTGTGGCTGCCGACATCGCTGATCAGCACGCCGTTCCTATCGAGAACTTCGCGGATGACATTGAGGGTTCCCGGGATCGTGAACGGCTGGCCGTCACGAAGGTCGTATCCTCGGAGATCATCGAGGATCCGCTGACGGACGCGCCCGTACCAGGCCGTATCGAACGCCAGTCGCTCCTGGCCAATCCGGTGAGAGATCTCCCACAACGTGCCTGAGATATCGCTCACCACTTCGACCTCGGGGTTATAGTGGGCGTACACTTCGGCCGGGGAAAAATCGATGTGGATGATTCGCTTGTCCGCCCGCGGATTCCACTTCTGCGGAGGATATTCAGCAATGTCATACCCTACGGTCAAGATCAGGTCCGCCTGATCAACGGCTTCCATGACGAAATCCTTGAAACCCAACCCGATGGTGAGCAAAGATTCGGGCAGTTCGTCGGACACCGCACCCTTTCCCATGAACGTGGACGCCACGGGAATGTGGTGCTGCTGAACAAAGGCAGTGAGATGCTTGCTGGCGAGTTTGCGGATCGCACCGTTTCCCGCAATGACCAGCGGACGCTGGGCACTTTTGAGAAGTTCCATTGTTTGCCCAACCGCTTTGTAATCGGGTCCCGGCCGGCGAACGCGCCTGCGTTGCAGCGGAACACTACGTTCTCCCGCCGGCTGCTTCGCGATGTTTTCTGACAACTCGATATGCGTTGCCCCGGGCTTTTCTTGCTCCGCGATCTTGACCGCTTTGCGGACCACCTCAGGAACGACATCCGGCGAAGCCACCGCGCTATTCCATTTGGTCACGGGCTTAAACATGCTCACGATGTCCAGATATTGATGGCTTTCATGATGTAACCGCTCAAGACTGCCCTGAGCGGTAATAGCCACGAGTGGAGCTTTGTCCAAGTTGGCATCCGCGACGCCGGTGATCAGGTTGGTCGCCCCCGGGCCGAGCGTGGACAGGCAGACGCCTGCCCGTCCCGTCAAGCGACCCCAGACATTCGCCATGAACGCCGCGCCCTGTTCGTGCCGTGTCGGGATGAAGCGGATCGATGAGGTTTCCAGAGCAAAGAGCAGGTCCTCGTTTTCCTCGCCGGGGACCCCGAAAACGTACGTGACTCCCTCCTGTTCCAGGCAGCGAACAAGCAGCTCGGCGGCGTTCATGAAACGCCGCCGAATCGTGCGGAGGACAAGGACAAGAGGGACATAGTTTGTATATTAATATCCTCACTTCTCATCGAGCGACAGCTTCTCCTTGCGAGCGATGTCGCGGCCGCTATGTAAACTACATCCCCCTTTCCCTGTCGAAATACCGCTGGGCTACCCTGATATGCTCAGGGTTCATACCAGGTTCGAATTTTACACCAACCAGATACCCGTAAGTCATCCCCTTCGCCTGGCCGCCCTCTCGCACCATATCCTGCAGGAACTTCAAACGCGCCTCAAAGGCCTCCACCCTGCCAGGTTCATCCTGGCGGACCCAGACGACGCGCATAAGAAACGGGAGCCCCTTCGGTTCTCCCGGCATCCGCAACACGAGGGAAATACGATCACCAGGACGGAACTTCCCGGTGAGATACAGCTTGGCGCCGGCGCGGGAGATCTCGACCAGCCCTCCTTTCCGGGGAAGACCAGATTCCCCCGTGATCGAGTATCTGATAGGAATCCATCCGGTGATGCGCGCTGGCCGCTTCAAGGTGTAGACTCGCAGACTCGTCTCGGCATAGGATGATCAACCATTATTTGAGAATATCTTAATATGTAAACTACGTCCCCTGGTGCTATACAAAAATCGTTTCGTCCCGCTTGGCGCCGACCGAAATGATGGAAATCGGTGTGGCGGTCAGCTCCTGAATCTTTTCGAGATACCGGCGCGCCCTTGCCGGCAGATCGTCCCACTTCCGGACGCCGGTGGTGCTCGTCTGCCACCCGGGAAGCTCCTCATATACTGGCTCACAGGCTTCAACAATTTCCGTGCGGTTTGGAAAATCACGCAGCTCCGCCCCACGATGCCGGTACGCCACACAGACCAAGATCCTCTCGAGGTGGTCGAGCACATCCAGCTTGGTCACCGCGAGCTCAGACAGCCCGTTCACGGCCACCGCGCGCCTGACCACCACCGCATCGAACCAGCCGCAACGCCGGGGCCGGCCCGTCGTGGCACCGTACTCCCGTCCCCGAATGCGCAAGCGCTCATCTTCCTCAGGCGGCAGTTCAGTCGGCAGTGGCCCTGTTCCCACCCGGGTAGTATAGGCCTTGGCCACCCCGATCGTGCGGGTGACTGACGACGGCGGCACCCCCGCGCCCACACACGCCCCACCCGCGGTGGGATTCGAGGCCGTCACGTAAGGATACGTCCCGAAATCCACATCCAGCAATGTCCCCTGCGCCCCCTCCAGGAGCAGCCGCTGTCCCCGGGCCAGGGCGTCCCGCAACAGGGCAACCGTGTCCGTAATCAAAGGCTTGATTGTAGGCAGATAAGACCGGTAAGGCTCAAGAACCTCAGCTTCCGTAACGGGGAGAACACCGTAATACGACTTGAAAAAATGATTCTTGGCCTCCAAGTTGCTGCGGACTTTCTTGATGAACGCTTCTTCATCCAGAAGATCTCCCACCTTGATCCCAATGCGCCCGACTTTGTCGGTATAGGTGGGTCCAATCCCCTGGTGGGTCGTCCCGAGCTTGCCGGCGCCGCGCTTCGCCTCCCGCGCCTCATCCATCCGCTTGTGATAGGGAAGGGTCACATGGGCCAGGTCGCTCACCAACAGCCGGCCGGCGACCTTGAGGCCCCGTCCTTCACAACTCATGATTTCCTCGACCAGCCTCTGCGGATCCACCGCCACGCCGTTCCCGATCACGTTGAGCTTGCCCTCATACAGGATGCCGGTGGGAATCAAATGCAACACATACTTTTGGTTCCCGATGTGGACGGTGTGACCGGCGTTGCTCCCGCCTGAATAGCGGACAACCAAATCCACCCCGCCAGTGAGAAGATCGATAATTTTCCCTTTACCTTCGTCTCCCCACTGGGCGCCTACAACAATTGTGCACGGCATGCTTGTTAGATCGTGACGACCCGGACATCCGCGAGCTCGTCCAGGGCTGTGAGCTCCTTCAACACGTTCGGCGGGACCGGATTGTCCACGCTGAAAATTGACACGGCGCGTTTACCGATCGCGATGCGGCCCAGGTGCAGCCCCGCAATGTTGATCTTGTTCCGGCCGAGAATCATGCCGACCTTCCCCACGATCCCGGGCCGGTCCACGTTGGAAAACGTGATCATGACACCCTCCGGGATGATGTCCAGGTGCAGGCCATCCACCGCAACCACGTGCGGCTCGCCCTTGCCGATGACCGTACCTTCCGCGGAACGCTTCTCATGCTCGGTCTCGAGGGTAAACTTGATCAGCGAGGAAAAGTCGCCACCCTCGCTCGAGGTGCCCTCGGCCACCCCGATGCCCCGCTCCTTGGCCAGGGCCATGGCGTTGACCTCGTTCACCCGCTCACGCAGGGCCAGGGAAAGCGCCCCCTTGACCGCCGCCGCCGTCAGGAGGCTGACGTTACGGTGCGTGATCTCCCCGAGATATTCCAACTCAAACCGTTTGGGGGCGCCGCGCGCAAGCTGGATGAGAAAGCGCCCCATGCGCTCCGCCAATTCCATATACGGGGCAAGTTCACGTTGCACCTCCGGGGCCGCGGCGGGAGCGTTCACCGCGCTGCGCACCACTCCACGCAGCAGGTAATCACGCACCTGCTCGGCGATCGCCACCGAGACATTCTCCTGCGCCTCTTCCGTCGAGGCTCCCAGATGCGGCGTCATGATCACGGGGTCGAGGGTGAGCAAGGGATGGCCCTTGGGTGGCGGCTCCGTTTCGAACACGTCCAGCGCAGCCCCGGCAACCTGACCGCGCCGGATGGCCTCCGCCAGCGCCGTCTCGTCCACCATGCCGCCACGGGCGCAATTCACGATCCGCACGCCCCTCTTCATGGCTTGGAACTCCCGCCGCCCCAGCAGGTGTTTGGTTTCCGGGGTGAGGGTCGCGTGCAACGAAATGTAATCCGCACGCCTGAGCAGGGTTTTGAGTTCCACCAGCTCGACCCCCTGCTCCCGCGCCTTGTCCACGGTGATCAGCGGGTCGCACGCGATCACCTGCATCCCAAAGGCACGGGCGCGACCAGCCACCTCACCTCCGATCCTCCCCAAGCCGATGAGCCCCAGGGTTTTTCCGAGGAGCTCATGGCCCATGAATTTCGAGCGTTTCCACTCCCCGGACCGCATGGAGGTGTGCGCCGCTGGCACATTGCGGGCCAGCGAGAGGAGCAGGGCCAGCGCGTGTTCAGCCGCGGCGACCGTGTTGCCCTCAGGCGCGTTGGTAACCAGGATTCCGCGACGGGTGGCCGCCGGAACATCGACGTTGTCCACGCCGACCCCCGCCCGTCCGATCACCCGCAGGCGTGCGGCTGAATCCAGGAGGTCCGCGGTGACCTTGGTCTCGCTCCGAATAATGAGGGCGTCCGTTGAAGCCAGCTCCCGTTTCAGCCCCTCCGGCGTGAGTTTCAGCCGCACATCCACCTTGAATTCCGGCTGCGCCCGCAGGAGCTTGAGCCCCGTCTCTCCCACCGGCTCGGACACCAGAATCCGGTGCTTGCCTGGTTTCTTCTCAGGCATGGCTACCGCTCTTCGCTTTCAAAAACACCTCTTGCGCCGCGGCCACGCCCGCGCCCAGTTTCACCTTAACGCCCATCTCGTGCAGAACCATCTCGAGTGCCCCGATCGTGGCGAGCACGTCCAGCTCATCCACATGCCCCACATGACCGATGCGAAAGATCTTCCCCTTCAGTTTCCCCTGCCCACCGGCAATCGAGATGCCGTAGGTATCCCGCAGCCGCTTGACCACCTGGCCTGGGTCAGGACCCTTCGCACAATCCACCGCCGTCACGACGTTACTGAAATTCTTGGACGGCAGCAACTTCAGTCCCAGCGCCCGGATGGCGGCCCGGGTCGCCTCGCCCAACCGGGCGGTCCGGCCCCAGGCGTTGGACAACCCCTCGCGCTCAATAGCCTTCAGCGACTCCCGTAACTGAAGCACCAGGGACACCGCAGGGGTGAACGGGGTGTCCGGCAGCGAGTCAGTTTCCAGTGCGTGAAGCGCCTTTTCAAAGGAAAAATAAAACTTGGGATTCCGGTTACCGGAGAGCTTCCGCCGCGCCCTGGCGGAGAGCGCCACAAAGGCCAAGCCGGGCGGGATCATGAGTCCCTTCTGGGATCCGACTGCCACCGCGTCCACACCCCAGGCGTCCATCCGGAAAGGCAGGGCGCCCACACCGCTGATCCCATCCACCACCAGCAGCGAGGAGGTCTTGCGCACCAGTTTGCCAATGGCCTCGATGTCGTTTTCAACACCGGTGGACGTTTCACTGAAGATGGTCAAGATGCCGGCGTAATGATCATGCCGCTTCAATTTTGCTTCCAGCTCTTTGAGATCCACGGGATCGCCCCAGGCGGACAAAAGCCTGTGGGCCGCAAGGCCATACGCTTCGCAGATGTCCGCCCACCGCTCGCTGAAGTTCCCGCACACCGTGACCAGCACTTCGTCCCCAGGCGAGAAGAGATTGGCCACGCACGCTTCCATCGCGCCCGTTCCCGAGGATGCAAAGGGTAGAACCGGATTTGTCGTTCCCACAAGACGCTTAAGGGCCGCCAGCGATTCTTGCATCACGGAGCGGAATTCTTTCGTGCGGTGGTGAATGACTGGTTGTGCGCCGGCCACCTGCACCTCTGGAGGTGATTCCACCGGCCCAGGCGCCATGATGCGCAATTTTTTCGGCACCATACCGCTGATCAGGCTATCACAAAAAATTCAAGAAATACAGGCATCCCGCATCACTTCACCAACGAGCGCGAGCGATCCCGTCACCAGAATCAAGTCCCTCTCGCCGCTGTACTTAGCGCAAGCCGCAGCCAATGCCTCCGCGACACTGGGATACACGGCGATCCCTTTTGCAAAGGGCCGGGCGGCCGCCGCAAGTTCCTCCGCCGGCAACGCTCGCGGATGCCGCAGCTCAGGGATGAACACCTCGTCAGCTTGAGAACACAGGATTCGGGCCACGGCTTGATGTTCCTTCCCGCGGAGTTGACTAAAGATGAGCGCAAGACGGTCAGGGGCAAACAGCGTGTCACACGTTTGAACCAGGTGAGCCGCAGACTCAGCGTTGTGTGCGCCGTCCAGCAGTACCCTTGGGGTGCGCTGCCAGAGCTGCAATCGGCCAGGCCACACGGCCTCGCGCAGGCCGCGCCGGATCCCATCCTCCGGTACGAGGACCGGCAGCGCCAGCGCGCACCCAAGCGCGGTCAGCGCGTTGCCAACCTGATACTGGCCGAGCAGGTTTAAATATAAAGACTCGAAACGCCCCCGCGGGGTCAGGGCGGTGAACGACGAACCTCCCTGGCCGCACGTGATCCCTTTGGCGAGCAGCTCCCGCTCCACGACCTTAAGCGGCGCCTTCACCTTATGGCAGGCCTCCTGGATCACCGCCAGCGCAGCAGGAGGCTGCGCGCCGGAGGTCACCGGCACCGCCGACTTGATGACACCAGCTTTTTCCTTCGCGACAGCCTCGACGGTAGCGCCAAGCTGGTCAGTGTGGTCCAGAGAGATCGGGGTTACGCACACCGCCACCGGATTCACGATATTGACCGCGTCCAGCCTGCCCCCCAGCCCCACCTCCAGAACAGCCATGCTCACCCCGCGCGCAGCAAAGCCTAACAGCGCCATGGCGGTCAGGACTTCAAAGGTGGTGGGCTGAAGGGAACCACCCTTGGTTCGCAGACGATCCATCGGCTCGACCAGCCGCTCTGCCAGGTGTGCAAACTCCTCTTCGCTGACAGGCTCTAGACCGATCCGCAGCCGCTCCCGGTACTCCACAAGGTGCGGCGACGTATACAGACCAACCGTGTGGCCGCTGGCCTTAAGGATCGAAGTTAGGATGGCGGCCGTGGAGCCTTTCCCGTTGGTGCCGGCGATGATGACGCACGTTAAGGCGTGGTGAGGATCTCCGACCGCTGAAAGCAGCTTGGCGACGCGCTCTAAACCAAAATGCTTGGAATCGTAACGGTAATCAGACGCCCGCTCGTAGTCCGTCAAGCAGTTTAGAAAGGCAACAGCTTCGGAATAGTTCATAGCTATCCCCCCTCACCCTCCCCTCTCCCCCCAAAGGGGGGAGAGGGAAAGAGAGAAGGGGATCAGTAGATGGGGAATTTTTTGGTGAGTTTGATGACCTGGCTGCAAATGGCCCGCCGCAGCCTGGGTTCGCCCGGCCGCTTCAGGATTTCGGCCACCCACTCTGCAACCTGCTTCACCTGAGCCTCCTTCAGCCCACGGGTGGTGATGGCCGGCGAGCCCAGCCGGATGCCGCTCGTCACCAGCGGCGGCTTGGGGTCAAACGGGATGACATTCTTGTTCACCACGATGTTCGCCTCCTCCAGCAGATCCGCCGCTTCCTTGCCCGTCAGCCCCTGCGCGGACACGTCCAGAACCAGGAGGTGATTCTCGGTCCCACCTCCTACGACCTTCAGGCCCCTCGCCACGAACACCTCCGCCATCGCCCTGGCGTTCTTGAGAATCTGCGCCTGATAGCGCCGAAACCCGGCGCTTAAAGCCTCTTTGAACGCCTGGGCCTTGGCAGCCACGATATGCATGAGCGGCCCGCCCTGGGTCCCTGGCAGCACGGCCCGGTTAACCTCAGCGGCGCGCTCTTTCCCGCATACGATCAGCCCCCCGCGCGGGCCGCGAAGTGTCTTGTGCGTGGTCGTCGTCACCACGGTCGAATGCGGGACTGGATCCGGATGCAGCTTGGCCACAATCAGCCCGGCGATGTGCGCGACATCAGACATGAGGACCGCCCCCACCCGCTGAGCGATAGCTCCGAACCGGGCGAAATCAAGCTGGAACATGTACGACGAAAACCCGGCGATGATCATCTTCGGCTTGTGCTGGTCAGCCAGCCGTTCCACCTCCGCATAATCAATGCGGCCGGTCTCCCGGCTGACCCCGTAGGAAACGACGTTGAACCACTGGCCGGAAAAATTCAGTTTCAGGCCGTGGGTGAGATGACCGCCGCAGTCCAGCGACATGCCAAGCACGGTATCCCCTGGCTTGAGAAAGGCGAAGAACACGGAAAAATTGGCCGAGGCACCCGAGTGCGGCTGGACATTCGCATGCTCCGTCCTGAAGAGCTGCTTGGCCCGGTCAATCGCCAATTGCTCGATGGCATCGCAAAAGCGCGTGCCGTTGTAATAACGCTTTCCGGGATAACCCTCCGCGTATTTGTTGGTCAGCACCGTGCCCGCCGCCTCCAGGACCGCCCGGCTGGCGTAGTTCTCAGACGGGATCAGGATGAGTGACTCGCGCTGCCGCTTCGTTTCAGATTGGATGAGCCCAGCCAAACGCGGATCTGAACGCCGGATCTGGGGAGTCGTCATTTCTCAGGAAGGGAACCGATCATCCGTTCAAGCTCCTGAAGGTCGGTGGAGGCCAAATCCGGGCCGGCTCCGGGTTCAGGAAAGCTCCCACGCTTGACACTCTGTGAGAACGCCTTCACCGCCTGGGTAAAGACTTCCCGGCCGTTCGCAAACGGCTTGGCGAACCGGGGAGGGGCGGGGGTTAGACCCACGAGATCGTGAAACACCACGATCTGCCCATCACAGTCCGGGCCGGCGCCGATCCCAACGGTCGGACAGCCGCACGCGGCAGTAATGAGTTTTGCCAGAGCCGATGGGACCGACTCCAGAACCAAGGCAAACACCCCCAGCCGGTCCAAGGCCTTGGCCGCTCGCCAGATCCGGTAAGCGGAAGCCGTATCCTTGCCCTGGATAGGATGCCCGCCGTACTCGCGAATCCGCTGCGGGGTCAAGCCCACATGTCCCATGACCGGAATTCCACACGCCAGCAATGCCTCAACCGTGCCAAGGATTTCCTGCCCGCCTTCCAGCTTGACCGCATCAGCCCCCTCCTTGAGAAACCGGCCAGCATTCCGAATGGCCTCCTCGGAACCAGCCTGATAGGACAGAAAGGGCATGTCCGCCACCACCATGGCGCGCTTCACCCCACGGCACACGGCGCGCAGGTGGTGCCGCATCTCCTTCATGGTGACCGGCAGCGTCGAGTCATACCCCAGAATCACATTCCCAAGGGAATCACCGACCAGGATGATGTCCACCCCGGCTTCGTCGAGCAGGGCACCGGTGGGAGCATCATACGCCGTCACGCTCACCAGCTTCTCCGCTCCCTTGCGCGCTCGGATAGCCGGAATGGTTATTTTTACAAACATGGGCTCGATGCGGTTCCCGCGCTTGTGTACTTCTGAACCAGCCAGTTGTGACCCTGGCCAAGATCAGGCCGAAACTCGCTCCCCGCCACGACCGCGTTCCCGCTCACGTCCACCGCCACCGCATTGGCGCTATCCCAGCTATTCGCCGGGCTGTTATAGCTCTTGCTCCACAGCAACGTCCCCTTGCTTGTATACTTGCGGATCAGCCAGTTAGGACCCTGGCCAAGATCGAACCGGTCCTCACGCCCCGCGACAATCACATTGCCAATCGCATCGATCACCACCGCACTGGCCCAATCGTCCCCATTCGATGGATTGTTGTAGCGCCTGCTCCACAGCAACTCCCCCGAACTCGTATACTTGCGGATCAGCCAGTTGAAGCTCTGCCCGAGATCAAACCGATCTTCATGGCCCGCCACAATCACATCCCCGATCGCATCGATCGCCACCGCCGTGGCCTCATCCTTGCGGTTCGCCGGGCTGTTGTAGCTCTTACTCCACAGCAACGTCCCCTTGCTTGTATACTTGCGAATCAGCCAGTTGAAACCCTGGCCGAGATCATACTGATCCTCATGGCCCGCCACGATCACGTTCCCATTCACATCGACCGCCACCGCGCTGGCCCCATCCCAGCCGTCCGCCGGACCGTTATAGCTCTTGCTCCACAGCAGCTTCCCCGCACCGGTGTACTTGCGGATCCGCCAGTTGTGGCCCTCGCCGAGGTCAGACCGGTCCTCACGCCCCGCCACGATCACGTTCCCGCTCGCATCCACCGCCACCGCACTGGCGCCGTCCCAGCGGTTCGCCGGGCTGTTGTAGCTCTTGGTCCACAGCAACCTCCCCTTCCTCGTGTACTTGCGGATCAGCCAGTTGAAACCCTGGCCAAGATCAGCCCGGTCCGCACGCCCCACCACGATCACGTTCCCGCTCGCATCCACCGCCAGCGCCCTGGCCCAATCATTGCGGTTCGCCGGGCTGTTGTAGCTCTTGCTCCACAGGAGTCTCCCCGTCCTGTCATATTTGCGGATCAGCCAGTTGAAGCCCTGCTTGAGATCAGACCGGTCCGCATGCCCAGCCACCACCACGTTCCCGCTCCCATCCACATTGACCGCATGGGCCCCACCCCAGCGGTTCGCCGGGCTGTTGTAGCTCTTGCTCCACAGGAGTCTCCCCGTCCTGTCATATTTGCGGATCAGCCAGTTGTCGCTCTGGCCAAGGTCAGGCCGATCCTCACGCCCCGCCACCACCACGTTGGCGCTCGCATCCACCGCCACCGCGTTGGCCCAATCATTGCCATCCGCTGGGTTGTTATAGCTCTTCGTCCACAGCAACTTCCCCTTCCTTGTGTACTTGCGGATCAGCCAGTTGAAGCCCTGCTTGAGATCAGCCCGCTCCTCACGCCCCGCCACCACGACATTCCCGCGCGGATCCACCGCCACCGCACTGGCCCCATCCCAGCGGTTCGCCGGGCTGTCGTAGCTCTGGCTCCACACCAGCTCTCCCTCGCTCGTGTACTTGCGGATCAGCCAGTTGGGCCCCTGGGCGAGGTCAGGCCGATCCTCACGCCCCGCCACCACCACGTTGGCGCTCGCATCCACCGCCACCGCATTGGCCCAATCATTGCCATTGGCCGGGCTGTTATGACTCTGGCTCCACAGCAGCTCCCCCGCACTTGTATATTTACGGACGAGCCAGTTGAAACCCTCGTTGAGATCAGACCGCTGCTCACGCCCCACCACAACCAGATTTCCACTCGCGTCCACCGCCACCGCATTGACCCAATCATTGCGGTTCGCCGGACTGTTATAACTCTTGCTCCACAGCAGCTCCCCCGCACTTGTATACTTCCTGATCAACCAGTTGAACCCCTGACCAAGGTCAGGCCGGTCCTCACGCCCCGCCACGATCACATTTCCACTTGCATCGATCGCCGCCGCACTGGCCCCATCCCAGCGGTTCGCCGGACTGTTATAACTCTTGCTCCACCGCAGCTCCCCCGCACTTGTATACTTCTTGATCAGCCAGTTGAACCCCTGACCGAGACCAAACTGATCCTCCCGCCCCACCACCACCACATTCCCGCGCGCGTCCACCGCCACCCCATTGGCGCCGTCCCAGCGGTCCGCCGGGCTGTTGTAACTCTTGCTCCACAGCAGTCGACCCTTGCCGGTATACTTGCGAACCAGCCAGTTGTGACCCTGGCCGAGGTCAAACCGGTCCTCATGCCCCGCCACGATCACGTTGCCTTTCGCGTCCACCGCCATCGCGCTGGCGCCATCCCGGCTGTTCGCCGGGCTGTTGTACGTGGCCGACCAGGCGAGCTCAGGCGGGCAGGGTTCCTGGGCAACACCAGCAGCTCCAAGCAGCACAGCAGCAAAGAGGACGCGTAACATCAAGGCGAGAAGCGCACGTTCAACTCGCGGGCGGCCTTCACCTCGTCTAACCGTCCCACGGGTGTGGTGTGTGGAGCGCTCAAGAGCAATTCCGGGTCCTCAGTTAAGATCTGCGCAATGGCGTTAGTGAAAGTGTCAAGGGTCTGCCGGCTCTCTGTTTCCGTCGGTTCGATCATGATGGCTTCATCCACAATCAAGGGAAAGTAAATCGTTGGGGCATAAAACCCATAATCCAGCAAACGCTTGGCGATGTCCAACGCACGGATCCCTTTAGCCTTCAACGGGGTCCCCCGCAACACCACCTCGTGCATGGATGGCTCGTCATAAGCGAGCGGAATGAGCGTAGCGAGCTTAGCCCTAAGATAATTGGCATTCAGCACGGCGTGCTGGGACACAGCCTTCAGTCCGTCCGCCCCGTTCCGGACCAGATACGACAGCGCCCTGACCAGCAGGCCGAAATTCCCGTGGAAAGCGGTCAGTTTCCCGATCGAATGGGGCCGGTCGTCATTGAACCTGAACACCGGCTTCCCCTCACGCTCCTCGCGTTCAATCACAGGCGCCGGCAGGTACGGCTCCAATGCCGCAGTACAGGCTATCGAGCCGGCACCCGGTCCCCCGCCGCCGTGTGGCGTGGAAAATGTCTTGTGCAGATTGAAGTGCATGAGATCCACGCCATGGGCTGCTGGCTGCATCATGCCCACCATGGCATTCATGTTTGCACCGTCCAGGTACACCAGCCCACCCACGGAGTGCACCATGCGGGCGATTTCCGTCACCTCGGTTTCGAATAACCCAAGGGTGTTTGGATTGGTAATCATGAACGCCGCCGTGTCCGAGGACAACGCGCCTTGTAGCCTTTCCAGGTCGGTGCAGCCCCGCTGGTTGGATGTAATCGTCACGACTTTGAACCCGCAGAGAGCAGCGCTGGCAGGGTTGGTCCCGTGCGAGGAGTCTGGCACGATCACGGTGCGCGGGTGGCGCCCCCTCTCGGCGTGGTATTTCCGGATCATCATTAATGAACCCAGCTCGCTCTGTGCGCCCGCCGCAGGCTGGAGCGAGACGCGTGCGAACCCGGAGATCTCGGCCAGCCACCGCTCAACTTCCCAGAGCACCGCCAGCGCGCCCTGCACAAGCGATTCATCCCACAGCGGGTGGACAGCCGTGGCAGATGGGTTGGCCGCTATCTCCTCGTTGATCCGCGGATTGTATTTCATGGAACAGGAGCCGAGCGGGTAGAAATGCGTGTCAATGCCAGCGTTCCTCTGGGAAAGCCGGGTGAAGTGCCGGACGGCGTCCAACTCCGAAACCTCCGGCAAGGGGGGCGGCTCAGTCCGCAGCGCGTCGGCAGGGAGCTCAGATCCAGCCAGAGCTACGGGACGCTCTAGAGCGGGAAGATAGTCGCCTGCCTGCTCGCGAGGCAATTCAAAAATCAGCGGTTCTTCAATCACTTTTCAGGCGACCCCGGACGTCAGACGCACACGCTGCAAGGATGCGTTAAGCCCCTGCGCCAGCGCTTCGAGGCCGGCTCGTTGCTTGGTTTCTGTCACGCAGACCAGCAATTCTCTTGAGCGCTCAGGCCAGAACCGAGAGAGCGGCACCCCGGGAACGATCCCGGCGTGCTCAGCCATATCAGCGCAGACCAAAGCCGCCGGAGCCGGCAGAGACAGGACAAACTCGTGGAAGAACGGGGTGCCGTGCACCAGCCCGACGCCAGGAACCTTGCCCAGCAGCCGCGCGGCCTCATGCGCTCGGGCCACGCATGTCTCCGCCAGACTCTTCAGCCCGCGGCCACCGATCAGCGTGACCGCGATCGTAAACTGCAAGGCGATCAGCGCCTGGTTCGTGCAGATGTTCGAGGTGGCTTTTTCCCGGCGGATATGCTGCTCCCGGGCCTGAAGGGTGAGCACGAAGCCCCGGCGCCCCTTCCCGTCCACGGTCATACCGACGATTCGCCCGGGCAGTTTCCTCACCAGATCCTTCCGGCACGCCATAAATCCTGCGTACGGTCCTCCGAACGCTACGGGCACACCCATCGGCTGGACATCGCCCACGGCGATATCGGCTCCCCACTCCCCCGGTGGCTTGAGCAGCCCCAGGGAAATGGGATTGACGCATGCGATCGTGAGTGCGCCAGCGGCCTTCGCTTTCTCAGCAAGCTGAGCGACCGGCTCCAGGCAGCCGAAGAAATTCGGGTGCCCCACCACCACCGCACAGACATCAGAGCCCACCGCAAGCCCGGACACGTCCACGACGCCGTTGATCTCCGGAAGGTCCTCCAGCGTGACGTCAAGGTATTGCACGTACGTGTTGAGCACTCGCCGGTACAGCGGATGGATCCCCCGCGCAAGCAGCACCCGCGGCCGGTTGTTTGCGCGGTGGGCCATCAGCACCGCTTCCGCGAGCGCGGAGCCGGCTTCGTACAAGGACGCGTTGGCGATTGACAACCCGGTGAGCTGGCAGATGAGGGTCTGGAATTCGAAGAAAGCCTGCAGCGACCCCTGGCTCGCTTCAGGCTGGTAGGGAGTGTAGGCGGTCAGGAACTCGCCGCGGCTCACAAGTGCTTTCACCGCCGCCGGAATGTAGTGTTCGTACGCCCCAGCCCCGGCAAACGACAGCCGCGGCAGAGAATTTTTAGCCAGCAGGTCGCGCATCGCTTCGGCGGTGTCCGCTTCCGAGAGCCCCTTCGGCAGGTTCAGCGGGCCTTCCAGCCTCAAGGATTTCGGGACGCGGTCAAACAGAGCCTCAAGTGATGGCACACCGATCACCTTGAGCATCTCGCGCACATCGTCTTCAGTATGAGGGATATAGGCCATGACTAATGTTTCCGCTGCGAGCGGCAGTGCTCCTCGTACGCAGCAGCCGTCAAGAGATTGCCGAGCTCACGCTGTGCCTGAGCGGCGTCCGCAACCTCGATCTCGATCATCCAACCCTTGCCGTAAGGATCCTGCGAAACGATTTCCGGGTGCTGGGCGAGCTCCACGTTCACCGCCTTGACGGTACCAGATACCGGAGCGTAGAGATCAAAAGCCGCTTTCACCGTTTCGATGGCCCCGAATGGCTCAGAAGCCTTGACCGCCGTTCCGACGGCTGGTAAGTCGGCATAGACGATATCCTTGATCTCCGAAACTGCAAAATCCGTGATCCCCACCCGGCCCCTGGTCCCTTCCAGACTGATCCACTCATGCGACGTCGTGTATTTCAGGTCCGGGTTCATGTCTTCCCGACGATCCGTACACTGCCTGATGTATAAAACGGAAATTTTACCTGCACAACGGGGAGCGGCCGGTTTCTCACGACGACGGCCAGGGGGTCTCGAAGCTCACCTGCCCCGCGAAGGAGCCCAAAGCCGATCCCGGTTTTCAGCATGGGTGAATACGTTCCGCTCGTCACCGCACCCACCACGGTTCCGTTCAGGGTCAACTGGCACCCCTGCCGCGGAACACCCGGCCCGGCGCAGGTGAACCCCACCAGGTGTCTTTGCAACCCGCGCTCCTTGCTGGCCGCTATCGCTGCACGCCCCAGAAAATTCGCCTTGTCCATCCGGACCACCCATCCCAGGCCCGCCTCCCAGGGCGTCGTGGTTTCATCGATCTCATGGCCGTAGAGGGGGTATCCCACCTCCAGGCGCAGTCCGTCGCGCGCGCCCAAACCGCAACTGATAACTGGCAGCCCCCCGCCAGCCTCAAGCAGCGCCTCCCATACCTTCACGACATCCTGGCTCTCGGGGTACAGCTCAAAGCCATCCTCGCCGGTATACCCAGTCCGGGAAATCCACATCTCTTTCCCTGCAAGGGTAAGCCGCCGAATGGCAAACCGCGCCAGCGCTCCGGCCTCAGGGACCAGCTGGCCCATCACCTCGCCGGACCGCGGTCCCTGCAACGCCACCATCGCCAGCTCATCGGACTTGTGAACGATCTCAGCTTCGCTCCCCGCGTGCACACGGAAGTGATCGAGAATCTTCGTGCGGTTGGAGGCATTCATCACGACGAGGAACTCCCCCTCCAACCTGAACACAATCAGATCGTCCCGGATGCCCCCCGTCTCGTTGAGCGCCAGCGTGTACTGCCCTTGACCCGGCTTCAGGCGCTTCAGGTCGTTGGTCAACATGCGCTGCAGAAAATCTTCGGCACCAGCCCCGCGCACGAAGAAACGGCCCATATGGCTGATGTCGAATAACCCGGCGCGCTCCCGGACGGCAAGATGCTCCTGGATAATCCCCGTATAGGACACCGGCATTTCCCAGCCAGCGAAATCCACGAGCTGGGCGCCATGGGCTCGGTGCCACTCAGTCAGAGGAGTCTTCTTGAGTATGGTGTCTGTGCTCACGCTCATGCGTTCCACATTTTACTTCAAGAGAGGGAATGGGTGGGTCATTTGAGAGAAGCGCAGGCCTCCTGAAACGCCTCGGCGAGCGTTGGGTGCGGGTGGATCACACGGCTCACCTGCTTGGCGGTGAGCTTGAGATGAACCGCCAGCGTCGCTTCCATGATCAGCTCACTGGCGCAGTACCCAATCGCATGCGTCCCCAGGATGACGCCGCTGCTCTCCTCCGCCAGAACTTTGACGAAGCCTTCCGTTTCGTCCAGGGACTGGGCCCGGCTGTTGCCGCGCAGCACGCTCTTCCCCTTGAGGTACTTGATCCGCCGCGCCTTGACCTGCTCCTCGGTGAGCCCCACGGCCGCAACTTCCGGGATCGAGTACACGCAGCGCGGCACCGTAGCGAGATCCACAGACTCCTCGGCGCCCAGCGCCACCGCCGTCGCCACGCGTCCCTGCGCGGCTGCCAGGTGCGCAAGCTGCGGGCCGCCGGACACGTCGCCCGCGGCAAACACGCCCGAGAGGGAGGTTCGCATGGCCTCATCCACCTTAACCGCTCCACGCTCCAGCAACAGTCCCAGCCGTTTTGTGTCCACACCATCCAAACAGGGCCCACGGCCCACCGCAACCAGCACGGCCTTCGCATCCACGGTCGCGCCAGTGGTGGTCACAGCCTTCACCCCGTCGTTCCCAACCGACAGCGACGCCAGGCCCTCGTTCACCCTCACGTCCACCCCGCCTGCCGCCAACGCTGCCCCTAGCCGCCGGCCAAGTTCAGCGTCCTCCTCAGGCAACAGTCCCCCCTGGGCCTCGATGAGTGTCACCCGCACCCCACCGGCACTGAGGAGCGAGGCAAACTCCACCCCTACCACCCCTCCGCCGATGATCAGGAGTGATTCCGGCCAGGTCTCTTCCGCTACCAGCTCATCGGAAGTATAGACCCGGCCCGGCACCCGAACCACGCCGGGAAGCAACGTGGGCGTGGAACCGGTCGCCAGCACCACTCGACCTGCCTGAATCTCCTCCCGGCTTCCATTGTTGTGCCGCACCGAAACAAGATCAGGCCGGACAAGTTCACCCATGGCAGCGACGATGGCAACCTGCCGCGCCCGAAGCTGCTTCTCCAACTGCTCCGCCAACAGATTCACCACAGCGTTCTTGCGGCGGTGCAACCCGTTTAGTTCCACACGCCTTGGGGCCGCGGCCATGCCAAAACCTTCTCCCCGCTGAGCCCGCCTCCACATCTCCGCCCCAGCCAGCAGCGTTTTGGTCGGAATGCAACCGAAGTGCAGGCAGGTTCCACCGACCCGTCCCCGCTCGATTAAGACCGGCTTCACCCCCAGCTCGGCCGCCTTGAGCGCCGCGGAGTAACCCGCCGGACCACCACCCAGGATGACCAGGTCAGCTTTCATGATCAATCACTACGATTGATGGCGATCTCTCAGGATGACGTATAAGTGCGGGAGTCGTTCGGTGGTTGGATAAAAGAAGGAAAGCCCAAGTTGCGGCGGCGGAGGCGATTGCGGCAATCGTTGGTTATGCGGGTCCGAGGCGCTGCGCTATGCGCTGGGCTTCTACGTTATCCGCAATTTCCTTGATGTATTCATCGGGAACGTTTTCCTTACTCAAAATTTTCTCGTGGTCGATGGTCAAGGATGAACCCTTGGGGTCTTCATATTCCGGAAGATCGTGTGTGTACTTGGCAAGTCTCTGCCAGGTCCAGTTGCCAAACTGGCTATTGATCTCGTTGAGGACTTGAATGTCGTACTCGGATAATTCATCGAGGGCGGAGGTCGTGTCGCACAACGAGACGGCATACCCTTCGGGGGCAGAAATAAACTGTCGCCAAGGCTGCCCTTCGGCGGCAAACCTGATGGAATCGTACACGTCACTCAAGACCATACCCTGATCCATGGAGCACAGGGACGAGCGGGTGATCGGTATCCCACTTCCAAGCAGCGCCTTTCTATCGGCCAGATACAGAAACTTGATGAGGGAGGTGTAATTAGGTGTCCCACCATGCAGGCGCAGAAGATGAGCTGCGGCATGGGCGGCTTTGCGTTCGTTATAAGCGAATTCCATACCTGTCTAGATTATAGCCCTCCCCGCGGCCTCAGTTCAGCTTGTACCCTAAACTCACGAGCTGCACCATTCCCAGGTTCCCCAGTTGAGCGATAGAATAATCGAGCGCAAGACTTCGCCAGAGCACGCCGATGCCGCCATTCACACCACGAAGATCAACCCCAGACCGGTAACCCGCGCGCAGCGCTATGCCGGCACCCTCGCGAGGCTTCCACATTTGCTCGGCACCCATGTGTAGCTCCATCTTCTCCCGACTCACGAGCTTGACGGTGTCCACACTCAACGTCGTCCATGTCTGCGCACTCTCTCGCACACTCTGGGCGAGCCCAAAACGAATGGGACTTGCCACTGGGTCGACAACACTCCCAAGCTTCACCCGCGCTCCAGCGTTCTGCCAGGCTGCCCCCAAACGTAATGGTGACTGCTGAATGATCACAGGCAACCTCAGCATGATGCCAGCATCAACAGAAAACACCCCGTCGCTCGTGTCCCTTCCTAAAGTCGTGTACAGGTACTTGAGGGTCACCCCCCCTGACATGCTCAACCTTGAGGAGTCTGCCGCACCAAAAAAAGGCATCACGCTGGCCCCGTAACTCGCCGCGAGAAGCCAATCGGATTGTCCCGGCACCGAGCCGGGAGTGCCCGAGGGATCCACGAAGTCCACATCGGCAGTTTTCAGCGCCCCCAAGCTGACCCCCAGGCTCTGCCCAGGAAGAATGGGCTGACCGTAGATCAAGTAAGCATAGGTGACCTCCCCTGGCTCGCGCTGATACGTCAGGCTGGCCTCAGCACTGCTCAGGTAGGCCAAACCTCCAGGGTTCCACAAGCCGGCCAGCGCATCATCGGTCAGGGCGACGTAGCTACCACCCAATGCAAGCGGGCGCGCGCCGACTGGCTTTGCCAACAAGGGTGAACCAGCCAGCCCCGCTCCCTTCGCTGCCTGCCCTGCTAGGGGAAGCATGCCAAGGAAAAGAGTAAGGCCGAGACTTAAGAAGCGCTTTGAATATTCCATAGGCACGGGGGGAACGCGGCAGGGACAACGGACAGACAAGTCATGGGTGGATTATTTCTTGATAAGTACACGCTTGATCAATGACTTCTGGCCCGGAAGCTCAAAGTGGACCAGATAGACTCCAGCGACGACGACATGCCCCTGCTGGTTGCGCCCATCCCAGCGCAACTCCAGCGGCCCCGCTTCCCTCTCACCGTCTGTCACGATTGCCACTTTTTCCCATAACAAGCTGTACACATTGACGCGCACCTTGCCCGATTGCTTGAGGTTGAATCGAAATACCGCCTCGTGGCCCCTAGCTGGATACAGTGGGAACCGGCCATGGCTACTCATCGCCCACACCTGGCCCACAGGAGGAACAGGTTGAGCCGGCAATTTAGTGGTCAGCTCGGTGGTCGAGCTTGCTGCGATCGGAT
>CAZPLZ010000034.1:0-21722 GCA_964587525.1 uncultured bacterium | reverse complement strand
CACCTCATAGGTTTCTTCGAGCAGGTTGGCTTTGAGGGTCCGGTGAGTCTGGCGCCGGTCCCAGGGACAGCCATCCTTGGCGCGGAGCTGTTTGACGATCCGTTCGAGCCGCTTTAGGGACATGAGCGAAAAGGTATCATATGCCGTCTTGCTTCTTCATATTGCCTAAAGATCCAGACTCTCAATCTGCTCCATGAGGTCCACATATATGTCACGGATCGCCAGGCATCCCCAAACGGTGAGCGCGACCATGGCCGCGGTGATGACAACTTTCGTCATGATCGTGTAACGCGGGTGAACCCAGACCAGCGGCACCGCCAGCGGCCCCAGCACGAGGAAAGCGAGAACCATCCCGAACGTTGAGAAGTACCACTTGGGCTTCGCCGCGCCGACGCCGCCAATGGCACTTCCGCAAGCCGGACACTTCCCGACGTCCTCACCCATTTCGGCCGAGCAGTCAGGACATCTCTTCATCGTCTTCGCACACCTATGACGACCCTATCACGGAGGCGGCGGCGCCGGTTGAAAATCCACTTGGCGCCAAGATTGGGTTTGCGTTCTAGCGGTTCATGGTACGCTGAATCTCGATGTGAACCGGCCCAATGTCATCGTCATCGTGTCGGATACCTACCGGCCCGACCACATTGCGGCCAATGGGCATCCGCGGGTTAAGACGCCTGAGCTGGATGCCTGGCTGGCACGGACCATCACCTTTGAACACGCGATGGTTTCGAGCTTTCCGACCATCCCCATGCGCACCGACTGGTTCACGGGGCGGTTTGGTCACCCGCGCCATGGCTGGCGCGACCTTGACCCTAAGGCGGTCACGCTGCCAGGGGTGCTGCGCAAGGCTGGCTACACCACGCAGCTTCTTGCCGATACCACTCACATGCTGCGATGCCAGTTCTGGCGTCCGTTTCACAGCTTCAGTTTTCTGCGCGGCCATGAAGGTGACAGGCCGCTGACGCGGCTCAACGATCCTGTCCGGCCCGTGGTGTCGGACCGCCGCAAGACACGCGTTGATAGGGGCAATGTTGGGAAATGGCCTACGCTGTGCGACCTGCATGCGCATACGAACTTTCGCCAGCGTTACGAGGACGAAAGCCATTGCGGGATGTTGGCGGACACCGTGTGCCGGTGGATCGAGGACAACTGCCGGGGCGGGCCGTTCATGCTCTGGGCTGATTTCTTCGACGTGCACGAGCCGTGGTTCCCGCCACGGTACCTGTTGGATCTGTACCATCCTGGTTACAGGGGGGAGCCGATGGCCCACCCCAACTACGATTCGGCCGGCGTGTACACCAAAGCGGAGCTTGAAGATCTGCGCGCTCGGTACACCGCCATGTGCACGCTGCTGAGCAAGTCCGTGGGACGGATCTTCCGCCTGATCGAGGACACCGGACTACTTGAGAACACCATCGTTTTGTTTATGTCCGATCACGGGATGTACCTCGGCGAGCACGGACGCACCGGCAAGAGCCTGATCAACCCAAGGCAGTTTGACTGTTTCCCCTTCTACCGGGAGATCACGAACATCTGCTGGTCGATGCATATTCCCCCGTCACTGAAGCTGAAACCGCTCCCCAGGGAAACTCGACTCAACCCGGTTGTCCAGGCGCCAGATTTAATGCCTACGATTCTCGAACTCTGCGGCGTTGCGGCACCGAAAGAGGCTGAGATCGAAGGCGTCAGTCTGGTCCCACTGCTCACCGGGAAGACTACTGAGGGGCCACGCGAGGTCTCGATCGCGGCAGGGCACATGGGTTCAGGCCGGGCGTGCCGCAAGCCGACGGTCACGGATGGCCGCTGGACCTTGTTGATCGGTGAGCCGCCCGATCCGACATCACCCGAGCTGTATGACAACCTCGCCGACCCCAGCCAGCAGCACAACGTCATCGGGTCTCACCGTGGGGAGGCGGAGCGTCTGCACCGCAAACTGCTCGAGTGGCTTAAGACCCACGGCGCTGATGCCCCAACCTTTAACCGGCTGTCCGCGAAGAATGCTGGCTTGGCGCGATCCCGCCTTCGTACCGGTCGAGGAAGGAGATGAACAACTGACGGAGGGGGCAATCAAGTAGGTGATGGTCAAGCTGCTTGCGGTGGCGCTGGCGGCGCTGGCGGGTGCGCGGCCGTGGACGGCCCACGCGAGGGACACACGCTGAGCCGCAGCGGCGTGCCTCCCCGGTCAACCCGGACTCCTACTTTGACGAGAGCGCCATACCGTTATAACATAGTATAAACGGCTTAGCGGGAGGTCCACCATGATCAAGCAGATAAAGAAAATCGGAAATGGGAACGCCCTATTCCTCGATAAGGCCATCCTCGAGCTGGTCGGCCTGGAGGAAGGCGGAGAGGTCCAGCTTACGGTCCACAACGGGGTCATCGTCATCACGCCGGCGAACCCGAAGCCCGTAGACAAGGAGCGTTTCGAAGCCGCCCTCGAGCGGGTCGTGGCGGAACGGCGCGAGGTCCTGCGGCGACTGGCGGAATGAGCGATGCTCCCGCGTTTTTGTCAGTCGAGCACGTCCTGGCGATCCACCGCCGGATGATCGACGAGTTCGGCGGCGATCCGGCCGTGCTTGATCACGGCCTTCTGGAATCCGCCGTCATGATGCCTGCCGCGCAGTTCGGCGGAAAGTTTTTGCATGACGGAATCCCCGCCATGGCGGCAGCCTATCTGTTCCACATCTGCAAGAACCATGCGTTCGCGGACGGCAACAAGCGCACGGCGTTAGCCGCGGCCGAAGTGTTCGTCCTGCTCAACGGTATGCGGCTGACCGCAACGAACAAGGAACTCGAAGATTTGACGCTCCGCGTGGCCGACGGACGCGCCTCCAAAGATGATGCCACGGCCTTTCTCCGGAGGCACCGCGTACGTAGAGACTCGTAGGGATGGCAGGTAAGGAGTGCGTATATGACGACAGGGGAGCGAGGTCAGCCGGCCAGTTGATCAATGACCTTATCCGGCAGCTGATCTCCCCGTCTGGCCGGCCGCCCAGTGTTCCAGCTCCGCCAGCTTTCGGACGCGGCGGCGGAAGTGCTCTTCGGTGCTGAACTTCGCGCCTAGAAATTCACGTAGAATTTCTTCGACGACCTTGATCCCAACGATCCAGGCCCCAATGCACAGCAGGTTCACGTCGTCGTGTTCCACGCTCTGGTGGGCGGAGAAGGTGTCATGGCAGACGGAGGCTCGGATCCCCGGGTGTTTGTTCCCTGCGATGGCCGCCCCGACTCCTGTCCCGCAGACCAGGATCCCGCGATCCGCGGCACCGCTCCGAACCTGCTCGCAGACCGTGTGGGCGATATCAGGAAAGTCCACTGGCTCGGTGCTGTGCGTTCCGTGATCGATCACCTCGTGACCCCAGGAATGCAGCAGTTCGATGATCGGGCCTTTCAGCGGGAAGCCGCAGTGATCGCCTCCAATGGCAAGTTTCATGGTTGAGACCTCAGTAGGATACCACGCGCATCTTAGTGATCCATGGTATACTCCCATCCAAAAGTTGTGAACGCTGGAGCTACTGCAAGCTTGGTGAATTACCTGGTGCTGAGCTGTAGCCTCAATCCAGAGAGCCACAGCCGCATCCTAGCCTTAGCCGCACTGGAGCGCTTGCAACAGCGTGGGGCCAAGGTGAGCTTCCATGATCTCAAGGAGTCGCCCCTGCCGCAGTGCGACGACGATGCCTGCTATGACCACCCCAACACCCGGACGCTCAAAACACACCTGGCTGCCGCGGACGGGATCCTGGTGGCGCTGCCCGTGTACAATTTTGGGGTCGGATCAGCCGCGAAGAACGCCGTCGAGGTGACCGGGGAGCAAGCCTGGGGGGACAAAGTCGTCGGTTTCCTGTGCGCTTCCGGTGGAGGCCGGGCCTACATGGCCGTGATGAGTCTAGCCAACTCCCTGATGCTGGATTTCCGATCGGTGATCGTTCCCCGGTTTGTCTACTCGACATCTGGCGACTTCGCCAACGGCCAGCTAGCCAATCAGGAGATCGGCGAGCGCGTTGATGGACTGGTGACGGAACTGGTACGGTTCACCGTGGCATTGAGATCCAACGGTTAAGCGGCTCTCCACGAGTCAGGTCGCCGAGGCGTGCCAGGCCCTAAGGGAACGGGGCTTGTTGTCTGATGATACAACTGCGTGAGGCTGCAAAATTCATCGACCGGGTCGGGTTTGCGCTTCTGATGCCACACCGCGGGTTGCCGTTGCCGACTCTGTGGGAGGCGATCCGGGGACGGCCTGGCGGCCATCCATTCCGGCCATGGACAAAACACACCGATCTCCTGTGGGATTGGAAGGATGAACTGCCAGCCAAAAGGCTGGCGTTCTACGGCTCGGTGTGGAACGGCCATCCGGGGCTGGTCTCGCTTGAGATGTTCCCTTGCCTGCTCAAGCTTTGGGGTTGTCCGCTGGGGCTGGAAGGATTCCGTGAGGCGTACCGGGAAGGGAGGCTCAGTTTCGACGCGAACCGGCTGGGGGAGACGCTGCTGCGGGGAGGCTTGTTGAACACGTACCGCCTGCGCGTCAAGATCGGCTTGTCCTCGAACACGTTTAAGCGCGCACTGGTGGAGCTGCAGAAGAAGCTCGTGATCGCCAAGTGCGGTACGGATGAGCGGGACACCACCTGGCCGGCGGAGGTGGTGGACTTGAGCGCTCGGGTGTTCCCGCGGGCACACACGGAAGCCCGGGGGCTGTCATTCCTGGAAGCGCGAGAAGTCGCCCTCCAGAAGATGCAAAAGAACGCCCCCCGGCTCACTTCCCGCCAGGTCGCCCGCCTCCTGCACGTGGGGCTTTCCTAAGGCGGGATAGGTTGCGCTGGTATCTCTTGGTTGCGTTCGTCCTGGGTCTTTCAGGAATGGCCCTGAAAGCCGACGGGACAGCCACCAAAGAATCGCCCGGTCTCACCTATAACAAAAGCTGGATCTATGTGGACGGATCGGCTGGCGGCAAGCCGCTCGTGTCCGGAGAGACATACGAGGTGATCGTCGAGTACTATCTGGACCCGTCGGAGCATGTCAATACGACGATCCTGAGCCTCTGGGGGACCGGCCCGTGGATTGACACACCGGATGGAAAGTACGCCAAGAAACGCGAGCACATCGGCTACCCGGGCCTTTCCCGGCGCTTGAAGATCAGCACACCCGGCAAAGGCCGTCATGTCTTCACCCTCACCGTGCCCAAAGGGCTTGAAGGGGTGAAGAGATACAACCCGGTGCTCTTTGTCTGCCGCTTCCTCGATGCGGCTGGCAAGTCCTGGCCCTGGCATGTACGGGCCAACAACATGTTCGTGCGTAAGCGCGGTTTCTTCGAGATTGGCACGGACAAACCGGGAAATCTGTTCACGTACCACGAGCCGGTCCGGGTGGTGGCCCGATTGAAGAACGTGACGAGGTTCGGCCAGAAGAAGACTCTGGTGTACACCGTTCACGATACCCGCGGGGCGAAGGTGGCCGAAGGGGAAAAGGACTTCACCGTGGAGCAGAACGGCCAGGAAGTGTCCATCGATCTCGCGCTCAAGCAACGCGGTGTCTTCCTGGTCCAGATGGAAGTGGATGGCTGGGAGAAACGCCATACCACGTGTGCCCGTATTCCGGACCTGATGGCGATCACCGCGGGCCAATCCACGCGCTTCGGCATGACCGTCCATGGTTCGTATGCCTGGGTTGACGAAGAGATCTTTCAGGTTGCCCGTAAGCTGGGGCTGACCACCTGCCGCCGATTTTCGTCCTGGTACCGGATGGAACCGGGGCCTGGGGTGTACAAGTTGGATGAATTGGAACAGCAGATCGCCTTGGCGAACAAACACGGGGTCGAAACGTGGATCTGCATCACCAACCCGCCGGCCTGGGTGCTGGAACGGGGGCGTGACATCAGGTACAGCTGTTTCGAGTTCAAGGCGGATGCCTGGCGGGATTTTGTCAAGACGGTGACCACGCGGTTCAAGGGCAAGATCTACGGTTGGGAATGGCTGAATGAAATCACCCCCGGCGGTTCGACCCCCATCAGCGATTACCTCAAGTTCTGTCGAATCGGCACGGAAACGGCCAAGGGCATCGATCCCGAGCTGGTCACCATCCTGGCCGGTGGCCTCTTCCCGCGCAGCTACCGGCTCCAGGCGCTGACCGCGGGTGTGGGCAAATATGTGGATGTGCTGCCCGTCCATTATCAGAACGGCGATGGCATTGTAGAGGCCCGCGGCGATTTGGATGCCTTCGGGCTCGATCAGGTCGCCGTCTGGGAGAATGAGTCAGCCCGGGGGATTAATGCCTGGGCGGTGCCGCCCCTTAAGGAGCTGCAGAATCAAGAACAAAGCCACTGGGTGCTGAAGCAGTGGACCGATGAACTGGCGGCAGGCTCAGAAAAAATAATCTATTTCGGTGGGGCGCCCTCAGCGGCAGGATCCCATGGGTATGCGCTCGATGATATGAGCCCCCGCCCGGTCGCTGCCGCCCTCGCGGTCTTCACCAGCAAACTCTTTCAGGCAAAGCCCCTGGGCGTCTTCCGGGTCGGCCGGAGCGCCCTGTTCCACCTCTTTGAACGTAACGGGCGGGCGATCCTGCTGGCCTCAAGCGATGAGCAGGAAGGCGAAACGGTCGAGCTTGAGGTCGGCGCCGGGAACATCCGCATCACCGACTATCAAGGGAATGAACAGAACCTGCCCTGTCCCGGCGGCAAGGCAAAACTCAAGCTGGCATCCTTGCGTGTCTTTATCGAAGGGGCTGACCTGGATGTTCTGAAAGCCTATGGGGTGCCGTCCATCTTCAATGCGCGGGTGAGCGCGGGGACATCCGGTGCTATCGCCGCGGCGACATCGGTGCGGCCGCGCGTGAACCTGATCCGGGGAAGGGATGCGAAGACGACGGTTCAGCTCCGAAACCTTTATGAGCGCGACCTGACGGGCAGCGTCCAGCTTAAGGTGCCTGCGGCCTGGGGCCAACAGCCGACGGTGTCCTTTTCGCTGGGGAAGGGCGAGGTCAAAACGGTCCCGGTTCCGATCACGATACCAAAAGGCGTTGAAACAAAAGACTATGAGGCGAAGCTCAGCCTGGTCTTTCAATGGGGCAAGTTGCCGAAGATCGACCAGGAGATCGTGCTGGCGGTTCTTGCTCCCGCGAGGATCGGGAACCTGATGCCGAACGGCGATTTTGAGGAGCCGGACAACCCGGCCAAGGGCCCGGACGGCTGGAAGGTGAACAACCGGACAAAACTTAGGGTCAGCAGCAAAGACCTGGGGGATGGCCTGGGCAACTACGTGCTGAAATTTCAGGATACGCAAGGGTCATTCGAACATATCTCCCGCACCCTTCCCCTGCGGAGCAATCAGACGTATCTCTACACGGCCTGGATCTGGAACCAAAACATGAGCGCCGGTTCCAATATGACCCTGCACCTGGCCGATGGCCGCAAGGTCAATTTCTATGATGTCCAGGTCTTCAAGGCCAGTCCAAACAACGATTCCTGGCAGCTCTTCACCTGCCGCAAGGCGATCCCCGTGGGCACCCACACCGTCAGCTTTACGCCGGTGGTCAAGGGCAGCGGCTGGGCATATTATGACAACATCCGCGTGACCCTCTTCGCGGGCAGTGATTATGTGGCTGAATGTCATAAGGCAACATCCCGGCCGAGCATCGACGGAAAACTGGATGACTGGATCAAGAAGTGTCCGATCCCGTTGATCGGCCGGAATCAACTCACCGTCAAGGACACGGACTATACGTGGACGCCGCGGAATCTGAACGGGATCGCCTACCTGATGTGGGATGAGGAAAACCTCTACGTGGCCATCAAGGTCAGGGATGACATCCACAAGGTTGTCGGCACCGGTGAGGTGGCTATCGAGGGCGACGGCGTGATTCTGGGGATCGATCCGACGAACCGGGCACCTGGGGGAGAGGGCAAAAGCTTTGCCTATTATCTGTCGTCGGCCAACCCGGGCCGAGGTGGCGCCCGCTTCACCCTGTACCGCCCGAAAGGGCATGCCGGCGGTTTACGGGCCGGTCACCTCTTCGGCGATTCGTCCATGTACGAGATCGCGATCAGCCAGTCAAAGGGTGAATGCGTGTATGAAGTCCGCATCCCGTCCGGCGAGGTGGGCGGAATTCACCCTCGCTTCGGGGGCAAGTTCGGTTTTTCAATTCAGCTCAATGATAATGACGGTGCGGCCTTAAGCGCTCACATGAACTGGGGAGGTGGGATCTCACCGGCTTGGCTGCCGGGCCATTTTGGGATGGTGACGTTTGTGGAGGAGTCATCACCTTAAGGTTCCTCCGCTTCTTCCTTGGGCATCTGCTGGCGGGCAGGACGGGGTTTGCGCGAGGGAAGGAGCATGAAGCCTAGCACGGCGATAGTTATTGCATGCTTGCTGGGAATCTCCGCGGGCAGCATGCCGGACATGCCCATGAGCCAAGTCGCAACGCCGATGACGATCAGGGTTATGGCGAGGGCTCGCCTGGCCTTGCTCAGCAGAGAGCCTGTATCTGATCTGGGGCGCGTCGGGTCCAACGTGTCGATCGCGGGGGTGGAACCCTTGGTGCTCTGACGCTGATGCTTGGTCAGTAAGAGAGTGGTCTGGAGCTTCTCGTCGTACTTGGGGCAGCCCGCGTTCGGACACTTCACGAGCCAGAGCCATCTCTTGGCCCCGGGCTGGAGGCAGTACGGGCAGTCAGCCACCCTGGTCGGTTCCTGAAAGCTCTGGCCCATAGTCAATATCATAGCTGGGTCGTTAACCAGACGCTATGACATTGGCGTTTGGTATTACTGTGTGTTATTATCGTGGCAGATGGTAAAACGCCATTTCTGGCTCGACAAGATCAGGAACGCCTGGAAGGCCCGGTCCGTGATTTGGCTGTCCGGGGTCAGGCGTGCCGGCAAGACGACTCTTTCGCGCTGCATACCTGACATCGCCTACTTCGACTGTGAGCTGCCCAGCACCCGGAGGAGCATGGAGGATCCGGAGAGCTTTCTGGATCGGATGCGCGAACGCCACGTCGTGCTCGACGAGGTGCACCGGCTGCCCGACCCTTCCGAGATTCTCAAGATCGCCGCCGATCACTACCCCAACGTCAGCATACTCGCGACCGGGTCCTCGACCCTGGGGGCTTCGGCCAAGTTCAAGGACACCCTGACCGGCCGCAAGACGGATATCTGGCTTACCCCGGTCATGACAGCCGACCAGGACGATTTCGGCCGCGCGGACCTTTCGCGGCGCCTCCTGAACGGCGGCCTCCCGGAACATTTTCTCGCCGTGGACGTGCCGGCCGGGAGCTTCCGGTCCTGGATGGACAACTACTGGGCCAAGGACATCCAGACGCTTTTCCGAATCCGCGACCACGATTCCTTCGAGCGGTTCACCGAGCTACTCATGGTCCAGAGCGGGGGAATGTTCGAGGCGGCAGGATTCGCGAGATCGTGCGGGGTAAGCCGCGGGACGATAGGCAAGTACCTGCACGCCCTCGAGGGGACGTACGTCGCTCACGTGGTCAGGCCCTTCACTTCCCGCCGTGCGGCCGAGATCGTTTCGGCTCCCAAAGTGTACGCCTTCGACACCGGTTTCGTCTGCAACTACAAGGGCTGGGATAGATTGAGGCCGGAGGACCATGGCCTCCTCTGGGAACACTTCGTGCTTAACGAGATGCATGCACACACCCAGTCGCGCCGCATCCAGTACTGGCGGGACAAGCTGGGTCACGAGGTGGATTTCATTCTCCAGCAGCAGCCGGGGAAGGTACTCGCCGTTGAGTGCAAGTGGTCCGCTTCCTCCTTCGATCCGTCCGGGGTGCTGGCGTTTTCCCGGAGCTATCCGGGAGCTCGCATCGTCGTGGTGGCGCAAAACGTCAAGGAGACGTACGCGCGGAAGTATGACGGCATCAGTGTGGAATTCACCGGCATGAGGGGCTTGGCACGTTATCTCGGCGTTATGAGGGGGTTATAATTTCGATGATGATGTTGTTTTCACTCCTGGCGGTGCTGGTGGGTGTGTCCCCCCTGGCGAGCGCGAAGCAGACTTCGGAGGAGTTGATAGGCTTGTGGGGCACGGAGCCGGTGGAGAGCTTAAGCGCCACGCGCGGCCGGATCGTCCTGAACGGGCTCTGGCGGTTCCAGCCTGCGGAGGCGGGGGAGCCCCCGGCGTCGTCCTCGGATTGGGGGACCATCTGGGTCCCCGGCTCCTGGGATAACTTCTGGAAAATGCCCGGCACCTTAGATTATGGAAATGGGCCGGCGTGGAAGCCGTTCAACGGCAAGAAGCTGTCCAAAGCCTGGTATGAACGCTCCTTCCGTGTGCCCGCCGCATGGCAAGGCCGCGCCATCCTGCTGGAGTTAACCCGGGTGAGCACGGACGCCGTGGTGTATGCGAACGGGGTCGAATGCGGCGAGGTGATGTGGCCGGCGGGCGAGGTGGATATCTCAAAGGCGGTGACCCCAGGGGAGGATGCGAAGGTCCGCATCCTGGTCACCGCGGCCGGTGACGGGAAAAAACTGGATGCGCGCGGGATCATCGGAGAAGTCCTGCTCCACTCCCGCCCCGCCGGGCCGCACGTGAGCGATGTGTTTGTCCAAACCTCCACCCGCCGTAAGGAGCTCACCCTCACGGTTGAGCTGTCCGGTGTGGATGAGCCAGGCAAAGTCCGTCTGCTCGCCCGGATACTCGACGACCACGGCGGGGAGGAGAAGAAGTTCAAGAAGACTGTGACGGTGGAGGCCAATCCCGTCCAGCAAGTCCAGGTGACCTGGAAGTGGCGCCGTCCCCGGTTGTGGGATCTGGACCAGCCGAATCTTTATACCCTGAAGCTTGAAGTTCAGGGCCTCGGCCTTCAGGATGAGTACCCCCAGGAGTTCGGATTCCGGGAGTTCTGGATTGAGGGCCGGCGATTTTTCTTAAACGGCACCGAAATCCGGCTGCGCCCGGCCATGTGCGGGGAAGAGGTGTGGAGCAATGCCGGTGGGCTGCCCGAGTTCATCGACAGCGTGATCGATGGGTTTCGCTGGGCGGGGTTTAACTTCCAGGAGCTGTGGCCCTGGGACCATGGCAAGCGCGGCTCCGTGCACTTTAGGCAGCTCTGGTGCGACCACGCCGACCGCAAGGGCTGGCTGCTGGCCGGGGTGGCGCTGGATATGCAGCCATATATTCATGATGCGAGATGGAAGCTCACCTGGGATCAGCCTGAAGGGAAAGCGACGTGGGAGCGGAAGATGCTTGCCGAGTTACGGCGATACCGGAATCATCCCTCGGTCGTGATGTGGGGGACGAGCGCGAATTTCTTCGGACATGGAGAGGACCAGAACCCCAGGGACATCGGGCAGCGGGAGAGGCTGCGTCAGCGTGGGGGCAGCCGATCCCGCGAGGCCGGCCTGGAAGGGGTCGCCATCATCAAGCGTCATGATCCCACCCGGCCTGTGTTCACCCATCAGGGGGGGCCGGTGGGCGATCTGCAAACGGTGAACAGTTACCTGAACATGATTCCGCTCCAGGAGCGGGAGGAGTGGCTGAGCGACTGGGGGCAGCACGGGGACATGCCGTATCTGGTCGTGGAGTTCGGGACGCCCTTGCACGTGACCTTCATGCGGGGCCGGACCAGTTTTCCTGATGCGGTCATCACGGAGCCGTTGATGACGGAGTTCTGCGCCATCTATCTGGGCCGCGAGGCGTATGAGCTGGAGCAGGATGAGTACCGTCAGCAGGTCAAGGATTCGTTCATCAAGGACCAGGAGTACAAGAATTGGCAGAACGACGGACGGCTGGATTTCGCACCCGCCCACCAGGCGCTTCAGGAGCTGTTCAGCCGGAACACGTGGCGGAGCTGGCGCACATTTGGGACTACCGGCGGCATGGTCCCGTGGGCCAATGGCATGGTCTGGCGGCGTACCGAAGCCTTTGAGGAGCGCATGGAGTCGAGCCCGTTCAAACCGGGCCGGCGCGGGACGTATTATGCTGCCGTGGCAAAGGGCTATCTGAACTATCTAAGGCCGCCGGAGACCGTCACGCTGCCGGGCGGGCGGGCCATCATGGAAGCCAACGGGCCCACGCTCGCCTGGATCGCGGGACCGGAAGCGGCGTTTACCGCCAAGGATCACCACTTTCTGGCCGGCCAGCGTGTGGAAAAACAGGTTGCGATCCTGAATGACACCAGGGAGCGGCAATCATTCGCGTTCACCTGGACGGCTCTTGTAGGTGGGAAGGAAATCGCATTGGGAAAAAAGGGCGGCCGGATCGCTTCGGCGCACACCAAGATGATTCCGTTTGCCTTTGAACTACCGGCCAAGATCAATAGAATTTCGGACGGGGAGATACGGCTCGTGGCGGAGATCGGGGAAGCCCGTCATGAGGACCAGTTCGCCTTCCGGGTGTTCGAGCCACTTCCTCCGGTTCAGCAGACCGTCGCCGTGGTTGACCCGGTGGGCTTAACGTCGCGCCTGCTCGAAGACCTGGGCTGTACCCTTGAACCATGGGATGGGAAGCCTGGACCCAAATTGGTGATTATCGGCCGGAATGCCTGGTCGGATGGAGGTGCCCAACCGGCTGACCTGGAGGCCTTTGTTCGGAATGGCGGTCGCGCCCTCGTGTTCGCCCAGGATCCGGAGTGGATGCGCGCACGGTTGGGGCTACGGGTAGCACCGCATCTCTCGCGGCGCGTGTTCCGGATTGATCCCGCACACCCGGTGGTGCGCGGGCTGGATGATGCTGACTTGCGTGACTGGAGCGGCATCAGCACATTGACCGAGGCCTATCCGGAATCCACGGACGGGGGGGGCAATCCCAATGTCTGGAGATCAAGCCGTTACGGGTGGCATTGGGGCAACCGGGGTGCGGTGAGCAGCGCGCCGGTGGAGAAGCCGCACCGGAGCTCCTGGCGGCCAATCCTGGAGTGCGAGTTCGACCTGGCGTATTCCCCCCTGATGGAGCTGGACTACGGGCAAGGCCGCTTGATTTTGTGCACGCTTGATCTTGAGGATCATGCAGCCGAGGATCCGGCGGCGGCAAAATTGGCCAAGCAAATCGTGGAGTACGCGGCGCAGGCCCCGCTCGCGCCGAAACTACCGCTCACGCTGTACGTCGGTGGGTCTCGCGGCGCCGCCCTCTTGGACGATCTGGGAGTGGAGTACCAGGAGGTTACTGGAGATAGCGCGCAGAGCGCGCTGATCGTGGTCGGGAAGGATGCCAAGCGGAAGATCGAGGAGGCGGAGCTGAAATCATTCCTGAGCCAGGGTGGGACGGCGCTGTTTCTGGCACAGACCTCCCGAAACACGCTCCCTGGCGTCACATTGAAGAGGGTGAAGCAATTTGGCGGTTCTTTGAAGGTCCCCGACTGGCCTGTCTGCCGCGGGCTGAGCCCGTCCGACCTGCGCTGGCGGGCGGACCGCTCCGCCTGGCTCATCAAGAGCGGCGCCGATGTCGGGGCGGACGGTCTGCTCGGCAAACGGGAGGTGGGGCCAGGGAGGGCGATCTTCTGCCAGATCGATCCGCGCCGGCTTGGCGCGGACACCAAGACCTATCTCCGGTACACGCGCTGGCGGCAGACGCGGGCCCTCTCCCAGATCCTGGCCAACATGGGCGTCACGTTCAAGCAAGACAAGCGGATCTTTCATGCCGTCGATCCAGTGGACTTGAAGCCTGGTGAAAAGCCAAAGCGGTCTGTTGGCTTCTATCACCCGGATTACCGCACCGACTTCGAGCTCGGCGACGATCCGTACCGGTATTTCAGGTGGTGATATCATAGCTCCCGTGTCTGATCACAAACTGGATTACACTCCGCTCGACCTTTCGCGCTTGTGCAACGCCGATGGGGCCATGGTGGAGAAGGACCATAAGATTCCTTCCGGCTCTCAGTCGTTCCATGGTCTTCCGTTTTTGATCGGCTCTGCGGACGGGTCGGGAAACTGCGTGGTCGCATTCGGTGAACGTGCCGGTATGGATCCGGTCACGATCATGGTGGAAAAGACGGCGCGGCATGTCGTCTTCGCTCACCGCTTGCTTGACTCCAGAATTGAAGAGGGAGATCCGATAGGGCGCGTCTGCGGGGAGTACGTGTTTCGGTTCTCGGATGGCAAGGAGCTCACCGTGCCGATCCGGGAACGCCTGGAGATCGCCATCATTCCGACGCCGTGGGGCCAGCTTCCGCTCCTGGCGATTCCTGATCACAAGGACGACCCGATAACCTGGAACCGATACGGGGGCACCTGGGGCGGTTCAGGCCATCGCCAGACCGAGGCGTCTCAAGGATCGGCGAAAGCTTTTTACCTCTGGGCATGGGAAAATCCCCATCCGGAAGCGACCATCGTGTCGGTCACCGTCAAACCCAAGGGCCCGCGGTTTTACCTCGGTGCGATCACGCTCGGCCACCTTGAGGAGATGCCTTTTAACCGTGCCGCGAAACGGGAGGTCAAGATCGTTCTGCCGCAAGAGGGGGACGCCAAACAGCCGTTCAAGCTTGAGGTGGAGGTGGACCGTGGTGTCGCGACGTTTCCGTATCCGTTGCCCAAAGAGAACGATGAAGCCTTTGTGGCCGATTCGTTCGCGGGATGGGGGGAGTCGCAGAACAATACCGCGAGCCCAGCGTATGTCGAGATTGCCGCGAACCCTTCAGCGAGGATCGAGGTCAAGCAAAATGGCGAATCGTTAGGCGCGGCGAATTGGGGTGAGCTGCAGGAGAAGCGCAAACTTTCCCCCACGCCCCGCCTGGACTTGATCCTCATGGACCAGGGCCGCAACTGGGTGAAGACCACCATCCTGGATGACGAAACCGGCAAGCCCGTGCCCTGCCGGATCCATTTCCGTTCGCGCGAGGGCATCCCGTACCAGCCGCACGGCCATCACAATCACGTGAACTCCAACTTCGACACCTGGCACATCGACGTCGGCGGCGATCTACGCCTGGGGCAGATCACCTATGCCTATATCGATGGCCGCTGTGAAGGGTGGCTCCCGCGGGGTGAGATCATCGTGGACATCGCCCGTGGCTACGAATACGAGCCTATCCGGACCCGGGTGAAGATTGCTCCAGGCCAGCAGACACTGACCTTCCGCTTGAAGCGCCTGCGCCACATGGCCAAGGAGCGGTACTTCTGTGGGGACACCCACGTTCACTTTCTCTCAACCCAGGGCGGGCATCGGGAGGCCGCGGGCGAAGGCCTCAATGTCTTGAACCTCCTGCTTTCCCAGTGGGGGCAGCTCTTCACCAATACCGAAGAGTTCACGGGTCGCCCGAGTGTGGCCCCGGACGGTCAGACAATTGTCTATGCCACCCAGGAGAACCGCCAGCACATCTTGGGGCATCTCACGCTCTTGGGTTTGAAAGAGCCGGTGAGTCCCTGGTGCTCCGGCGGTCCCGGAGAGGCTGAGCTCGGCGGCAATCTTGAAACCACGCTCTCCCGGTGGGCCGACGCCTGTCACGCGCAGGGTGGAACGGTCATCATCCCCCACCTGCCGAGTCCTAACTGCGAGCCCGCCGCGCTCATCGCGACGGGGCGTGCGGATGCGACTGAAATGCTCGTTCATAGCGCGTACATGCACCACGAGTACTACCGCTACCTCAATTGCGGCTACCGGCTTCCCCTGGTGGGTGGAACGGACAAGATGACCGCCAGCGTTCCTGTGGGCATTTACCGGACCTACGTCTACATTCCGGACGATGAACCATTCACCTACGACACCTGGTGTAAATATCTCCGGGGTGGCCACACGATGTTAAGCGGAGGTCCGCTCCTGAGCATGTCTGTCGAGGGCAAGCCGATCGGATCAACGATCCAACTGCCTGGGAACGGAGGAAGTGTCGAGGTCGAAACGAAAGCGGTCAGTATCCTGCCCTTCCATTCGCTCGAAATCGTCATGAATGGCCAGGTGGTGGCTCGGACGGAGGAGTCGCGTGGGACCAAACGGCTTAGTCTCAAGGAGCGCATCAAAGTTGATCGCCACTCGTGGATCGCCGCACGCTGCGCAGGCCCTAATTACACGGGCGTCAGTCATCATGACGGCTGGAGGCGCGGCATCATGGCGCATACCTCCCCCGTGTATCTCGCCGTCGGCGGGCCCTGGTGGATGTTCGATGCAGGCGCCGCGAATTATCTCCTAACGCTTTTGCAGGGCGGGATTGATTACATCCACCGGCATAGTCCCCAGTGGCAGCCTGGCACGGTTACCCATCATCATGGACAGCAGGATCATCTGGCGTATCTTTCCGAGCCGTTCCAGCAGGCAATTGAGGCGATCCACAAGCGCATGCACGACCTCGGCATCCCCCATTAACCAGTAGATTGAGGCGCATTTCCGGCGGCTGGACGCCGCGCAAGCTGGCCCGTGCGATACGCATCCTCTCCACCGAGGTGCGACGCTGGGAAGAGCCAGCGCTCAGTAAGGAACGAAAGAAGACCCGCGATCCGTTCAGGATCCTGATCTCCTGCGTCATCAGTCTGAGGACGAAGGACGAGGTGACGGAGGGAGCTTCACGCCGGCTCTACCGGCTGGCCCGCACGCCCAAGGCCATGCTCAGGCTGCCCGCGCGCCGGATCGCACGGGCGATCTACCCTGCTGGTTTTTACCGTGTAAAATCCCGCCAGATTCTTCACATCTGTCGCGCGCTCTTGAATGAACACCGCGGCCTGGTGCCCGCGAACGAGGAGGCGCTGCTCAAGCTGGACGGGGTCGGCAGGAAAACCGCTAACCTGGTGCTGGGACTGGCATTCAACCAGCCCGCGATCTGTGTGGACACGCACGTTCACCGTCTTTCCAATCGGTTGGGTCTGGTCAGGACCAAAACGCCAGAGGAAACCGAATACGCCCTTCGCGAAATCTTGCCGCGCCGGCTTTGGATTCCCGTCAACGGCTGGCTGGTGACCTACGGCAAGCGCATCTGCCAGCCTGTCTCCCCGTGGTGCTCTCGCTGCGCCTTAAGGCCCCTCTGCCCCCGACGGGGCGTTGTGCAGAGCCGGTAGGATTATGTTCGAGCAGTCCGTCACCGGATTTTCTCGGCCCCCTGGTGTTTCATGTCATGTGAAACTTGTGGAGCCGAAGACCGTTCAGCCAGGGGAATATGAGGTGGAATGGGATGGCGCGTTAGGGCATGGAGTACCTGCTACTTTTGGTGTTCCTCACACCATCCGCGTCACTGCAAATGATCAGACTCGACACGTGAAAGTCACTGCGGTTGATTCGCGGTGATCTCCGGAGTGGCCGCGGCGCTGAACTCATGCCAGAGGCCACAACTGAGAAATTGACGTGAAATGGCACGTCCGCCCCGATCGCGTCGTGGTGGGTGTGTTTGTATGCGATATTGAGGATGCCGACTAGGGGTGAGATGAGGCTTCATGGCGACACGAAAGAATAGACAAGCAAAGGTTGAGACGCCTAAGGATCTTGTAAAGATTCTTCGAGACCCGAAGAAGCTTGCACAGTTTGCGACAGGGGCAGTGTCAACGGACCGTAAAGCTTGGGTAGGATCCGGCTTTCGAGTTCTCCAGGGGGTATTCGCAAGAAACGGGTTTCGACAATTGGGGCGTGAGATTAATGCCTACATGAATGAGGGAAGGATTAAGGAAGATTTTCTTGAGGATGTGTCAAATCAGTCAACGTTGATGGAGATACTGCAAAGCATAGATGCAGATCTCCCAGATGAAGATCGATTGAAAGCCATGAGGCTAATTTTCCTTCGGGCGGCTCTTAGTAGTAGTGATGAAAGAGATCGGATTCTGGCGCACCAGTTAGTTCAGATTGTCAGAAAACTTACTGGAGCTCAGATTTTGATTCTCAAGGCTGCGTATGAAATCGCAAATTCAGAGGAAACGCAAAAGTTGCTTAAGGTGGAAGAGCACAAAATTAATGCAAAGAAATGGCTGGAAATCATGGCGAAAAGGATGGGGCATGGCTCGACTTCACTCATCGAGGTTCATGAAGACCAGTTGATCAATCTTCATCTCATCGGTCAACGACTATCAGATGGAAGCATCGCCCATTGGGGACAGACATGTCGTTTAACCGATTTGGGAATGAAGCTGTGTGAGTTTCTGTGCCGTCCATTATGACGTTTGGTGGAAGAAAAAGGTGAAATATGGCAGAACTCTATGAAGATAGCGAAGGCGAAGATCGGGAGTCCTGGCTGGGGTGGGCCATTGAGTTAGGCCGACGCGGACTGAGGGCCGGGGAATATATTACTGTTCACGGGCCCCTGAAGTTTTTCACCGTTGATTTTGCTTACTACACATTTGTCACGAGAAATCTGGCAAGTCATAGATCTGGGTGCTGCGATGGCCTTCATATACGCTATTTTTGTTGTGAAGACACTAGAACACAGATAGCGAGTGAGCGGTAGTTGAGATATTCATTCTCTCCAGCGATAAATCGACGATGATTCGTACCACTAAGATTATTGGATATATCGCCTTGCTAGTTGTATGCGCGTGGGTTTGGCACCGTCTGCCGGATTCTATCTTCATTATTCTGGGTGGACTTGTAATGGCGGTGTTTGCAGTCATTATCAGCGCAATTATTGGTGGGGGTGTAGGTGACCTAGAATTCCTTAAAAATGGTGCTTATCCGTTCAATATTCCAATACAGGTGCTTCCAGGAAATGAATCTCTTGGCGCAATTCTAGCTAGAAGCTTTTTCTATGTGATAGCAGGGCACGTAGCTATTTTCGTTCTGTTGGTTTTGGCGGAGGCGTCCGATGAGTCAGGCTGGGTAATCGGGCACGATTCTATGTGGGAAGTATGGTTGAGGGCTCTTTCGTTTACCTTGCTGTGTTCATTTTCCTTTTACGCCGGTATCTTCAATCGCTTTGCAAACGCTAGGACTGGAAAAATATTTGTGGTGTTCGCTATAACGTTGATGGCGTTGCTTTGGTTTACCAGCGTGTTTAATATTTATGGGGCAATTTTTATTTTAGTATCAATCGCAACTATACGAAGGTACGGGCGAAAGTATTCGAGTGAAGGTGGACGCTCATAGTATAAGATGCGGAGTGCTCTATATTGTCGAACTCGGCCAGAAGAGAGCGGCAGCCAAAGCACTCGCTGCATGGTGACGCGAGGCTCGCGGACTTGGTGAAGCCCTCGCCGAGGGTGGTATGAATCCGAAAGGTACAAAATCTTTCAAGAAAACAGGAAGAAGGAAAGTAGGAGTTGAAGAATATCGATGCACAATTACTCCCACCCCATCATGTTTCACTTCAGGGCAGCTTGCAACCGTCTAATCAGCGGAGGAAGGCTCCGCTTTACAGTTGACCATACAATTTCGTTATTAATGTCGTGGTAGGCATGAATCAGCCGGTTGCGCATCGAGACAATCTTCATCCAGGGGATCCCCGCGTGGGCCTTCCGCGTTCTGCCTGAGATTTTAGACGCCGCTTCTCCTAAGATTTCGAGTTCTTTGACCAGTGAAAGTGCAAACTGTCGATCAGTAGCCAGGTCTTTCTTTGACCTTCCCCTGACAAAGAGAAGGGCTTCCTGCGCAGCCTCAAGCATGTGGAGCAATCGAGTGCGGTCATCGATGTACATATTGGACGTCGGCACGTTTCAATACGTCGGCTCGAAAATACTTACTGAGTTCCTCTGGGGTTCGCATATCGACTTTCCGTTTGCCAGCCCTCATCAGCCTTGCCAGTTTCATTTCCATGTCAGCGATTTCGAAATAGCCTGGCGTGCACCCTTTTTGGAATTCCACGAGGACATCAATATCGCTTCGTGAGTGGAAATTAGTGCTAAGGATGGAACCGAAAAGTGAGAACCTCCTAATGTAGTGACGCCTGCAAAACTCAGCGAGTTTCTTCTTGGGCACAGCAAGTCGATTCCGTCGCATCCTCCTACCTTATCTTAGAAACGCTGATCAAACCAAGCGGAAGCTGGAATTCGGCACCCCGCATTCGCTTAAAGGTCTCTAGCGCGTTGGGCGTTCCTTTCTTACCAGCCTTTGATCTGGTCGCCGACAAGATACTTGCCCGTGATCTCGGCGGGCAAGAGGGCGATGGCCAGAGCGCGTTTCGCAGAGAGGGTTGGATCATCCGGCGCATGCGGGCCTCCCATGTCGGTCTTGACCCATCCTGGATCCATGGCGACCACGGACACCTGGCCGGTGAGGTGGGTGGCAAACAGCATGGTCAGGCCGTTGAGGGTGAACTTGGAGAGCCGGTAGGAGGCCATGTCATTGCTCTGTGAGACACTGTGAAAGCTGCCGGCACCGGAAGAGACGTTGATCACCCTGGGGTGGCGACCCTTCTTCAAGAGTGGCAGCAACGCGCGGATCAGACGATGCGGTGCCAACACGTTGATTTGGAGCGTATCTTCCAGGGCGGTCGCCGATTCGTCCACGAAGGATGGATGGCCCGGGTTGATCCCCGCGTTGTTGATCAACAAGTCCAGTGCTTTCCAGCGTTGTTGAACGGCTTTTTTAATTTTTAACGCGGAAGCTGGTTTGGCCACATCGGCCAGCAGGGATGAATAAGCTTTCCCAAATGACGAGAGGGTCTTGTTGGCTTTCGCCAGATTGGCCTTGTGGCGTGCGATTCCCAGCACTTCGGCGCCCTCAGCCAGGAACAACTTGGTGATTTCAAATCCCACCCCACGGCTGACGCCGGTCACGACCACCCGTTTCCCCTTCAACACGAGCGATACCGTACAACGACTCATCTAGAGAAGACTACTCTCTTGGCAACAGAACCCCCACTTTAGCGAGCTTGGCCGCCATCGCATAAAGATCGGTTCGCGAACCGGCCTTCCGGAGACCCAGAGCGAGGATGGTGGCCTTGGCAGCTTGAGGGTCAGCCCGGTAAATAATGCGATATCTGGAAAACCGGACACGACGCAGCCCCTCAAATTCCCCATACAATGGCTTGCCCTGCTTTTCCGGTTCATTCCTGAGCTCCTCGGCAGTCTTGATAATTTTCCGCTGGATTGAGCGATCATGCAGGTCAGCAAACATCTCTTTTGCCAGCAAGGTAAATTCAATCTCATATTTCAGAAACTAAATTCCTTCTTGATGGATTCCAGGGAAACCGTTCGCCCTTTGGCCAGCTGTTCCAGGCTCTTCCGGATTTGAGCGACCAGTTCCGGATCCCGCATGATGTCCAGGGTTTCAACCATACTTTCGTAGACGTCCCACGGAAGAACCGCCATGACGGGCTTGCCGCGCTTTGTAATCTCAACGGGAGATGGATCGTTCGCGAACCTTCCTGGAAGGCCGGTGATATCCCTCCGCGCCTGCGTGATAGACAACGACTTTTGAGCCATACGTCCCTCCTGTACATCTTAGTGTACATATAAGTGTCCCTTTCGTCAAGTCCGCAGTCGTCACTTTCGCAATTTTTTCTTGCTCCGCGTGTGCCGACCTGCTTGGCCCAGGCGTTGTATTTGGCAAGGAGTTTTTTGACCTTCGTAGGGTGTTTGGCTGCAAGGTCATTCAGCTCACTGCGGTCGTTTTTCATGTTGTACAGTTCCCACGGGCCGCCACGGGCGGAAACCAATTTCCAGTTGCCCTGCCGGATGGCGCGGTTGCCGATGTGCTCCCACAGCAGCCCGGTGCTGAGCAGGCAGGTGATACTGTTAATTTGTCGCGTCATGAGGTGATGTCTTAAGATCATACGACATTGCTCGCCTCGTCCTCACAAGTTTTCCATTCAATAGTCAGGACTTGGTTGAATCCCTGATAAGCTGAACCCTGATGGCTGACAGACGAAAGGGGGCAAGGGAGCCGGTCGTCTTGATCGGCGTCTTGAAAGACCGGCGGGATCTAGCGCTCTTG
>CAZPLZ010000033.1:0-21846 GCA_964587525.1 uncultured bacterium | reverse complement strand
GGCAGGCTGCCAAGGACCCTGAATCCTATGCTGCATATTACGAAGAGTATGTGACAGCTGCTCTTTCCCGCCCATACATGATCGGATACAACAAGTGCCAGTACCAGGATGAGCTAGCTCCGGGTATGCTCAAGCAGGGACTGCTGCAGCAGAACGGGAAACCTTATCCGACCGTCATGGGAGTTAAAGCGGCCAATATCAAGGCCCTGGAATACGCCTATTCAGGGACAGAGCCGGAGAATATCGGGCCTGATCCCGACGCTTTCCGCATTACCGCGCCGGCGGAGGGGGATGATTTCCCGGCAGGTTCAAGCATCGAGATCTCAGCGACAGCGAACCTGGAGAAGATGGGCGGCGCCCATCTAGCCTTCTACTACATGGACGAGAAGTGGAAGCTTATCGGCCATGACGCTTCCGCCCCCTTCTGCGTCACCTGGGACGACCCGCCTGTCGGGGACTGGACGCTCTATGTCGCTGTGCACGCGGCCGACTGGAAGCTCCTGGACAAGGCCTGGATAAACATATCAGTTGGGGATTCTTCAGAGGCTACAGCTAACGAGGAGCCGCTGGCCGTCACTGAGCCGCCGCTGGAAATGGACTTTGACGTTTATGGTGGTAACAGGGCCATCAAGGGAAAGAAGACGGGGTTCTTCCATCTCGAGGTCATTGACGGACGCGACTACCTGATAACGCCTGAAGGGAACTCCTTCCGCGCGCTGGGGATAAACCACTATGAGGCCGTGGCGCCCAGCATTCCTAAGGGGGATGACCCCAAGCTGCACTACGACAAGGTGCTCAAGAACCTGAGGGAGTGGGGGTACAACTCCGGGGGCTATCACACTCCCGCGCCGCTGCTGGACTCCATACCTCACACCAGGGCCATAGACGGCATCATCAACATCGCCCACTGGATGCCGCGGGAACGCTTCGCTTACGAGGATGTGTTCGACCCCGGCTATCTCGCGCGCTTGAAGGAGCACATCCGTGCAAGGATACAACACGGAGCGGACAGCCCCTGGCTGGTAGGCTATTTCTGGACGCCCTATCCCTTGTGGGAACGGAAGCGTGAATCGACCGATGATGACCCCCTGAACGGGCAGGACTGGATCTCTTTCTACAAGGGACTGCCCAAGAAATCCCCCGGGGGAAAGATGTGGGTTGAATGGAAGCAAGAGAACCCCAAGGAAGAAGAGACGATGTTCCTCGCGCTCATCGCCAGGCAGCTGTATTCAAAGACCCACGAATTCATCCGCGCCTACGACAAGAACCATCTCATCTTCGGTGACCGCTACGGCGACGTGGACATGCCGGAACACGTGGTGCGCGAAGCCCTGGCTTATATTGACGCCATTGCCATACATCCATGGATAAAGAGATTCGACAAGGAGTACTTCGACAAGATTTATGAAAAGTACGGCAAGCCCATATACATGGCCGACCATGGCATAGCTTTGAAGACGAAGGAGTTCCCGAGGACAGAGCAGAGAGACCAGCCGTCGCCGAAAGCCTATAGCGATGCATATATAAGCTGGGTGACTTCAGCCCTGTCTCACCCCCATATGATCGGCTACAACAAGTGCCAGTACTGGAGCGTCGCTGTCCCCTGGGACCCGGACATGCTGAAACAGGGACTGCTCAAGATCGACGGCACCCCTACGAGGAGATCATTCCCGCTATCATCAACGGTAACCGCAAGGCGCTGAGGACGGTCTATTCAACTCAATAGCGTCGTTGGAGAGAATGCCCTGCAGTGACGTAGGAAGTTTGGGCCAGATATTGTGAGTCCTAATCCTCAGAGATAGCCCGTCCGCCCCGATTGCATCGTGGTGGGCAGAGGATCTTGAATCCCCCGCACCTGACTCCTTCAGCGTTTCTCTTGTTTGTACCCGCTTAACTTCTAGAAATTAACACTCTCGTCTGACCTGTTGTTTGTGCCCTCCGTCCGCCCCGATCGCGTCGTGTGGGACAGGAACCTTGTATGTTGAGAAATTAGTGGAATAGAAGTAGTTTCCAAGGAGATAACGATATGAGTATCCTTCAGTCCTTTGTGACGCAGTTGGTTGAATCAGGTGCCCTAAAAGAGGAATGGGTAAAGAATGCTCTGCTGAATGTCCCTCGCCATTTATTTGTTGACCAATACTATCAGTCCGAAAAGGGCGATCCCATCATTGTTGATCGACACAATCCTACAGAAGATCAATTGAAAAGAATTTACGATATTAAGAAAGGGTGCGTTCGGAGATTTGAGCCTCCTTTTCACACTGCCGTATCGTCTCCACTCGTTGTTACTGCAATGCTTGAGGCACTGAATGTTCAGAACGGCCAAAGGATCTTAGAAATTGGAGCTGGCAGTGGATGGAACGCAGGATTGCTTGCGTGCGGTGGACTTCCTGTGTTCGCGGCCAGAGGTGAATCCGGAGCGTATTGGCGTTGAAGGCATGAGTCAGGGAGGTGGCTTGAGCCTTGCGACGGCCGCGCTTGACTCGAGGATTGTGGCCTGCGCTTCCGATGCACCTTTTCTCTGTCATTGGTCGGGAGCTTCCTCAAGATTTCGGAACGGGTGGCGGAACCTGTCCCGCGACAAAGTGTTGAGTATCTTGAGTTACGCCGACGTCATGAATCTCATGGACCGAATCCGTTGTCCGGCACATGTCTCCATGGGTTTGCTGGATGAGGTGTACTCTCCCGCCCTAATTCAAGTGGCCTGTAACCGAATCCAGTCGCCCAAGAAGATCTACTATTACCCATACGGGCGCCATGCCGACGATGAGTGGTCCCGTGGTGAAGCTAGGGAAATGTGGTTGAGAGAGATGCTGGTACCGAGAGACTAGACCCACGAGGGATCCTTTGGCGTCACTCGATTGGGTGTCAGGCATAGAGTTCGAAAATAGTCCACGAAGGGTACCCAGCCTGATGGGACTTGTCCCTCTGCGGCCGTCGGAGCCACGATCGCCGTGCTCCCGTGACCGGACCGGAAATGCGAGAGTAGTTCAAGAAGGGCGCTGGCCCGTTCGGCAGGGCGAGCGGCGGTGCCTGCAGACGTCACCGTCGCAAGATGTTGTAAGATCAAGGTGACGGTGCGCAACGAATTCACTGCGGTCATCGAGCGCGATGGGAAATGGTTTGTTGCCTACTGCCCGGAGGTGCCTGGCGCCAACGGACAGGGAAAGACCAGAGCGGCTTGCCTCAAGAGCCTTTCCGAAGCCATCGCGCTGATCCTAGAGGATCGTCGTCGGGACGGGCTCCGGGGAGTTCCTCGCTCGGTCGAGAAGGAAGTCGTCCTCGTCAAGCGCTGAATGAAGCGGAGCAGCCTGCTGGCGCACCTCCGCTACTACGGCTGCATCCTCAAGCGCGAAGGAAAACAACATTCACTCTGGATGAAGGCAGGGACCGGCGCGGTTGAGGCGATCCCACGGCACCGTGAGATCGCGGACCGCCTTGCGAGAAAGATCTGCAAGAAGCTGGCGGTTCCCGATCCGAAACGACAGAGGTGAAGCTCAAGTTCTGGTTGAGGGACTGACTCCGAGTGTCCGACAGATCGGCAGCAGCTCGCCCGGTGTGTTCAGGCACAGAGTTCGAAGTGAGTCCACGAAGGGCACCCGCGTCATTCGGAAGCCGTCGGAGAGTGCTCCGGCGGCCGTTTTTCTATATGACGACCTGTAGTCGACAGATCGTGCCCACAGGCATTCAGGCGGTCACGAATCCCTTCATCATTCGTCCCATGATCCAGACATTGAGTGAGCGGGGAAAGATGTGCCTCATAGCGCGCTCCCGCTAGACGCGGTAAAAAGCGGCGGCGTTGGCGTAGAAGAGCTTGTATCGCTCCGCATCCGACGCGGCATGGACGGCCTTCCGGAGCGTTTCCACCCAGCGATGATACGTGGTGGCGAGCGTGCAGACCGGCCAGTCCCCCCCGAAGACAACCCGATCGAACCCGAAGCACGCCAGAACGTGATCGAGATACGGCTTGAGCTCATCCGCCGTCCAGCGTTCCAGGTCGGCCTCATTGACCAGGCCTGAGATCTTGCACCAGGCGTTGGGCATCTCCGAGATGGCCTTGAGATGAGCCTTCCAGGGTTCCATCACCCCCTCCCTGATAAAAGGCTTGCCGATGTGGTCAAGGATGAACCGCACCCTGGGACACTGCCGAACGAGCTCAAGGACATTCTTAAACTGGTCATCCCCTTTCAGGCACAAGTCGAAGCTGAAATCAAACTCCTCGAGAAGCTGCACCCCGCGAACGAAATCCGGCCGAAGGCAAAAGCGGTCGTCTTTCTCGAACTGGATGATCCTGCGCACGCCCCGAACCAGTGTGTTCTTCGCTAAATCTTCCAGATCCCCGCGCGCACCTTCCCCCTGCTCCAACGGAGCCCAGGCTACGATGCCGCGGATGCGGGCATCCTCGCTCGCTTGCTGGGTCACCCAGGACACCTCGTCTTTGAATTGCGAGAGTGCCGCCTCGCATTGGAGAAAAACCATCTTCTCGATGTTCAGTCCGGTCGTAGCCGCCCGGTAATCCTCAGGAAGGTGCGGCTTGTTGATCTTCGGGACGTCAGCCAGCCAGGGATATGAGAGGCGGCGGGGATCCCAGATGTGCAGGTGCGCGTCGATGATTGGAATGTCCATGCTCAACCCGGCCCTCCCTCGAATCTCCCACACTGGCGCCGGTCGCAACCCACGACGTCCTTAATATACCAAGCGGAAGGAGATCCAGATCTTGTGAAAGCAGTCCTGGTGAGGTCATAATCGCTTAACGTGATAAGTCGACGTGATTTCTCAAAGATCTTGGGGGGAGTGGCTGTCGCAAGTTTTATTCTGCTCCCCGGATGTAGCATGCCGGTCTTCGCTCAGGGGCTGAAACCAAATGTGGTGTTGATCGTGTGTGATGATCTCAACGACTACGTCACAGGCATGGGCGGGCATCCTCAGGCCAGGACACCCCACATCGAACGGCTGGCCCGGTCCGGAGTGTCCTTCAGGCGAGCGTACAGCAACAATCCCATCTGCGCGCCGTCGAGGTCCAGCTTCCTCACCGGAATCTACCCGCACACCTCGAAAAACCTGTTTTTTGACAAGTGGTACCACAACCCCGTGCTGAAGAATTCAAAAACCATCATGGAGCATTTTCGCGATAACGGCTATCACGTTGCCGGGTCCGGCAAGCTGATGCATCACCTTCGGCGTTCCGAATGGGATGAATTTAAACATCCGCCTGACTACGGACCCTTCGTCTACGATGGCGAGCGCCACGTGGCCCACCCGTCCGTCCCCCAGCCATTCCGCAGTATCGGAATGGTTGATGGTTCCTATGCCCCGCTATCGGATCTGCCGTACGGGCCGAACCAGGAGGGCAACAAGGGCTGGGTTTACGGCAAGTGGGGCGAGGTTAAGCGGTTCAGATACATCGACGAGAACGACCGCGACCCTACCCCCGATGAACGCAATGCGTTGTGGGCGGCGAACAAGATCAAGGAGTTCGCCGAGCAAACGGACGGCAAGCCCTTTTTCCTGTGCGTCGGGTTCATTCGTCCTCACACTCCGCTTCACGTCCCGAAGCGCTACTTCGACATGTTCCCGCTGGACTCCGTTCAGATGCCCGTTATCAAAGAAAACGATGCCGAAGATTGCCATTATGCGGACGTCTTTGACAAGGGGCAAAAAGGGTTGAAGTATTTCCGCCTGCTCAAGCAATCGTATCCGGATCTTGAATCTGGACTCAAAGCGTTCACCCAAGCCTACCTGGCCAGTGTGGCCGCTGTTGATGATTGCGTCGGCCAGGTGATCGAAGCTGTGGACAAGAGTTCAATCAGGGACAACACGATCATTGTGGTGACGAGCGACCACGGCTGGAACATGGGCGAGAAGGATTATCTCTTCAAGAACTCGCTCTGGGAAGAAAGCGCTCGTATTCCGCTGGTTATTCGAGCACCAGGCATAACAAGTCCTGGCGGTATCGCTGAGCATCCGGTCTCCCTGATCGATCTCTACCCGACACTCGTTGACCTTTGCGGACTCAACGGTGACACGAAGAAAAACTCTCAAGGCGCCAGCCTCGATGGCTACAGCCTCCGTCCGTTCCTCAATGATCCAACGGCCGAGACGTGGAACGGACCCAGCGCCGCCTTGACGATGGTCTTTGCAGGTCAAGGCACAAACAAGGATCCCGCCAGACAGCATTGGTCTGTCCGGACAAAGAAGTGGAGGTACATTCTGTACAACAACGGTAGCGAGGAGTTGTACGACCACGACGTCGACCCGTACGAATGGACCAACGTGTCCAGCGATACCGTCTACGAGAACGTGAAAGTAGATCTAAAGGCCCAACTCTTCCGCATGACTGACCGGCAACAAGACTGATGGGCGAGGTCATGCGTCCACGAAGGGCACCCATGGACTCATTAAGCCACTGAACACAGATGTGGTGGCTTTTGTCTTTTTAAGACTTCAACGCACGGTATAATTAAATAGAGATGAAGCTACATATTGCTGTCGAGCGAGATGAAGCGGGCTACTACGTCGCGGAAGTTCCTGCTCTGCCGGGCTGTCTCTCCCAGGGTAAGACTCGAAAGGAAGCCATCGAGAATATCCATGAGGCCATCGAGGGTTGGATGAAAGTCATGGAAGCCAAGAGAAAGGTCAGTAAGAGGAAACTCGTCGAGGTTCGTGTGTAGTGGCCCGGCTCATCCCCTGTTCGGGGGCTGAGGCCGTCAAGAAGTTCCTCAAAGTTGGTTGGAGTAAGGCACGACAGGAAGGTTCCCACGTCATGCTCGTCAAGGAAGCTTTCCAGTGGACTTTAAGTGTCCCTCAGCACAAGGAATTGGGGCCGGGGCTATTGAGGAAGCTGATTCGTCTTGCCGGTCTGACGGTTCAGGAATTCAATAAGCTCTAGTATCGGGGGCGCCGGGTTTCGACAAAGAGTTCGAAAATAGTCCACCGCCATCGTGATCGCGTCGCGAGTTTTGGGGAGCGAGACGCGCTCCGAGACTGGATGGAAACCTGAGGGAGCGTTGACTGGACCCATATTTATGGCGGCGCTCTATTTCTGCTCCTCTTTGTCGACTGCCTTGACCGAGCCCCAGACCGTTCCATGGTCATCCCAGACCTCCCGGCTCTCCTGGACAGACTTGCGCCAGGCTTTCTGCATCTCTTTCAGGCGAGGATGGGCCTGGTCGCCGTAGGTGAGCTGGTCGAGAAAGGCGACGACGTCGGTGACCTTGCCTTCGATCAGGTTCACGCAGGCGGCACGCGCCGGAAACTTGTGATACGCTCCGGTTTCCAGATGCTTGATCAGATGAACGTGGAAGGCGTGAATCACTTGGTCGACGGCGAGCATCTTGTCGGTCGGGGTCCGCGCCCGCCCGTATCGCTCGATGAATGACCGGAACTCATTCCCGGCCCCGCCGTCGTTCAACTGCTTTCGCTGAAACGTTTTCTGGTAGGCCTTCCACGTTGTTTCCCACGAGCACTGGGGGCACTTGACGGTCTCATCCTCGGGGCGTTTTCCCCGGGCCCGTTGTATGACCGTGGTCTTGTCGAGTTTCGCGCAGCGCGGACACCGGATCTTGCCGCCCCTGGCTTCCGCCACGGCGAGAATGTTCTCACATCGCATGCAAAGCTGAGTGCCGACGTCGCCGAGCAGCTTCTCATCCAGCAGGCTCCGGGCGTCAGATTCGTACAGCCTGTGAATCTGCTGTTTGGTCACCCGTGGCGTCCAGCGGATCTCGGCTACGTCATCGCTCATGTGGCTATTGTATGATGTCCGAATGCGCCTGAGAAAAATTCTGGCGGCGTGGGTGGTTGCCATCGCGGCTGGCGGCTGCGTGACGGCGGAATTGAAGCTCAATCTCGAGAAGGGCTGGGTGCTCAAGGCCGGCGACGAGGCGGCTTGGGCGGACCCCGAATTCGACGACGGCGATTGGACGCCGGTCGAAGTCGGCGTTCCCTGGGAGAAGGCTGGTTTTCCCGATCTGGACGGGTACGCGTGGTACCGCGTCAGGGTTGTGATTCCGGCCCGATGGGAGGAGTCGCGCGCCGTGCGCGACTACGGGTCGGTGGTTCTGGACCTGGGCGCGATCGACGACGTTGACGAGACCTTCTTCAACGGCAAGAAGGTGGGGTCGATGGGCAGCCTGCCGCCGAAATACAAGAACGCGTGGGACAAGCCTCGCACGTACTTCATTCCCGCCGGACAGGTGAAATGGGGCGGCGAAAACGTTATCGCCGTCCGCGTTTACGATGGCCAGGGGGACGGAGGGATGTACCCGGGCCCCGTGCGGTTGCGCACGCCGAGCCAGCGGGACACGATTGATCTCAGGTTCTATCCCGAGAGCGAGAACGGGGTCTATCCTGCGGGCGAGAAGATCAGGGTCACGGTGAAACTGGAAAACAGGTCGCGCGTGGATGTTGCGGGGACGCTCGAATGCGTCTGGAAGACGGACCGGACGCGGGACGATACAGTCTTAAATAGGGAGGCGGGAGAGATCGTAGTCGAGGGGCATGGGATCGTGTCCCGCACCTTCGAGTATCTGCCCGAGGCCCCCGGCGCCTATCCTGTCCACGTCTACCTCAAGATCAAGGGGATCAAGGACCTGCACGAGTACCTGGTTCCGGGCTACGACATGGCGCGCATCGAGGGGGTTTCCGCGAAGCCGGATGATTTCGACGAATTCTGGAAGGCGCGCATCAACGAGCTCGCGAAGGTCGATCCGGAGTACGAGGTCGAGAGCCGACCCGACAAGTCAACGGAGGAGGCGGACGTTTACTTGGTGACGATGAGAAGCTACCGCGGGGTTCGGGTCAGCGCGTGGTACACGGTGCCGAAGGGTGCGGGACCTCATCCCGCGCTCCTGGGCGTGGCCGGGTACGGCGGCGGGATGCGGCCGGGCGCGTGGTACGAGAACGTGGCTACTCTCGCACTCGACATTCGCGGCCAGGGCATCAGCAGGGCTGACGTGGATCCAAAGGGCAAGGAGTACATGTACGTCGGCCTGACAGGTGATCCCACCGACTACGTTTACGTCGGGGCGTACCTCGACTGCATCCGGGCCGTGGACTTCCTGTGCACGCGTCCGGAGGTCGACCCGAAGCGCATCGCCGTGCAGGGGGGGAGTCAGGGCGGCGGTTTGAGCCTGGTGACGGCCGCGCTGGATTCGAGGATCGTGGCGTGTGCGGCCGACGTTCCCTTTCTCTGCTCCTGGCCCGAGTACGCCGAGACGGCTTGGTGGGCGCTCGACAACTTCGTTAAACTCCTGAAGAAACGAAAGGACCTGACCCGCGAGAAGCTGATGAGGATCCTGAGCTACATTGACGCCGCCAATTTCGCCGGCCGAGTCAAGTGCCCCGTGATCGTTTCCATGGGCTTGCGGGACAGCACGTGTCCGCCGCGCACGATCATGGCCGCCTACAACCGCATCCGGTCGGAGAAATCCATCTACTACTACCCGTACGGCGGACATGGCGGCGGAGGTAGTGCGCACTCGGATATCCGGAAGAAGTGGTTGATGACTCAATTCGGGGAGAAGAACTGAACTCAGGCTGAACGTCTTCTGTGCGGTTTTTCCTCTTTGAACCAGATCGGGTGCGCGAGCGCGCAGGCGAATGGTAAGGTGCAACGGAGGTGAATCTATGTTCAGCGCGGTTCCGGTCATGCTGGCTTTGCTCGTTGCGGCGGAGGGCGGGGCGATGAGCTTTCCGAAGGTGGCCGAGCTTCCGATACGCAAAGGGCTGCCCGATCCCTTAGCTATGTTCGACGGCCGGAAGGTGGAATCCGCCGAAATGTGGTTCACCGAGCGGCGGCCCGAACTGAAAAAACTGTTCCAGCACTACATGTACGGATACTTCCCGATCCCTCCGGAGGAGGTCAAGACGAAAATCCGGCGGACGGACCGGAGGTTCCTTGACGGAAAGGCGACGCTGAGGGAGCTGACCATTCGCTTCGGCCCTCCCGGCTGTCCGGCGATCAAGCTGTTGCTGATCACTCCTAACCGGAAAACAGGGCGGGTGCCGGTGTTTCTCGGGCTCAACTTCAGCGGGAATCACACCGTGGTCGAGGACGAGCGCGTGGCCCTGGCCCGGAACCGCGGGGGCCGGAGCAAGCGCGGTTTCAAATCCGGACGCTGGCCGGTAGACCTGATCGTCAGCCGCGGCTATGGTCTGGCGACGTTTCACTGCGGTGACATCGATCCGGACCGGAACGATTTCACCGACGGTGTGCACCCACACTATATAAAGGAAGGGCAGAAGCGCCGGGGGCCGCACGACTGGGGGACGATCGCCGCCTGGGCATGGGGAATGCAGCGGGCGGTGGATTATCTCGTGACCGATCCGAAGATCGACCCGGAGCGAATCGCTGTGATGGGCCATTCCCGGCTGGGGAAGACCGCGCTGCTGGCGGCCGCGTTCGATGAGCGGATCGCCCTGGCCATTCCGAATATGGCCGGCTGCGGCGGGACGGCGCCGAGCCGCGGGATCGTGGGGGAGTCGGTCGAGCGGATCAACACCTCGTTTCCGCACTGGTTCTGCGACGAGTTCAAAAAGTTTAACCAGCAAGTCGGGAGGCTCCCGTTCGACCAACACTGCCTGACCGCGCTGGTCGCGCCGCGCCCGGTGCTGTTCAACAACGCGGTGGAGGACACGTGGGCGAACCCCCGCGGACAGTTCGAAGTTTTGCGGGCGGCGGAGAAGGTGTACCGGCTGCTTGGGGCCGGGGGTCTGGGGGCGGAGTGGATGCCGGAGCCGGGGAGACTGGTCGGCGATACGCTCGCATATCACATCCGGAAAGGCCATCACAATGTCATCCGGGAGGATTGGAAGGTGTACCTCGCTTTCGCCGACCAGCACTTTAAGGGGAAGAAGGCGGTCATCCGGCGCGATCCCGAGCGGGTCGAGCGCTGGGGGATCTTCGAGCTGTCGTTGACCGGCGCGGCTTCGGGGAACCCGTTCGTCGAGACGACGTTTGGCGCGCGGTTCACCCGGCGCGGCAAGACCGTGGACGTGGACGGATTCTACGACGGCGAGGGCTTGTACCGGGTCCGGTTCATGCCGGGCGAGGAGGGCGAGTGGCGGTACGTGACTCGCAGCAGCTCCAAGGGCCTGGCCGGTATTGAAGGGAAGTTCGTCTGCGCGAAGCCCGCGAAGGGCAATCACGGTCCCGTCCGGGTCCGGAATACGTTCCACTTCGGCTATGCGGACGGGAAACCGTACTACCCGTTCGGGACCACCTGCTACGCCTGGGTGCACCAGGAGAACGAATTGAAGAAGCAGACCATGGCGACGTTGCGCGGCTCCCCGTTCAACAAGCTGCGCATGTGCGTCTTCCCGAAGGACTATGTTTACAACCGGAACGAACCGAAGCACTACCCGTTCGTGGGCAAGCCGCCCAAGGCTTGGGACTACACCCGGTTCAACCCCTGGTTCTTCCGCCACTTCGAGTACTGGCTCAAGGAGCTGCGGGACGCGGGGATCGAGGCCGACCTCATTCTGTTCCATCCGTACGATCGCTGGGGCTTCGCCACGATGAACCCGAAGACCGACGAGAGGTACCTCAAGTACGTGGTCGCCCGGTTCGCCGCCTACCGGAATGTCTGGTGGTCGATGGCGAACGAGTGGGACTTCATGAAAGCGAAGAAGCAGGAGGACTGGGACCGGTTTTTCAAGATTGTCCGGGACCACGATCCGTACGGCCACTTGCGGTCCATTCACAACGGCGGCCGGTGGTACGACCACAAGAAGCCGTGGGTGACCCACTGCAGCATCCAGGCGGGGAGCACTTGGGACTCCCACCGGTGGCGGGAGCGGTACGGGAAGCCGGTTGTGGATGACGAGTGCCAGTACGAGGGCAACGTCGAACACGCGTGGGGGAACATCACGGGAGAAGAGCTCACCCGCCGGTTCTGGGACGGATTCTGCCGGGGCGGGTACGTCGGCCACGGGGAGACCTACATGCACCCGAAAGACATCCTGTGGTGGTCGAAGGGCGGCGTGCTGCACGGGACTAGCCCGAAGCGAATCGCTTTTCTGCGAAGAATTATTGAGGAGAGCCCGGAGGGTGGCTTGACCCCGATCCACACGGGCTGGGAGAACTTCGGTTGTGCGGCGAAGGAAAGCGAGTACTACCTCTACTACTTCGACATCCACCGGCCGGCGTTCAGATGGTTCAACTTACCAAAGGAGAGGAGTTTCCGCGTTGAGGTGATCGACACGTGGAACATGACGATCACGCCGGTGAAAGGCACGTTCCGCGGCCGATTTAAGATCGAGCTGCCCGGCAAGCCCTATATCGCGGTGCGGATGAGAACAACGGGCTAGCAGCCCTGATGTGTCCACGAAGGACATACAGTGTCCATTCATGAGTGAAAAACCCCGCAACCTGTTGTTCCTCTTCACCGACGAGCAGCGGGCGGACACCATGGCCGCCTACGGCAACGACAAGATCGAGACGCCGAACCTGAACCGCCTGGCGAACGAGAGCATGGTCTTTGAAAAGTGCTACGTGACCCAGCCAGTGTGCACTCCCTCGCGCTCCACGATCATGACGGGGTTATGGCCGCACCAAAACGGTTGTATGGCCAACAATATTCCACTTCCCGAGCACGTGCGCACGATCGCGGAAATGCTCCCAGACGGCAAGTACGCGACGGGGTATCACGGTAAATGGCATCTGGGCGACGAGATTTTTCCTCAGCACGGGTTCCGGGAGTGGCGCGCCATTGATGACGGCTACCGCGGGTACTTCCGGCCGGACAAGGATCGCCACGCGCGGTCCACCTACCACCAGTACCTGCTTTCACTCGGGCTCAAGCCGGCCGACGGCGAAGCCTTCGGCCGCGTGGAGGTGGCCCGCCTGCCGGAGGAGTGCTCCAAACCTGCCTACCTGGCGCAAGAGGCGAGCCGCTTCCTTCGTGAGAATAAAGCCAGTCCGTTCATCCTCTACGTCAATTTTCTTGAGCCGCATATGCCCTTTACCGGGCCGCGCGACGCACAGTATGACCCGATGGGCGACATCCTGCCTGCGAACTTCAACGCTCCACCCGGCCGCTCGGGGACGCTCAAGGCCCGGGCTTTTGAACGTTTCTTTCGTGAGCGCTGGAAATTGAAAACCGAGGAAGACTGGCGGCGGCTGATCGCAAAATATTGGGGGCTCTGCAGCCAGGTGGACACACACGTGGGAACCATCTTCCGGACGCTGGAGGAGTGCGGGCTCATGCAGGACACGATCATCGTCTATACCTCGGACCACGGAGACATGATGGGCAGCCATCGCCTGGTGGCCAAGTGCCTGATGTATGAGGAATCAGTGCGGGTACCGTTCCTGCTGCGGGTTCCTGGCGTGCTTCAAGGTGGGCGACACGCGCATCCGGTGAGCCAGATTGATCTGGTGCCAACGCTCCTGGACCTGCTGGGTGAACGGGTGCCGGACGGATTACCCGGCCGCAGCCTGCGTCCGCTGTGGGAAGGAAATGAGAAGCCCAGGGATGTCTTTGTGGAGTGGAACCGCGGCAAGCAAAACAACGACTTTGACTCCATGCTGACCAAGGATCCCCTTCCCGAATGGCTGACCGAGCTTGCGACCAAGGAACAACTCTCCGCCGCGATGCAGGACCCGGTGCGCACGGTTGTGACTCCTGAAGGCTGGAAGCTCAACCTCAGCACGGTTGGGGACCACGAACTCTATAACCTGCATGACGACCCGCTCGAGACTGACAACCTGGCCAAAGACCTGCGCCAGCTCGGGAGGATGAGGGAGCTGGCCGAGCGCATCTACCAGTGGCAGCAACAGGTTGATGATGCAGTGGAACTGCCCAACCTTACAAGTCAATAGTTCCTCCGGAGGTGTCAGGAAGCGTGTTGGAAATTAGTCCGTGCGATGTGGTAAGCGTGCGATCATGATTTCTGAGGAGGAAGCCCCCTGAGCCGCAAGATGGGTGTGGTGCTCGTGTGGTGTCTGCTGGCTGCGGCGGCAGCTCCGGCGGCGGAGCCGACGGCTCCTCTGGTGCAGGGCTTCCGCCAGCCCCCGGATTCGGCCAGGCCACATACGTGGTGGCACTGGATGAACGGCAACGTCAGCCGGGAAGGTATCACGGCCGATCTCGAGGCCATGCGCCGGGTCGGGGTCGGCGGTGTTCAGATCTTCACTGTGGACCAGGGAATCCCCGCCGGCTCCGCGGGATATCTCGGGGACGAATGGCGAGCCCTGTTCAAGTTCGCCTTGGAGGAAGCCCGACGCCTCGGCATCGAGGTGGGCATGCACAATTGCGCCGGGTGGTCGAGTAGCGGAGGCCCATGGATTACACCGGAACTCGCCATGCAGCGAGTGGTGACCAGTGAAGTCCGAGTCACGGGAGGAGTCCGGTTCTCCGAGGTACTACCTCAGCCCCCTACAAAACTGGGGTTCTACCGGGACATCGCGGTGCTGGCGTTTCTTGTCCCTGAGAGCGAACAGGTCAACATGTTGTCTTTTGCACCGGTTGTGACCGGAAGCTCCAGCGCCTTCGACGGCTCAGCTGTGGTGGATGCCAGCAACAAAACCTTTGGATACCTGCCCAAGCCGACTCCGGATAAACCGCAGCATCTTCTCGTCGAATTTGAAGAACCGTTTACCGCTCGTCGACTGGTGCTGGTTCCTGGGGAAGGGCTGGATTGGATGACGGGAACTCTCGAAGTATCTGATGACGGTCAAACATTCACCGAGGTGGCGGACATGACGCTTCGTGACGGGTGGAACCGCCGGAGCCGTGTTTACGGTTTCCCCGCGGTGACCGGGCGGTTCTTTCGGTTGCGTTTGACCGAGGGGAGCGGCCAGGAGGACCGGATCGCTCTGGCCGAAGTGCAGCTTTCCCCGCGATTCGCCATTGAAAATTTTGAGGCCAAGGCCGGTGATGCGGGGAGCGGTGGCTTCGGGTGGGACGTCGAAGGGTCGGCCCCTCCGGAAACCGTCGTGTCCCGGCGGGGGATCGTCGACCTGACCAGACGGATGTCCGGCGAGGGCCGGCTGACTTGGAACGTTCCGCCAGGAACGTGGATGGTGGTTCGAGTCGGCTATACGCCGACCGGGCGGAAAAACCACCCGGCCCCCCCGGAGGGAACCGGTCTGGAGTGCGACAAGTTGAGCGCCGCGGCCGCCGACGCCCATTTTGCCGCCGTGATGGGCAAGCTCCTTCCTGAATTGGGCGAGTTGGCGGGGCCGGTCTTCGCCAATTTCCTCATCGACAGCTATGAAGTTGGGAACCAGAACTGGACTCGAGGCTTTAAGAAGGAATTCCGCAGGCGGCGAGGCTACGATCCGACACCGTACCTGGCGGTCCTCACCAACCGGGTGGTGGAAAGTCTGGAAGTCTCCGAGCGGTTCCTGTGGGACTTAAGACGGACGATTGCGGATCTGTTCCAGGACCGGTACTACGGTCGGATGGCGAAGCTCTGTCACCGTCGGGGCCTGCGCCTGGGTGTAGAGCCCTATGGCGGGCCGTTTGAGAGCTTAGGTTGCGGGGGTCGCGCGGACCTCCCCGTGGGGGAATTCTGGGTGAGCGGCGGGTCGATGGAAACCTGCAAACTCGCCGCCTCGGTAGGTCACACCTACGGCCGCAGCGTCATCGGCGCCGAGGCGTTCACGGCGATGCCGCACGAGGGAGCGTGGCGGAACGATCCCGGTTCCCTCAAGATGGTCGGAGACCGGGCCTTCTGCCGCGGGGTCAACCGGTTGATCTTTCACACCTACGCGCACCAGCCCTGGCTGGACCGGCTCCCGGGCATGACGATGGGGCCGTGGGGGACGCGCTTTGGCCGCACCAATACGTGGTGGGAGCAGAGCGCGGCGTGGATGAGCTACCTGGCTCGTTGCCAGTTTCTGCTGCAACAGGGGACATTCGTGGCCGATGCGGTGTACTTCTGCGGCGAAGGAGCTCCCGTTGGCCTGCGGGCCGGACCTCCGGAGCTGCCGGACGGGTACGATTACGACGTCTGCAACGCGGAGGTCATCCTGACCCGGATGTCGACCAGGAATGGTCGTCTCACGTTACCCGGAGGGCTGAGCTACCGGGTGCTGGTCCTTCCACCGGACGGCTCCATGACTCTTAAGCTTCTGCGCAAGTTGGGAAAGCTCGTTCAGGTCGGCGCGACGGTCGTCGGCCCCAAGCCGGTGCGTTCCCCCAGCCTTGAGGACTATCCAAAGTGCGACCGGATCGTCGCCTCGCTGGCCGATAAGATCTGGGGAGATTGTGACGGCAAGACAGTCACCGAGCACGGGTACGGCAAGGGGAAGGTGATCTGGGGCAAACCGCTGGCCGAGGTTTTTGCCGGGATGGGCGTCAGTCCCGATTTTGAATTCAGCGGGCGAGGCGCACGCGTGGATTTCATCCATCGCGTGATTGACGGTGCCGATGTCTACTTCGTCTCCAACCAGCGCGCCCGGGTGGCCAAGGGCGTGTGCACATTCCGGGTGACCGGCAAGGTTCCGGAGTTGTGGCACCCCGAGACCGGCCGGATTGAGACGGCGCCGGTCTATGAGGAGCGCGACGGTCGTATCGCTCTGCCGTTGCGGCTCGACCCCGCGGAGTCGGTGTTTGTCGTTTTTCGCCGTCCGGCGAGCGGCGCTGATCACGTGGTGCATGTGCGCCATGTCGGTGCAGGGCCTGAACCCCTTCCCCCGACGCTGGAGATCCGCCGGGCCATCTACGAAGCGGAGGATGGGTCCGGGTTTGCGGATGTGACTGACTTGCTTCGGGGCAAGGTCAAGGACGGGAGCCTGCTGATCAATGCCGAGAACGATGTGCTGGGCGGCGACCCGACGCCCGAACACTTCAAGCGGCTGCGGGTCGAATACGTCCTGGATGGCCAGGTTCGCACCGCGTCGGTCCGCGAACATGAGACGTTGCAGATCGGAGGGCGGTCCGATCCGGCCAGCCCTCCTCCCTGGCGGGCCGGCCTGTCAGCGGAGGGGATGCTCGAGCTGGCTGTGCGGGAAGCGGGTGCCTATGAAGCCCGCACCGCACAGGGGAAGACGATGTCCGTTGAGGTCGGTGAGGTGGCGGAGCCGCTGGGCCTCGCCGCGCCATGGGAAGTGAGGTTCCCCCCCGGCCGGGGCGCTCCGGACCGCATCACACTACAGGAATTGATTTCGTGGAGCGAGCACCAGGAAGACGGGGTCCGGTTTTTCTCGGGCACGGCGGCCTACCTCACCGAATTTGAGGTCCCGCCGGAACTCCGGGGAACGGCAACATCTCTCGTCCTTGACCTCGGGGAAGTCAAGAACCTTGCCGAGATTAGGCTCAACGGTCATGATCTCGGCGTCCTGTGGAAGAGGCCGTTCCGGATCGACGTTTCCGATGCTGTCCGAACGGGTGCGAACCGGCTTGAAGTGAGGGTCACGAACTTGTGGCCTAATCGCCTGATCGGTGATGCGAAGCTTCCCGAAGACTGCGAATGGGGGGACTATTGGGCGGGAAAGCATCTGCAGGCCTGGCCCGCTTGGCTGAAGGCGGGCAAACCCAGCCCTACCGGCCGGTTGACCTTCACGACCTGGAAACACTGGTCCGCGGATTCGCCGCTTCTGGATTCCGGCCTGCTGGGACCCGTGGTGCTGTACCCCGCCAGGCGCGTCCGCTTCGGCCCACCCGGGGGGATGCGCGGTACTCGTCAGGGGGGCGCTGCCGTACTTCCTTGACGGGCTAGCCGGGTGCACCGTGATCGACAACCGACACGATCCGCTGGATGATTAGAAAGTCTATGGGACGGCCCGGCGATACGCTTGCTGTGGCAGGCGTGGGCTCGCCAGACCCCGCACAGCACCTTTCCCCGCTCACCACGCGCGCGGTATGCCTGGGGCTGTTCGCCTCGATCCTCATCGGGCTGCTGTCGGCCTACAGCGACTGTTACCTTACCAACACCCTCTTTGTCGGGAACCATTTCCCCGTGGTCGCCATTGTGTTCGTCGCGTTTCTTGTGCTTGTGGTTAACACGGCGGCGAGGAAGTTCCTGGGTGTGAATGGCCTGTCCTCCGGCGAACTCCTGCTGATCTGGGGGATGGTCGGGATTGCCGGCAGCCTCTCCTCCTATTCCTTCGTGGGATACTTCCCCTCGTTCGTGGTTGCCCCTGCGTATTTCACCACAGAGTCAAACGACTACCGCGAGCTCATTCTGAACCACATGCCGGACTGGATGGTGGTGTCAAGAGATCCGGACAGCAAGGCGCTGAAGTGGTTCATGGAGGGCCTGCCCAGCGGGCAGAGCATCCCGTGGGCGGACTGGGCGGGGCCGCTCGTGGCTTGGTGCGGGTTTGCGCTGATTCTTTACGCGTCCAATTTCGCCCTGTGCTCGGTGTTTTTTCAGCAGTGGTCGCAGCGGGAGCGTTTGATCTTTCCGATTGTGCATGTGCCGGTTGAAGTCGCACGCGAGGCGCCAAAGGATCGCTTGCTCAACGACTTTCTGCGTAACCGTCTGACCTGGGCAGGAGTTGCGATTGCCTGCCTGATATGGGGTGTGAGGGGCCTCGGGCTCTACGTTCCGGGCATACCAGATTTCCAGCTTTCCTGGTCGACATGGGGGCTGTTCTCGGACCGGCCATGGAATCAATTCAACCTCAGGTTCGCAGAAGTTTTTTTCTCGGTCATCGGGCTGACGTTCCTGCTCACTCGCGAGGTGAGTTTTTCGTTCTGGTTCTTCTACGTGCTGTATCACCTGAGCTACGTGTTCGTTGCCTGGATGGGTGTGGCGGGCGGTGGTTTCTTCTCGAATTGGGCGACCAGGGCCAGCGTGTTCGAGACGGCGGGCGGGATGTTCGCGGTCGCGATATTCCTGTGCTGGACGGCCCGGCACTCCCTCGCTGGGTGGTTCAGACGGGCGCTCTCCGGCAGGACGGATCCAGAACAAGATGTGCTGCCTCCTTGGCTAAGCCTCCTGCTCATCGGTGCAGGCCTTTTCGGAATGGTCGGCTGGTACGTCCTGGCCGGAGCGCAGTGGTGGGTGGGGGCGCTTGCGGTCATCATGTACTTGGTCATGCTGCTGGTACTGACGCGTGTCGTGGCCGAATCGGGCCTGCTTTTTCTGGGCGGGATCACGGAGCCGTTTCGATTCATCACGCAACTGTTCCCATCTTCATGGCTGAGCGGGGCCTCGCTCACGACCCTGGCGATGCAGCGGGGGATCAACATGGAGGACATGCGGAAGGTGTTCATGCCTTACATCATCAACGGCATGAAGGCGGCGGAGCAGGGCCGGATGCATTTGGGCAAGGCGGTCACGGTGTTCGCGGTGGCCGCAGCGATCGTGCTGGGCATTTCGACGTACAGTTTCATTGCGACGAGTCACAAGTACGGCGCGGTCAACGTGGAGTGGTGGGCGAGTTCTCTCGCTCCCAGGTATTACCTTGATGCTGCGGCGAAAATGCAGAAGAACCCACCGAACTTTGACGTGCTGAAAGCCGGGGAGACGGCGGTGCTTCCGGTTAACCTCGCTCACGTCCTGGTGGGAGGCGCGTTCGTCGCGGGAATGTTTGTCCTGCGCACGATATTTCCATGGTGGCCGCTGCATCCCTTGGGCTTTGTCATGTGCACGACGTGGGCGATGAGCAGGATCTGGTTCTCAATCCTGCTTGGGTGGTTGGCCAAGTCCTGCGTGATGTCCTTTGGCGGTGCGAGGGCTTACCAGAGAATATTGCCCCTGTTCCTAGGGCTGGTGCTTGGTGAATGCATGATTGCGATGTTCTGGGCGGTCATCGGCCTCATCACCGGCGTGCCCAATGTGCCGATCGTGCCGTGACCGTTACAGGAGTTGGAAGCCTGGCCAGCTACGTCGCGTTCAGGTTCAGCCCGCCGCAGACGGAGAGCACCTGGCCGGTGACGTAGTCCGCGAGGTCCGTGCAGAAGAACTCGACCACCCGGGCGCAGTCTTCCGGCACGCCCACTCGGCCCAAGGGAATGTCCTTGCCCTTCTTTTTCCGCTCCGGGAACTGGGCGTAGGCCCGACTGGTGCCGATCAGGGCGGGGGCGATGCAGTTGACATTGATGCCGTGCGGCCCCAGCTCGCGGGCCAGCGAGCGCGTGTAGCGGACGATCCCCGCCTTGGCCACGCCGTAGCCGACCAGCAGGCCGCTGTAGGCGCCGATGGACGCGACGGTGACGATCCGGCCCCAGCGCTTCCGCTTCATGATTTCCGCGGCCGCCTGGCAGCAGAAGATCGTGCTCATGAGGTTGACATCCAGGAGGAACCGCACGTCGTCCTCCGGCATGGTGGCCGCGTCGGCGCGGCCTTCCGTCACGGGCCGCAGCTGCCCGCCGGCGTTGGCCACTAGGATGTCGAGCGAGCCTAGCTCGTCCACGATCCGTTGGACCAGCGCATCCACGGCCTCCTTTCGGCTGACGTCCGCCTCCACGCCGATGGACTTAACCCCGAATGCCCGGCACTCGTCCATCACCGTTGGAGCGGTCAGCTCCTCGTTGAACTCCTTGGCGGCGTCCATCCGAATGTCGTTGACCACGACGTCCGCCCCGAGGCGGGCAAGTCGCAGGGCGTAGGCGCGGCCCAGTCCCCGGCCTGCCCCGGTCACCAGCGCGACCTTTCCCTTCAGCTTGGGCTCGAGACGCTCCATCGCGGTCGCGCCGCTACCGGGCGGTCCAGCCCGCGTCCACGGACAGCGATGAGCCGGTGACGTAGGTGGATGCGGGACTGGCCAGATAGAGCGCCGCGCCGGTGATCTCGTGCAGCTCACCCCACCGGTTGAGCGCGGTCTGCCCTACCACCATCCGTTCCCTTGCCGGATCCTCCTTGATGGGCCGGTTCATCTCCGTGAGGAACGGGCCCGGGCAGATGGCGTTGCACCGCACACCGGATTCGGCCCACTCCAACGCCAGCGCCTGGGTGAGGCCGATGACCCCGAACTTCGAGGCGCAGTACGCCGTGCGCCCGGGAAGCGCAACCTTGCTCAGCGCCGAGCCCAAGTTGATGACGGACCCATACTTGCGCGGCTTCATGATCCGGGCCGCTGCCCGGCAGCACAGCCAAGTGCCGGTGAGGTTCGTTTCGATGACGTTCCGGAAGTCCTTCTGGCTCAACTCTTCGATCGAACCCCGGATATTGATCCCGGCGCTGTTGATCAGGATATCAAGCTTGCCGAATCGCTCGACAACGCGGGCGAAGGTCCGGTCAACTTCCTCTTCCTTCATGACGTTCAAGGCGAGTCCGAGGCTTTCCTTGTTTGTCGCCCGGGCGATCTCCGCGGCCGCCGCCTCGCACTCGGCCTTGGAGCGCGAACAGAGCACGGTGGTCGCCCCGGCCTGGGCCAGGGCCATCGCCATCGCTTGACCAAGCCCCTTCGAGCCGCCGGTCACGAGCGCCACGTGGCCGTCCACCCGGAACAGGTCCAGGACAGACTTCGCTGCGGTCATGCGGTCCTCCTTTGCAGTACCTCTGTAAGATACCTGACACTCCGCTCCACTTGCGAAAGCTCGTAGGCGGGAAGGTCGGAGTCCTCGCCCCGTTCCCACGGGGTCCGCGGGTCACCGCTCGAGGGGCGGTCATGCCGCAGCCGCAGGGCGGGGTGGTTCTTATCCGGAGCGCCCGTGCAGCCGAGGTTCTGCCAGTATTCCGGCTCCAGGACACGGATCCGCCGCTCAGTCAGCGCTGCCTGCTCAGCGTGAAGCGAGACATCCGTTGATGAGAGCAGGGCGAGCAGCTCCGGAAACGGCACGACACCCTCGCCCAGAGCACAGCGGGCGAGGATGTAGCCGTCCGGCGTCGGGTGGACGCGGTAGTCCTTGAGGTGGACGTTCACCAGGTGCGGGAGCACGCGGCGTGCGAAGGCCAGGATGTCCTCGCCCACCGCCAGCGGGTTGCCCGTGTCGAGGGTCAGGCCCATCG
>CAZPLZ010000032.1:0-22037 GCA_964587525.1 uncultured bacterium | reverse complement strand
CCTCAAGCACGGCCCCCGGAGGCGTGGCTATCGTCTCCAGGCGATAATACGTGCCCTCACTTACGGCAGCAAAGTCGGCATCCAGACGGGCTTCCAGTTTCGTCTCAAGGGCGGGCTCCAGTTTCGGTGGCCACGGCAGGTCGTAGTACACTTGCCAGCCCCCGTATCGGTTCCCGATTTTCATGAGCAGGTGGTTGGCACCCTCCTGCAACACGACCTCAACCCGGTCCTTCTCCCCCGGCATGGATCGCGCCTTGAGCCACTCAAACTCGAGTTCCCCATTCACCCAGAGCGCCAAGGAGTCATCGCTGCCGACCCACATTGTGACCTCGGTCTCACGTTCGGCCTCGATCGTGCGGTACAGATAGCAGATGGAATTGTCCTTGCGGTCAAAGAGATCGAGGTCAATCACCTTACCGTCCTTGAACTTCTTGCCGCTCTTCCACCGCACCACCTCTCGGTCCGCCCCGACATACTTGGCCTCAAGGTTGATCTCCTCTTCCGGCGGGTACACCGCCCTGACGCCACGGCCATCGGTATTATCGAATGGCCCGATGTAATGCCAAGGGTCATGCGTGATCTGCCCGGCATCCTGGGCGGCGAGCGCGCGCATGGCCGTGAGCGAAACCGTCTTGGTCGCCTCGCGGGTTTCGCGCTTCACATAGATAAAGCCATCCTTAGGAATAGCCTGTGGCCATGGGAGGTGGAAGTAAAATTCCCAGTCCCTACTGAGGTTCCCAACTTTGCACAGCAGGTGGTTGACCCCTTTCCTGAGGTGCACCACGACGGTATCTTCTTCATATGTCATGTTTCGCGGCTCCAAATACTCGAACACCTCTTTGCCGTTCAGCCAGACCGTGAGCGAGTCGTCGCTGCCCATGAAGATCAGAGCGTTGGTATCGCGCTCGGCCTCAATGGTGCGGTAGAGATAGCAGAGCACATGCTCCTTGCGGCTGAAGAGATCCAGGTTGATGACCTCGCCATCCTTGAAATGGGTCGCGCTGATCCACCGCACCCGCTTCTCGTCCACGCCGGTATATTCGGTGGTGAGTTCAACACCCTTTTCCGGCGGGTACGCCTTCCTGGCGCCCTTCCCTTCCGCGTTGTCAAACGGCCCGATGTAATACCAAGTTCCCAGGGTGACGTTCGCATCGGCCCGTGCACACAGGATCCCGAGCAAAAGCAGCAGCCTGAGCGCACTCATGGCTTCTCCTCAACAGCAATCGTGACCGTGAAGCGGACCGGGGAACCGGCGGGAATCCGTAGCTTCCGACCAGACCAAGCACCGTCTGGCGACGTGTAGGTCACGCCCTTAATCGCCTTACCAGCCAAGAACCACACATCCTGATCCGGTGAATCCACCTCGAACGCCCTGACGAGACCTGTTCCTTTGGAGAGAGGTGAGATCCGCTCGCGCACCGGCACGCCATCCACCTCGTAGCGCAACATCGAAACCTTCTCCACGATGGCGTATCCACGGAATTTTCTTTTCGGTTCCCGGCCCGGCTTCCCGATCCTCAGCGGGAAGACCTCCGGCGCCGTGTAGAACTGCTTGCCCAGCACCTTTGCCTCCCGCCCTCCGCGTCCGGTCCACACCGGATTCACATCCAGGAAGGGGCCGAACCAAACCCACGCGTAACGTAACATGCACTCCTCCGCATCGAAGCAGTACGCCAGGTAACCAGGAAGTCCGACAGCCAAGGAGCGCCACGCGGAATCGGGCATGAACGTGCGGAGGACTACTGGGCCATCCTTAACCTCCAGCGTAAGATTTCCAGTTTCCGCGATCCCAGCAGGACGCGGCATATTCTCGCCCGTCGCCAGCGCAGTCCAGATCTCGTGGATGAGCTGGTCGGCCTCGGCTTCAGGTTTCGTGCCGAAGAAGGACGGCATCAGGGTATTCGGTTGGATGCGAAGCGGGTCGCGCATCCAACGGTGGAACCACTCAGGCCGCATCGTGGCGTAGATCTCGGTCAGGTCCGGCCCGCGGGCACCGGGGGCCTCATAGCCAGGAAAACCATGGCAGTTGATGCAGGCGAATCCCCCTTCGCCGGAGTCCATGAGCTTCACCCCTTTGCGCACCTGCTGCGGCGTCGGCGGCGGGGACCACTCACCCTCCCCCGGCTCGGTCCCGGCGGCGGCCACGAACCCCTCAACCAGATGCCCCACGTTGTCCGAACCGAAGTGCGGCATCCGCAGTTGAAGCCACGGCCGGGCCCGTTTCTTCTTGATGAGGATCGCCCCTAGCCGGCTGCCACGCAGCTTGGCACCCAGGCCGGTGAGTGGCGGCGGAAGCTCCGCCAGATCCGGCTGCGGCGAAGCATCCAGCACATGGCAGGCCGTGCAGCTAAAGGCTTTCACGGTGCGGTGGAACTCGTGCACCGGCGCCGGACTGATATCAGAGATTTTTAAATACGCCAGCATCGCTTCCCGATCCCCTGGCGCGAAATGGTATCGTGGCACTCGCCCCTCCGGTTTCGGCGCCAGACAGCCCTTCACCCCGGCGAGCTGATCGAGGGGTGGCGCCTTAAACTTGTTCCTCAGCGGCCTGCCGTCGCCGATCGTATGGCAAGCAACGCAGCCACGTGCGGCGGTGAGCTGCTTCCCACGCCGCGGGTTTCCCTTCGGAGCCTTTGCCTCAAACGCGGGGTTCTTGGAATGAACCAGGTGCTCCGCGATGAGCGAGGCTTCTTCCTCATTGAGAAGCATATCCGGCATACGGCCGCTGGGGTCCACTTTGAGCGGGTCGCGCAAGTATGCTGCCAAATGACCGGCGTCCATTTTGGAACCAATTCCCCCAAGTGAAACGCCGTCTTCACTGTGGCAGGCGATACACCCGGTGGACTCAAATAGCTTTTTCCCGCGCTTGGCCCGGAAACGGTCGGTGGGCATCGGCTGGATCTCGTCTTTCGGGTCCTTGAGACCTGCCAGGTACGCAGCCACGTCAGCCCGCTCTTGGGTATCCAGCAGCACCGGCATGACCGCCTTGGGCCGGAAGTGCCTTGGATTCTTCAACCATTGAGCGATCCACCCCGCATTGGTGCGCGACCCGACATGCGTAAGATTCGGCCCGCGACGGCCACGCAGTGTGGATCCAGCCGGAGCCTGATGGCAGGCAATGCAGTTTAGCTCCTCCACCAACTCGCGGCCCCGTTCCACAATTGCCTGGGTGCCATGCTCCGGCGGAAGCTCGCGGTGGGCTAAAAACTTGCTGGGAATAGGCTCGGCCACGAAAAAGTCAGAATCCCATATCAATTGTAATCGGGCCGTTCCTTCCGCGCGGATGTACTCGATACGCAGGGGATGCTCACCTGCCCGCAGGGAGACCGGACGTCCTTGAACCGGCTCACCGTCCACATACACCGTCGCCCCCCCGGTGTCAGCCGCCGTGATTTCGTACGTGCCGCTCCGGAGCACCTTCAGCACTCCCTTCCACCGTGCACGAAATTTCGGCAGCAACTGCGGATGGATGGACTGCTCAGCCGTCAGCGTGAAATTCGGGGTCGGTACCACGAGCACCACGCGGTGCTCACCATCGGTGTATGTTGCGACCAGACCTGGCATGGCGCCCTGGCTCTTTTGGGGCGCGGTCCATGCATTCACCGCCAGTAGCACGACCGCCAGGAGCGCCACGACGACGAGCGCGAGTCGCACCGGCACGCGCCTGAGCATCACGGGCTCTTCAGTTCTTTGATCCTGATGTTGCGGTACCGGACGGTATTGGCGCCGGAGTTGTCGTCGTCGTGGTTCTGCACCCCGATCATGCCGGTCAGGCTGCGGTTCCCCGTGTAGGTATTGATGAGTTCCCCGTTCAGCTTGACCGTGTATTGCTGGCCGATGCAGGTGATCTCGAACTCGTTCCACTCGCCGGCTGGCTTGAGCGGGACCGCGGTCGGCGCCTGCAAGCTGTAGATGGAGCCGGTGGAGTGCTTGGTCGGCTGGTCTCCGGCAATCTGGATCTCGTAGCCTTCCTTGACAGGGATCCAGGGATCGCCATCCACGCGCGGGAACCGGACATAGACCCCCGAGTTGGAGTCGATCGACTTCTGCTGGAACTCAATCTTCAAGATGAAATCTTTGAACGTTCTCTTCTCGTAGTACCAGAGCCCCATGCCGCCAAACGGCGTGGCGACACCCTCCCGGATCTTGAATCCGCCGGGGCCGGCCTGGGCCCAGCCCTCCGTGTGTTCCTTATCAAAAAGAATCAGCCAACCGTTGGAAGGTTTTTCAGACACGGTACGGCAACCGGTCAGCATCAATGGAGTGCACAACAGAAGAACAGCAACCAGCCAGCGTCCAGATTTGTGAATCATCGCCCCACGCTAGCAGTGCCCCCCGCCGACCGTCAAGGCGTTCCTTCCGGCAGGCCGCTCCATCATCCCCTCACGGTTCATTAGCCAGTTTGACACAGCGATTGAGGAATTGAAATCCTGTGCGAGATGATGCACAATTATGTGCAAGGAGGCGCACAATGCGAACAACGGTAACGCTTGATCATGCGACGATTGAAAAGCTCATGCGGACCACCAACTTCAAGTCCAAAGCCAAAGCAGTCACCTATGCGATCGAGGAAACCTTGCGTAAGAAGGAGCTCGAAAAGCTAGAAAAGCTCTGGGGAAAGTGTACGTTTGACCGGCGAGTGCTGAAATGGAGGCACCTTGCCCGTTAGCAGGACTGCTATACGGAATAAACTAACTCTGATCGACACTTCCGTCTGGATTGAACAAGCCACAAATCCACAACACCCGCTGCGCCCAGTCGTCAGCAATTTGCTTGCGCGCCGGATGGCCTGTACAACTGGGCCTGTTCTCGCTGAACTCTATCAGGGCACTCGTTCCGACCAGGATTTACAGGCCATCAGCTCGCTGCTCAAGACCACACAAATCCTTCAGAGTTCACTCGAAACATGGATCCAGGCGGGTTCACTGGCCGCCCGCTTGCGAAAGAAAGGCCTCACGATTGCTTTGATTGATTGTCTCGTTGCGGCCACAGCCGTCGAACACCATGTCGCCTTGCTGACCTACGACCGCCACTTCCGGCTGATCGCGAAACATTTTCCCCTGGAACTAGAAGCAGCAAGCCTTACATAGGCCATTCGCTACTTGAGGCCTCTTTCACACCAAGCCCTCAGCTACCTGCTGTGGGGCGTACTCCTCTTCGCCATCCTGTGTGCCGAGTTGGCTGATGCCCAGAAAGGGGACCGGCCGGGAGAGCACCAGGCGCCGCCCTCACCAGATCTGGTGATCCCACCAGCGCCCGTGCTGTCGCCTGAGGAGGCGCTCAAGTCATTCACGCTGGCCCCAGGATTTCGTCTCGAAGTGGTTGCGGCCGAACCGCTGGTTCAAGACCCAGTCGCCGCGGTATTCGACCCCGATGGGCGGCTGTGGGTCGTAGAGATGCACTCGTTCATGCCGAACGTGGACGGCGAGGGTGAGTCCACCCCTGACGCTCAGATCGTGACGCTCACAGACACCGACGGTGATGGGCGCATGGACCAGCGCACTATCTTCCTGGACGCTCTAGTGTTGCCGCGAGCTATGGCCTTCGCGGCTGACGGGGTGCTGGTGGCTGAGCCGCCAAATCTCTGGTTCTGCAGAGATTTAAATGGCGATGGGACAGCCGATGAACAGATCATCGTGGCGACGGACTACGGACTTTACGGCAACCCCGAGCACAAATCCAACGGCCTGCTCTGGGCGCTCGACAACTGGAACTACAGCGCCAAACACGCCACCCGATATCGCGTCAGCCAGGGCAAGTTCGTCCAGGAGGCCACCGCCTTCCGGGGCCAGTGGGGCATCACGCAGGACGACTATGGCCGGCTGTTCTACAACACCAATTCCAATCAACTGCGCGGTGACCTCGTTCCCTCTCACTATCTTAAGCGGAACCCACATTATGCAAATCCCACCGGGGTCAACGTGCAGATCGCCGCTGACCAATCGGTCTGGCCCATCCGGGTCACTCCCGGCGTGAACCGGGGTTATCGGAAAGGGTTTCTCCGGGATGGAAAGCTGAAAAAATTCACGGCTGCCTGCGCCCCGCTGATTTACCGCGGCGACCGCTTCCCCGCCGAATTCAAAGGCAGCGCATTCGTCTGCGAGCCGGCGGCACACCTTATCCGGTGCAACCGGCTCACCGAAGCAAATGGAACGATCACGGCCGTGAACTTCTACGACCGCGCCGAGTTTCTAGCCTCCACCGACGAGCGGTTCCGGCCGGTGAATCTGCTGCCAGGTCCGGACGGCGCCCTCTACATCGTTGACATGTACCGGGGGTTGATCCAGCACCGGGTGTACGTCACCACGTTCCTGCGCCGCCAGGTCCTGGAGCGGGGGCTGGATCACCCCACCGGATTGGGTCGGATCTACCGGATCGTCCACGAATCCCGCCGGGCTGGCAACCGGAAGCCGGGTCTCGCTCGCGCCTCTTCTGCTGCACTGGTAAAGCGCCTGAAACACCCTCGCGGCTGGTGGCGGGACACGGCCCAACGGCTGCTCGTCGAGCGCGGTGACCGTTCGGTCGTACCCGCCCTCAAGAAACTCGTGCGGCGAGGACCAACCGACGTCAGCCGGATCCACGCCCTGTGGACCTTGGAAGGCCTGGAGTCGCTCGACCGAGCCACCACGCTCGCAGCTCTGGCGGATCCCGATTCGAAGGTCCGTGCCGCAGCGATTCGCCTCTTGGAACCATGGCTGAAATCAGAAGGAAGCGACGAAGTCTTGTCTCAGTTGCTTAAGGTCGTTTCAGACAGCCGTCCCGATGTCAGGCTCCAACTCGCGCTCACCCTCGGGGAATCGCGGAAGCCTGAAGCGGAAGCGGTGCAGGCAGCCCTCCTGAAGGTGGACGCCTCCAGCGAATATTTACGCGACGCGGTGCTGACCGGCCTCAAGGACCGCGAACTGGAATTCCTGGAACGGATCCTGGCTGGCGAAGGCTGGATCCGCTACAAAACCGGCAGAGAACACATATTGGGCGGGTTAGCGCGGTGTGTCACCGAAGAAGGCATCACCCCCCGGATCGACCGGCTCTTGACGTTGGCCGAGGCGCAGCCCAAATCATCATGGCGGCGGTGGAGCTTGAGACTGCTGGAAGGCATCTCCCCCACGGCGGGGGCTGCCCTCAAGGAAGGCCAACCCCTGCTCGGCTCCGCTTATCGGCTGAAAGGCGTCACCGCGACGAAGACACCGGAGAAGGTCACGCCGCTCACCGCCCTGGAACGCACCCGCTTGAAACAAGGGAAGACATTTTACTTTCAGTATTGCGTCTCGTGCCACCGGCCCCGCGGGCGCGGCCAGGAGGGCCTAGCTCCGCCTCTGATCAATTCTGAGTGGGTCTTAGGGCCGAAGGGGCGGCTGGTGCGGATTGTCCTCCACGGAGTGGCGGGGCCGATCACCGTCAACGGCGCTCCTTATGATATGGAAATGCCCGGACATCCCACGCTGGATGATGAAACAATCGCCGCGATCCTGACATACATCCGACAGGCCTGGGGCCACACCGCCTCCCCGGTAACCCTCGCAACGGTGGCCAAAGTCCGCGCCTCCACCCAGGAGCGCAAGGACACTTGGACCGCTGAGGAGTTATTTCATATTAAATAACCCCCCTCACCCTCTATGGGACCTCTTATCGCTCGACCGCATACCCCTCTCCCCCCGAAGGGGGGAGAGGGCAGGGTGAGGGGGGAGAGCTCTAACCGTACTTCCTAAACGCCGCGGCGGCGGGTAGCATCTCCACCCCTTCGATCTTCAGGAGTCGCTCAAGCAGCCGGCGCAGGTAGTCCGCCCCGATCGGACCCCAGCCTTCATCATCCAGGCCGTGCAGATTGTACACAAACCATCCCTCCGGTCCCGCTAAAAACTTTTCCAGATGCCGGTCCAAGTGCTCCTCGCTGTTCCCAGGACCAAAGCCAGAGTTGCCCAGCCGGAACAATTCCTTGGATGGCCAGGGGTTATACTCGCCGCCCCGCGTCCTGATGCCGCGCACCTTGCCAACCAGGTGCGCCTCCGCCTCCGGGGTACTGGAGTTGTACGGGAAATTGAACACCGCTTCTTCCTGCTTGAAGCCCTTCAGGTTGTTCCTGAATGCCTCCAGGCACAGATCGATTTTTTTCCGGCTCTCCTCAAGCGGGATGCGGGCGTGATTACTGTGATCCCACCCGTGCGGCATAATTTCGTGACCTCTGGCCGCCAGCTCATTCCAGAACTCCCACGTGCCCGTGGGCGTTCCATGGTACTCATCGGGGCTCTTGAATTTTGGCTCGCAGCTGCGAGCAATCACGTTGAGACACGCCTTCAACCCGAACTCCTCGTAGATGCGGGCGGTGAGCGTGAAAGATTTTTTGAACCCGTCGTCAAACGACAGCGTGATGAGATGCCGGGTCAGGGAGCGGTCACCCCCAACCGGAGCACCGGCAGCAGATCCGTCAGCACGTGGTCTTGGATCTCAAAGAGTACGAATCCAGACGCCCCCAGCTCCCGGGCCGCCACGATCTGGGCCACCGCCATGTCGGGCTCCTGGCGCTGGTCCGGGGCATAGGTGGCATACATCCCAACATAGAGCGGCACCTTGCCGGCCACGGCGTCGAGCCCCGCCTTCGCCCGGCTTCGCATCTCAGACAGGTTCTCGGTGTAAATCATCGGACACACGAAATCCAAAAGACCCTCATGCACCCAACGCACCCAATCCTGCAAGACGTTCTTTCTTGCTGAATGAGGAAGAGGAAACACGGCGGCTGACAGCTTCATCTCGGGTTTGATCTTTTTGATCGCCTTTCGGGTTTCCCGCACAAAGCTGGTGATCAAATCCCGGCGGAATTCAAGATACCGCTGCTCATACTTGCCGCCTTCGACCACGGGGGCCGGCCAATCCTTGAGCTTCCGGCGAACTGACTTCTGGAACGCCTTCCGGCAGCTCGGGCAAAAACACCACTCGTTGCCATTGAACCGGATGTAATCCAGGTGAAACCCGTCGATGTCATAGTTGCGCACCAGCTCGCGGATGGCATCCAGCTCATACTTGCGGTTTTTGGGATTCGAAGGGCACAGCCAGCCTCCCTGCTTGCCGTTCTGGTCCACTTGCAAGCGACCTGCGAACCGGAACGGCACCGCGACCTTGGGGTCCGTCATCCACCCGAACTGCCAGGACACTTTCCAGACATGCACGGCCACCCCCCGGCGTTTGGCCGCCGCCAGGATTTCCTTGAGCTGATCGCCCCGGCTGGCCACCTCCGGCGCCACCGGCACCACCTTGCTGGGATAGTACGCGATCCCGCTCCAGAGCAGGTTGGGAAAGATCGCGTTGAACCCGTTATCCGCCAGCGCCTCGATTGTTTTGGTCCACCCCATCGGCGGGCCGGTTCCCGAGTGGCACCACGCGCCGCGCAGCTCGCCTGGTTTCGGTTTCTGCGCGCGGACATAGGCGTCCACGAGGGCTGACCGGGCCTGCTGGATGAGTTGCTGCGGCTTGGCGGCGGAAATATCCGGGTGCTTCGCCGCTTCCTTGATCAGCGCCTCTCCCCGCCGGAGCGATTCCTCGGCCGCCGTTGAGCCAGTGAGTGCAACGCGCAATTCCGCGAGGGATTGATATGGCCCAACCCGTGCCGCGTCCTCCAGCGACACCGCCGAGGTGCCTTCCAGCCCGCCGATGTATACGGTGGTGTCCCGCTTGGCCGCCGGGATCACCGCCAGCCGCATCCTGGTGACCGTATTCCATCCTGCGGGCACGCCCTCGGTGCTAAATTTCACCCGCCTCCCCACCAAGGTGCTCCAGTCTGGCGTCAGCCCGCCCAGCCCGCCCCGGTACCAGCCGCTTCCGGACTCGAAGTATAGAACCACCTCGGCCACGGCGTCCGGGTCATCGGCCTTCGCTCTGAGCTTGAGCCACCGATGGTCCTTGAGGTCCGCGTCCAGGGTGATGTCCCAGGCGTAGCGCCATCCGGTCAGGGCCGAGAACGGACAGGGCAGCTTGAGATACGTTTTCCCCTCTTCGGTCACGACCTCAGCGGGCGGCGTTCCTTCAAGAGGAACCCACCGGGAAGGATCAGCCAGGTCGGCCGGGGTGATCACTTCCACCGCGTGCGCCGAAACCGCCATCAGAAACGTTGCCCACCACACATGCCATAGATTACAGGAAAGCCCGCAGATTGATAATGCCCGCACCGCTTGTTACATTGGCGGGGTATGGGAATGGAATACCGCCCGCTGGGTGCCACCGGACTCCGTGTTTCTGAACTGTGCCTGGGAACCATGCAGTTTAAGTGGACCACCACGGAAGCCGTGTCGTACAAGGTGCTGAACGCCTTCGAAACAGCGGGCGGCAACTTCATTGACACCGCCGACATCTACACCTCTTGGGCCAAGGGCCTCCACGGCGGCGAAGCCGAAACGATCATCGGCAAGTGGATGAAGCAGCGCAAGAACCGCCGGCAGATCATCCTGGCCACCAAGTGCCGGGGGCGCATGTGGGCAGGTCCCACGGGCGAAGGATTGAGCCGGGCGCACATCGTGAAGGCCTGCGAGGATTCCCTGCGCCGGTTGCAGACGGACTACATCGACCTCTACCAGTCACACACGTCGGACCCGGCGACCCCCATCGAGGAAACCTTAAGCGCCTATCAGGATTTGATCCGGGGCGGCAAAGTGCGGTTCATCGGCTGCTCGAACTACAGCGCCGGACAGTTCGCGGAGGCGCTCGCCACCGCTCGCGCCCTGAACCTGCCCCAATATATCTCTTACCAGCCCTACTACAACATCCTCGGACGCGACCTGGAGAAAGATCATGTCTGGCTGATCAAAAAATACCAGGTGGCGGTGATCCCCTATTCGCCGCTGGCGGGCGGATTCCTCACCGGCAAGTACCAGAAGAACAAGCCGCTGCCCAAGAGCAAGCGGGCTGATGGCCTCAAGCGCCTGATGACCGACAAAAACTGGAAGACCCTCGACACGCTGGAACGGCTCGGCCGGCCGCGCGCCAAATCGATGCTGCAGATGGCGCTTGGCTGGCTGCTGGCGCACGAATGGATGACCTCGCCGATCATCGGCGCCAACACCCCCGCTCAGCTTGCCGAGAGCCTGGGCGCCGTAGGATTGAAATTAAAGCCGGAGGAAAAAACCGTCCTCGACAACGTCTCCGCTTAAATGAAATATCGCCCGCTGGGTCCGACCGGCCTGTCGGTGGCGGAGATCTGCCTGGGCACCGGTCAGATCGGCTGGACCGCCCGGGCCAACGATATTCACGACCTGTTTGACGCGTACGTCTCCGCCGGTGGCAACTTCCTGGACACCGCTGACATCTACACGCAGTGGGTGGAGGGGCACAAGGGGGGCGAATCCGAAACGGTGGTGGGTCAATGGTTCACGGCGCGGAAGAACCGCAAGCAGATCATCCTCGCCACCAAATGTCGCGGGCGCATGTGGGAAGGCCCCACTGGTGAGGGATTGAGTCGCGAGCACATCTTGAGGGCCTGCGATGACTCGTTGCGCCGGCTGCAAACAGATTACATCGACTTGTACCAATCCCACTGGGCCGACCCCGCCACCCCCATCGAAGAGACGCTGCGAGCGTATGACGAACTGATCCGCGCGGGAAAGGTCCGGTACATCGGCGCGTCCAATCTCAGCGCCAGCCAGCTCGCGGAAGCGATGGCCACGGCAGCAAAAAAAGGACTGCCCCAATACACCTCTTATCAGCCCCTCTACAACCTGACCGACCGCGGCCTGGAGCGGGAACATGTGCAGTTGATGAAGCAGCATCGGATCGCCTGTATCCCATACAGCCCTATCGCACAAGGGTTCTTGACCGGCAAGTACCGCAAGGACCGGCCATTGCCCAAGACCCCCCGGGCCGAGCATGTAACCAAGCGGCTCTGGTCCGACAAGAACTTCGCCATCATTGACACGCTGGAAACCTTGAGCCACAAACGGGGGAAGACAATCTGCCAGATGGCGCTGGGCTGGCACCTCACGCACGACTGGATGACCGCCCCCATCATCGGAGCGAACACGGTCGAACAACTCAACGACAATCTCGGTGCCGTGGGGCTCAAGCTGACGACGGAGGAAATGGCCCTACTGGATCACGTGTCAGCCTGACCGGCTGAGGATCTCTGCTATGACCGGTACGATCTTTTCGTTGATCCCCCCCCTGCTCGCGATCGTCCTGGCCATCGTCACCCGTCGCGTGTACCTTTCACTGTTGACGGGGGTCACGGTCGGTGCCCTCATGGTGACCGGCGGCGACATCCCCCAAACCCTGTGGCGGCTGGTGAGCGAATACGCCATCAACCCCTTCAACAATCTCGACCGGCTCAAACTGCTGGCCTTCACGACGATGATTGGCTCCACCGTGGTCCTGATGGCGGACAGCGGCGGAACCAGCGCGCTGGTCTCACGGCTGATCCGGTTGGCCTCCACGGCAACCAAGGCCCAGGTCTGTGCCGGTTTGGCCGGACTCCTGATCTTTTTTGATGACTACGCCAACTGCCTGATCATCGGCCCGGCGTTCATGGCGGTGTTCGCGTATCACCGGCTGAGCCGGGCCAAACTCGCGTACATCGTGGACAGCACCGCCGCCTCGGTCTCGAGCATTTTTTTCATCAGTACCTGGATCGGCTTCGAGCTGAGCCTGATACAAGACGCCCTGGTGGCGCTACCCCAGCCGGACCTGGCGGCCCTGGAACCCTACGCGGTGTTCCTCGAGTCCATCCCGTTCCGGTTCTACCTGCTCTTCGCCCTGGCGCTCGTCTTCATCATCGGTTTCTCCGGCCGCGACTTTGGCCCCATGGCAGTCTCGGAAGGGACGGCCCGGAAAGGGCCGGCCCCGTCGCCGGGCCGCACCGGCGGGCGCGGAACCTGGGTGGTGGCCTTGATCCCCATGGCGCTACTCCTGTTCGGCACCCTCGCTGGTCTGATCGTCAGCGGAAGGAGCGCCCTGGCCGCAGAAGGCACCTTGGCATCGTCCACCTTTCTCGACGTGATGGGCGGCGCGGACTCGTACAGCGCCATGTTATGGGCGTCGCTGTCTGGTTTCATCGCCGCCTTGGCGCTGGCCCGCTGGCCGGGGAATCTCAGCCCCGTCGCACTGGCCCGCGCCAGCGGACGCGGGGCGTGGCTGATGATCCCGCCGCTCCTCATTCTGGTCCTGGCCTGGGCCCTGGGCGACATCTGCCGCGAGCTCGGTACCGGCCAGTACGTGGGACAGGCGCTCGCGGACACAGCTCGGCCGTGGATGCTCCCCACGTTCGTGTTCCTCGCCGGCGCGGGAATGAGCTTTTCCACCGGCTCGTCGTTCGCGACGATGGCGATCCTGATGCCCGTGGCGGTTCCGCTGGCTGCCGCCAGCGGAACCGCGGCCGGGCTTGCGCCTGACGCGGCGCAACTGCTGCTGATCTCAACGGTGGGCAGCGTGCTGGCGGGATCTGTTTTCGGCGATCACTGCTCAATCATCAGCGACACCACGATTCTGTCTTCCACCGCCACCCGGTGCGACCTGGTCGAGCACTTCCGCACTCAAATTCCTTACGCCTTGCTGGCCGGCGTGATCGCGGTGGTCGCAGGCACCCTCCCAGCCGGTCTGGGAATCTCTCCTTGGTGGTGTCTCCTGGCTGGCGTGGCGGCCCTGATCGCCGCCGTCCGCCTCCTGGGCCGCCCTTCAACCCGCTAGCCCAGCCTTTGGCGCCTCATTCCCTTCGAGGTAATCGTGTCAGGCCTGCTTTTCCCAACGTGCCAACAGCGCTAAATTAACATGTTGAGAAATGCACGGGGCGAAACGATTCGCACCCCTTGGCATTCCACCAGATCCAGCAATTGAGCGTCACCGCTTACGAGATAATTTGCCCTGCCCTCGATGGCGGCTGCGAGATATTTGCGGTCATCCCTGTCCGGAACGTCCATCTCCTCCTCCAAGCGGCCTTCCACCAGATCGGCAAACTGAATGATGGTTGCCAGATATTTCTCGATTTCCTCCTCAGTAGCAGGGATGAACTTTCGCACCCTGGGATAGGCAAGGCAACGGCGATATTCCCCAAAGATTGATTCGGAGATGACCATTTCAAACTCATGGCCTTTGAAATATCTGTCGTAGATTTTCCCCGGCACACCCTTGGGTTTTATCAAAGCACTGACCAACACATTCGCGTCCAAGACGACGCGAAGCATCTAAGACTTGTGTTGCCTCTTCAGCCTGGGATGACGACTCCAGTGCTTAGCCTCATTGGCGAGCCGATCGGCCTGGGCTTGCGTTAGAGGACGCCGAGGACGCCGCAGAAATTCAAGGGCAAACAATCTTGCAAATTCCCGCATGTGCTTAATCCGTCCAACAGGCACCATCGCGGCCAGCGGCTTTCCTTTGCGTTCAACGATAAACTCATCGTGCCGCAGCGCAACACGGTTCAGAATATCGCCCAACCGCTGCCGAACTTCGAGCGTAGACACCTTCTGCATCACGGGACCCCAACCATAGCAACTATGATAGTTGAACGAATGAGCAGGGTCAACCCGACGAACCGCTCCTCACCTGAAGACGCTCCCAGAACGAGGCCCCTTCAAGATTGGGAGCATCCCCTTCGAGGGGTTCGGTCACGAACTCATCGAAAAAACTGTCATAAACGGTCCCTCGTTCGTGTTTCAAGGGCGGGTCACAGTAACAGGTTTCAGTCCAGGCGATGGTCCCGCCTTCTAAAACGACCGCCCGCTGCATGGAGGCGAGGATTTCCCGGCCGTCCGGCTTCTGCTGCTCTATGGAGCCATCCGTCAGCTTCCGGTAGAACGTGCTTCCAACTCCTGGTTTCAACTTTGCCTGGACTCGGTACCGCATACCCTTCGATTGTACATCCGTCATGCCGATACTTGACAAGTCAAAGCCTTTCTCTCCACCGCCCATGTGTGGTTTCATGGGGCTGTGAGCTAAGCCATTTGAGCATTCCCTATCCATGGCCACCGTCCCTATTCTTACCCACCTGAACTTGCGATCGAGAATGGTGTTCGCCGCCATGAGATCGAAGACGTGGTCAACCAGTCTGATCCTGGCCTATCTTGCTTACGCGGGTGTTTACATCTTCTCTACAAGTTTCATCATGAATGAAGTTCGTTTCTTCACCTTGTTCGACGACGCGATGATCTCGATGCGCTATGCGCGAAATCTCGCCGAAGGCTATGGCTTGGTGTGGAACCCCGGTGGAGACAAAGTGGAAGGATTCTCTAACGGGCTCTGGATGCTCTTCATGGCCTTGATTCACCTCTTGCCCCTCGAAATCTCCAAGACCAGTGTTGTTGTACAGGCGGCTGGCGCTGCGTGTCTTGCAGCCAACTGCATCGTGGTGCACCGCCTGGCGGCGTTGTTGCCTGGTGCCACAGCACGGGTGGCCCTCGCCGCGACCGTGGTCACTGGGCTCTACCTGCCGCTCAATGCGTGGGGTTGGTTAGGTACCGAGGTCGCCCCGCTCACCCTCCTCGTCAGCCTGGCCGCGGCCACGGCGCTGCGCCTGGACAAACAGCCTCACCGGATTCCGGTGCTGTACGGGATTCTGGGTTGCGCGGTCCTGATCCGTATGGACATGGCCGTCATGTATGTAGCCCTCTGGATCCCTCTGTTGCTGGAACAGCGCCACACCCGGAAGCATCTGGTGTGGGGGGTGGTGATCCTGGCGGCGACCCTGGGGGCACCAACGCTGGCTCGTTAGTGGTACTACGGAGAACTCCTCCCGAATACGTATTATCTTAAGTTGACGGGATACCCACTCTGGGGACGGATCGCCAGAGGCGCGACGGTCCTCTCGGGATTCTTCTTTGATTCACACCTTTGGCTTATGGTCCCAGCGATCCTCGTCCTGCCCATCAAGCGATCCCGCTCTCTTCGGCTGCTCATGTTTGTCATACTCGGAGCGTGCTTTTACAGCGTATATGTTGGCGGCGACGCCTGGGAAGATTGGGGCGGGAGCAACCGGTTTGTGAGTCCGGTGATGCCGCTGCTGTTCATCCTTTTCATCCTTGGGTTGGAGCAGTTGCGTACAAACGCTGTGCGATGGCTGGGCCTCTCGCCTCGAAGCGATGGACGGTTGGCCTGGCTACTGATGATCGGCGTGAGTGTGGTGCTCTTCAACGGACACCGCCGGTTCGAGGCTCTCTCTGAATGGCTGCTCCTGACGAGGCCCAGCGACGCCATGGGCAACGAGGCCCAAGTCAGAATCGCCGGGACCGTGACCAGGATCACCACCGACCGCGCCCGGGTTGCCGTGGTGAGGGCTGGAACCGTGCCGTATTTCTCCGGACGGGAATGTGTGGATCTACTCGGGAAAAGCGACCGCAGGATTGCACGCCTCCCCATGCACGAAGGGTACGAGTTCTACCCCGGTCACCTGAAATGGGATTACGCCTACTCCATCGGAACGCTGGAACCGGATCTGATCGTCAGTCTCTGGCTCCAGCCCAAGGAGGCCGGCCCGTACATCAACCAGTCCTACCTGTTTGCCGCCCTGAATGGTGAACTGCTGACCCTGCGGAAGGACTCCAGATACATTCATTGGAACGAAGTAAAGCGGATGACGGCTGAGCATGGATTCTTGGTGGATATTTCCACCCTCGTCAGTCCCCACCAGAACCAGTGACTAGAGTTTTCTCTTGAGCCGATGCCTCCTCCTTGGCGGATCCCTACTACCCTAGCCCACCGATACGCGATCGGGGCGGACTCGGCAGCGACTACTGTCGCTTGTACCCTACCGCATACAGAAATTGTTGTTCAGTTCTTCCAATGCACGCTTCAAAGCCCACACGGACCAACCGGGCCTCCAGGTCCATGGAATCCTCACCGCACTTGACCACCTTGAAGGTGCGGCCATCGTTGAGTGTTCTTTCTTCCATCTCATCGGCAACCCTTTGCGTTCCTTGCTTCAGAGAACGAAGATTTTCTTTCTGACCTTCCAAAATGACAAGACACCCACCAACCTTAGTAGCAGCCGCCATGGTCGTCAGAAACGAGTCAAGTAGAACGGTCGGCACATGCGAAATCCAGAAGGACATGAACACTGCATCAAAACCCTTTGACGGCTCCCATTTGAAGAGATCAACCTTCTCGTGCGTTACCCGATACTGCAGTCCGGCCTCCTGTACCCGCCGCCTGTTGATCTCCAGCATGGCCTCAGACGCGTCCAACACTGTCAGGTGGTCAGCCCTTGCAGCAAGGTAGGGAGTCCAGATTCCCGTGCCGCCAGCCGGTTCCAAGATGTCTCCCTTAAGGGGCAAGCCATCGAAGATCCTACGCACATCGGCGATTTCTTTCTTCCACTTAAGATTGCCCTCTTCGCCCAGATCGTAACGCCCTCGTCGCTCCCACCATTCCTCATATTCTGCCGCACGAGCTTCGTAGTAGGCTTCTTGCTCTTGCAGTAGTTGCCGTTGATCCTCCGACAGCTTCATACCACTAGCATCCTACTAGATCGAAATAACTCCACCACGACGCGATCGGGGTAGCTTTTCATGGATTCCAAGGTACCTGCCCATTGACCAACTTGAGGACCTTCCCATAATGCTCTGAGACAAACCAATCGTCGAGTAGCGGAAGATATTCAAGCTGAAGTTCGATGGGCAAATCAAAGAAGCTTGATACAATTGCCCCCCGACAACGTTTCGCACCACACTGGCACTGCCACACAGCACCCCCGTTGCAATTGATGATGTAGTCGTAGGTAATCTCTTCACCCTTCAAAATCTTGCGGCGAGCAAAAATGTTCCGGATATTCCCCACGGTCTTTACAAACGTGTTCGGATCGCAATTGGAATTAATGTGCCGCTCTGGTACAGGCATTAACACAACTTTTCCACCAGATAAATAATCACAGTGGCAACTATATTCAGCACGCTCAGGCCTGACAGGATGGGCATCATCAACAATGCGACTATCATCGATGGTGTGCAGCACTTCATTTTCTTGATATTCCCTACCAGCGAAGACGCCCAAACCCTGGATGGACGATTTGTCAACATAAATATCACTCACGTTAATCCTCCATCAACTTTGACCTACAAAGGTGAACGTTTTAATCTCCCAAGAACCCCAACATACAATGACCCCTTACTGGATAGGAATCGTCTCACCTTCCATCCCGTCCCACGAACAACCCGTTTCATCTCAGGCCTGGACACCATGAGATATTCCATCCATACCCCAACGGATCTCCCGAAAATTATTCGTAGCTTCATCTGCCCAGACATTCGTCCGCGCTTCCTGTTTACGGCGTGATACTTGAGGTGGACTGGATCGCTCGTCCGATAAATATCCCGACTTTCCGTCAATATCTTCGCCCCTGGCCGCGTAAGTTTCCACAACTTCTTTAGATATCCCTTAGCGCGATGGAAGCTCCTCAATAATCCAAAGTTGTTTCCAAACAACACAACCGTGTCAAAACTCCTCGGAGGAAACCTTCCTATGTCATCAATCCCCATCACCTTCGCACACCTTAAGCCTCGCCTTTTACAGACCTCTATAACTAGTGGTGAATTATCAATTCCTACAACATCGTAATTTTTATTTTGCAAATAGAGAGCATGACGACCAGCGCCACATCCAATATCCAGGACCCTCCCCTTTGCCATTTCAAGTGCCGCAACTTGATGCTTGGACCAATGCTTGTAACCAACGTAATACAGTTTGGAACTGCTAATTAGATTGGTATGGCCATCATCCCTCTCGACAATGTGTTGGCTACTTTGGCCTTTATAGTGAGCCCACATAACTCGCCCATATACATCATGCCCCTTCTTCATTGTTATGCTCTATCTCCTCTCGTCATCTAAAACCACAAATGCAGAGTGTCGATAGCCCTACGAAGGTACCGGTCACCCAAACTCTTAAGTTGGATCACCCAACAATCTCTTCACGCTGGCCGTCAATAACAATAGCTTGTCCATCTTTCAGTAGTTTGAACGGCATGCGTTCTTTGGTGAAGAACTCTACGACCTTATCAATCGTCGCGGATTCCGGATGATCGGACTGATAATGAGGTGCGATTGAATACGGGAGAATTCCAAGCCCGTCCCAAAGCGGATCGGTCCCGTAGGTCGCTTGGACCGCATTGACGTCATCGTCAATCTCGACCCCACGCAACGTTGGTGCCAGGATCACGACAGCGGCGCTAAAGCCCGCATACACAACTTTGTCCTGCTCCAACAGGCTCTTGATTATCCGATCAAAGCCACTGTCATACATCGCACGGCGCAAAAGGAAGGAATTGCCGCCCGGTATCCGTACCGCGTCGTATTGAGCAAGCTCTTTCTCTAGCTCATCAGGTTTCTGGAAGAAGTCCCTCAAATCAAGCTCGGAAGCAGCAAGGCCAATCTTGGCTAGAGCCTCCATTTGTTCGACTACCGCCTTTTTCCTGCCAGCCGGAGGCCAGTTATCACCAGCATTGAGAATGAGAGCAACACGTTTACCAGAGCCAACCATTGAAACGAGTCTCTCTGGCTGATTACCTAACCGATATGAAGATAAATATAACCGCATGAAATCAGAACATCCAACCTACCAATTAGGTTGCTCTTGGGATATCTCTGGTGAACAACTACGCAACCAACTTTTCCCAGAACACCCGAGCCATTTCCAGTTCCGTTAATGGAGTTACCACCTTCTTCACACACTCCTCTTCGACAACTCTGACATTATCTTTGCCCACGAGTTCCACATGCATTTCGCCCTTTTGCCATATCGCCCCGATCGGGGCGACGATCCGCTCGACCAACTCTTCATACAGGTTGAACTTGAGGCTCATGTCCTGCTGGTCGATGCAACTCAGGAAGAGCTTCAAAATTCCCTGATCCTTTTTTTCTAGATAACGCATTGCTGCCTTTTCTCCCGCCCACGGCACCCCCCGAATGACAAAATATCCGGGTAACAGATCAAAGATCGAATACAGCAAGCGGAATTGTAAAGCTTTTTGATAGACAGCATCATTGGCATCAACGAGTCGTCGATTCTCAATCAAGTTGTAGTTGATCTTCCACCAAACCGGGTAGGCTCTGATGTTTTGAGAAGCCCAACTAGAAGCGTGCGGTTTTGTTGCTGTGGCCGCGGCCATCTGGACGGCATCTTTGACCTTTTGCAAAACGCCATCCCGATCAAACACGATCTTCCCATCTAGGAAATAGAATCCGTATGGGCAGTCCCTTAATACGTCAATAGGCCCTTTCTTCAACGCGCTGGTGAGGTTATCGCGCCCACAAAAGACGATATCGGCCATTCGATCTTTGACGTACGTGAGCAAGACGTTCAAGCGATGTGTGTTGGGATGAAGGACAACTAACAGGTCGTAGTCGCTGCTCCCAGTGAGCGTTCCCGCCGCCCCAGATCCGATTAACAAAAGCCCATTAACTTCATTCTTCGTCTGCAGTTTTGAGAGAACGTCAGAAAAAGATTGAGCCGAAGTCGTCGAAAGACTCGGTTCAAAGATACTTTTCTTTATCGATTGCCGTTCCTTCACCATCGATTGGCACTCCTGTTTGGGACGTCCCCGCTCATGATTTTACTTCAACACACAAACGTACAAAGATGGGACACCCAACTTCTTAAGTTTGTTTTCACACCACAACGCGAGCGGGGCAAACGTACTGCCCCGAACCCGTCCCTGATCTTTGAAAAGACACTCTCTTTCTCCATCTCAGTCAGTCAAAATGTCTTTCAATATTTCAGTCAAATCCTTTGTGTCCACGCATACATGGGCGATCTCTCTAGCCTCCGGCGTTGCATTAAGTCCAATCGCAAAACCCACTTTCTGAAAGAGAGGGATATCAGATCGTGAATCACCTACCGCCACACATTCCTCGAAGGACACATTCCTTTCTCGGCAATAGTTCTCTACGAACGTAGCCTTGTTATATTCGTCGAAATAGCATGTAACTTTCCCTGTCAGATACCCAGACTCGTCTTCTCCCATCTCAACCCCTGAGGCAGCATCGAAACCAAATCTGTTCTGAAAATACTCCGCCGCAAAACGCCAAGTGATCGTCGTCAACAAGACTGCTATCCCCGCCTGCTTTATCTTCCCTACCGTTGTCTCGATGCCACCGATCAAAGGTATGGACTCTAAGTAACCACCTATTTCCTTTCTAGTCCTCCCTTGATAATGCCTGCCATCCTCATCAGCGACAGTAGCGTTTGTTATCATTCCGTCCGCATAGCGCCGCTCCAGTACATCAATCTCCTCCAAATGCCCCAACCAGCCGGCAAGATGACGGCAGACTGTCGTTGACGGGATGAGGGTCCCGTCCAGATCAAAGCAGACTACACTAAACCGCGACCGAGGTATTTCTGACTCTCCATCCTACAGAGGCGCACGCATCACACTTCCGGCCGATTCGAGAGCCATGAAAAATTCACCGCTTCGTTCAAAGTCAGCGACAACGATCTCCGCACCTTCTTGAATCAGGACCTCCTTATCCTTCTCGCTCGCAATACCGCAGGAACCCAATACCCAAGTCCCTCGATGCCTTAACATCCCATGACCCATCCCCTATGTAGACAACTTTTCCGTACTTACGACCGAATCCCTTAGATAGGTCGATTGCCCTCTGGATTATCTTGGTTCTCTCTGTGCTGTCATCTGCCGATGCAAGGGGAATATCGTCAATATCGATCCCCGCGTTTTCAAGTTTGAATCGCGCAGACGCCTCCCAATTCCCAGTTGCGATGGCCACGTCCCAACTCCCCGTCCCCCGCAAAGTTTCGAGAACGCTCCGCGCACCCGCTATGGGCTCAAAGTGCAAACCAGTCGAAGAAAATTCATGATGGAGTAGCGTCAAGAGGCATCTCTTTAGCTTCTCTATTTCCTCCTTTGTCGGGAGACGATGGTATTTATCCTGAAATACTTCTTCGGTAATCCCACTATCTGTTGCACCCTTCAGACCCCTCCAGTATTGCCAGTTATCCTTCATGCCTATGATCCCAAACTCATCACGCATCGCGCGCAGGTAGCACTTATCATTGCCAGTGGGCATGTGCTTGATGAGCGTCCCGTCAATGTCGAAAACGGCGAGTTTCACAGCCACGGTCCC
>CAZPLZ010000031.1:0-22057 GCA_964587525.1 uncultured bacterium | reverse complement strand
GGGCGCCGATAATCATTTCACGGGTGAGATCGGGCGAGACGAGGGCGGGGTCCCATATTTTTTTGCCACCGATCGTAATAACCAGTGAGGCGGCTCCCGCGATGCGAAGCCGGCTGCCCCTGGCGGCGGCCCGCAAGGCCTTGGCAGGAGGAAACTCCTCGAGGGGGGTCCCAGCGGGGAGGCAGTTCTGCCGGATGAGCGTATAGTAGGACCCGCTGTCAAAGACCGCGGGCAGCGAAACCGACTTGCGGCGGGAGGTCATGATGGTCACGGGAAGTACTGGCTTGCTCATGTCCGCCTCATTGATAGAGCGATTCTTAGACACCGGTTTTCCATCCGAAACTTGATGTGACCGGGAAACTGTAAAGGACATTCTCGAAGATATCCCGACTTTGACGGAGAAAGATTTGGAAAAGTGCTACTGAGAATACTTGATCGTCCGATAGTCATAGTTTACGCCGTTAAACGACCGCCCTGTCACGTACACATTCCCAGCTCCATCCACCGCGACATCAAAGGCCCAGTCCTCATTTCCACCATCGTACGCCACATTCCACACGACCGCCGTTCCGCTCGCGTCGTGCTTGATCGTCAAATAGTCAGAGTTTGTGCCGTCATACGAAAACCCCGTCACATACACATTCCCAGATGCGTCTATGGCCATACCCCCGGAGTTTCCAAAGCCCCCACTGAGGTAGATGAAATTCCACAACATCGCACCGCTCGAATCATACTTGATCGTCCGATAGTAATCGCTTCCGACGTTAACCGCATTCCCCACCACGTACACATTCCCAACTCCGTCCACCGCAATACCGCCCCACGGGTAATCGTCACCCCCGATGTCGTACGTCACATTCCACAAGACCGTCCCGGTCGCGTCGTACTTGATCGTCCGATAGTCACTGTTTACGCCGTTATTTGACTGCCCCGTCACGTACACATTCCCAACTCCATCCACCGCGACATCAGTGGCCAAGTCATCATTTCCACCATCGTACGCCACATTCCACACGACCGCCCCGATTGCATCATACTTGATCGTCCGATAGTCACCGGCTGCGCCGATACCCGAAGCCCCCGTCACGTACACGTTCCCAGCTCCGTCTACCGCGACACTAAAAGCGGTATCCGGATCCCCACTGTCGTACGTCACATTCCACAAGATTCCCCCACCCGCGTCGTACTTGATCGTCCGATAGTCACTGTTTACGCCGTTAGACGACTGCCCCGTCACGTACACATTCCCAACTCCATCCACCGCAATACCAAAGGCGCGATCAAAGAAACCGCCGTCGTACGTCACATTCCACAAGACTGCCCCGGTCGCGTCGTACTTGATCGTCCGATAGGCTGTGTTAGTGCCGTTAGCCCACTGCCCCGTCACGTACACATTCCCAACTCCATCCACCGCAATTGCTCGGGCATAATCATCGCTCCCGCTGTCATACGTCACATTCCATGTTATTATTGCCGTAGGCACTGTCCCAGAAGCAATGATTATTTGGTAATCGAGAAGTGTCGCGCTATACCCGACTTTTATAAAACTCAATATGGTCATCTCAACGCCACCGAGGCCTTCTAAACCCCCGTAAAGTGTCCAGTCAATATTAGAGCCAGACAATACCGTGCTTAGCTTCAGATACCCATCCGCACTCAAATACGGACCAAGTACGCCGTAAATCTTGAGAGCAAGTTTGGGGCCTGTATAACACTTGATATCACCTTCAAAGGAGATTGATGGAGCGCTAAATTGAAAATCGCTTGAAAATTGACTCACCGGAGACCATACGCCGTTACTGTAGCTAATACCGGCAGAATAGCTGGCTTGCTGGGTAATGCCAGCGGAAGTCTTGAGACCAACTTGAGCCACTCCTCCAACAACGACAGAGATTTCCGGAACAAATATGATCGGACCAGCCGGAATTGGAGCAAAATAAAACGTGGCTATCGCTACTTCTTTCTGCAATGATATGCCCACCATAGAGTCGAGTGTAAGAGTTGCACTCTCATCTATGGTTTTTATAAACTTGAGTTCCTTGAGATCAAACCAGCGAATCACAATCTTAGGATTTATGCCCACCGTAAAACTTATCTCTCCGTTAGCAACGATTTGATCGCCCTTTGTGTTTTGATCGCCATCTATGTCATACAAAATAACATTGTCCAACTTGACATAGAATTTCCCTGGTACCCCCGCTGGATGAATAGATACTCCTTTCAACATCTTAGCGGCTGTGCTTGTACTGAGATCGTTAGGAGTAAGAGTTTTTGTAAATTCTACATCCACACTTTCAAACGCCTCTTCCATCGTCGACGCTGTTGTTTGAACAAGGTACTCGCCGCCTGATAAATTTACTGACGTAACTCTACGAAGAAAACCTTCACCTCTAGTGCTGACAATGATATCGCCAGCTTTGATATCATCGAATTCTTTTGCCTGGCTAGTGTAATGATAGGTTGAACCTTCTTTTTTAACAAAATGCTGATCCGTTTTTTCTAAGAGAACAATGGTGTTTGGTCCAAGTTTCACTCCTTGAAGCTCCCACTTTTTTCTTCTAGCCTCCCTATCTAATTTCTTTAATTGGCTTTTAACAGCGCTGGTTGGACCCAAATGAAATCCGGCAGCGCCCACCACGCCGGTGACCAACACGCTAGCGATAGCTGCATATAGAATCCCTCGTTTCTTAAGAGTTAGCATGCCGAGTTCTCATCCTCCGGAGGGCTGACTTTGGGCACGAAGTTTTTCTGTCCAAGCCTTGAGTTGAGGGTTAGCAGGATGAATTTCGAGCGCGCGCTGGTACGAATCAAGTGCTGCCTGGCGGTCCCCTTTTGCATACTGGCAATTGCCAATCATCGCCCAAGACTTCCAATGCTGAGGATCTGCTTTCAAAATAGCGTAGGCTTTGCGCCACGCTCTATCGTGGTCTCCGGAATTATAAAGGGCTGTGGCAGCCCGATATTCTTTGTCCACATCAAGTGCTGTCTGAGCGGGAAGTGGAACCTCTACCGGTAGGATATCCTCATGCTTCTCAAGCTTGGCGGAGTAACCTGGTGAAAGTCTGGCCTCCGAGGTGGACTTAGAACCGGGTCCGAAATAATAATTGAGGCCAAAATTAACCACATACTCTATCCCGCCTACTGAAACAGAATAATTTTTGTCTTTGAGAAAAATGTAGGCCGGACCGAAATCAAACTGCACCGAAGTCTTTTTCCAAAAAAAGTATTCACCACCAATGAGCACTTCTCCGAAAATTCCAGAGCCTTCACTGACCTCGCCCTTGAAGTTTACGTAGTCAGCCTCCACGCCGATGTATGGAAAAACTCCGGTGATCGGTCCGAAATATCTGCTCAACCTTGGACCAGCGAGAAAGATATCTTTCTCGTAATAGCCTCTTGCTTCTAGTGAAAAGCGGTCGGTGAAGAAATACTTGACGCCAATCCCTGGATAGTTAAGCCCAACTCCAATTCTGCCCTTCGCGATACCTCCATCAGCCACGTCGCCATACGCAGGGCCATTTGAAGCGGCAAATGCAAGGATGATAAAGCACACCAGCCGTCCTGCACACAACGTAGGAGTCTTCACTTGGAAATCTGGCCTACCCAGGCTTTGAGTTTAGGGTTGTCCGGGTTAATTTTGAGGGATTGACGGTAAGATTTGAGCGAACCCTCTGTGTCGCCCGTCGCGTATTGACAGTTCCCCACTAGCGACCATGCCCGCCAATGCCGAGGGTTAGCTTTAATCGCTGCGGCCGCCATGCGCCTTCGTAATCTTTCGCCTTATACAGACGCACAGCCTCTTGATATTCCTGAACCGCATTCCCTGTCGCTTGGGGTTGTGCCACTTTGGTTGGAGCCATTTGTGACGGGGTTCAGACTCCAAACTTATTAATAGCCCACAGCAAATTGGACTTTGGACTTGCGGATTTTCCACGGTGAATTAAGTATTGTCAGGCGAGAAATCTTCGTTCCACAGGTGTGGACGAGTTTGAAATAATTCTTATCGCAACGGCTACACTGGACGTAACCGACCTCATCATGATGAAAGCTATTTCTCGCACGGCAATTTTGACAATTGTCAAGATACGCGTAGTTGCCGCCACAGAGAGCGAGAGGACACTCTGCCACAATAACGCCTGCTGATAGTTCGATCATATTAGCTTCCCGGACTTGTGCGGCCATCTCGGCACAGCCAGAAGTCATAAATAGATAGACAGGAATACTACATGCAACGGCAAGAAACACCATCATTTTTTTTATGAGCATACTGTCCTCCTTGTTTTGCACGTTCTGACAACAGTGCCATCGCGGTGTGCTGATCTTGCTAACAAACGTTGTTAATCAACATGGCGAGTAGGCGCGAACGAGACCGGTTCTAATGTAAGGACTACATTTCCCTGGCTCTGCCTCTGCCTGCCCTGAGTGGGTATCAGGGAAGGCAGCGAATAAGAAACCTGAACAGATTGGGGTGGGCGTACGATTGGCCTCCACGGTTCCCGCGTCGTCGGCAAAGTACATGAATAAATAGAAATTACGACGGTTAGAACTACCAGCGGCAGCGAAAATCTCGCCGCGCTTACAATTTTACTAACGAGGAATTGGCAGAGAGGGTTAGATCTTACGGACGGACGGACGGACGGACGGACGGAGCAAGAATCGTACCACTGATAACTTGTTCTCTCATTGCTGCTCCGCTCGCCCGCGAACGCATATTAAGGCAGTGTATCTGAACGCAACGATGAAATGCAACCAGTGTGGATAAATGTTTCACCCCCTCACCCTACCCTCTCCCCCCATTTGGGGGAGAGGGAAAAAGAAAGGAGGTGAGCGTTCATCCCCCTCACCCTGCCCTCTCCCTCAAATGGGGGGAGAGGGAAAAGCAAGAATTAAGCATTAAACACCACCGCCATAGACAAGCGCAACGCGGTGGCTGATCGCCATGTCGCCGAAAGGCTGATAGGAATAATCCAATCCAAGAGTGCCCAACCGAATCCCCATGCCTGCGGTTAGCCCCGTCAAGCCGTTGAGGCCTTGATCCTGAGCCCACCACTTGTAGCCCAGCCGCAGCGCCAGATGAGGGTGAGGAGTGAGCTCGCTCCCCACAGCCATCGTGAATTGCCGGTTGATGAGGCCATAGGCGCCATCCGCCACAAAGGAGGCGAGAGGTGTCCTCAACGCACCGCCCGCGCGAACTCTCGCGGGCAACGCAAATCCGTCTTTCTCAGGCCCCAGATGCTCCACCGCCCAGCCTAGAGTCATTTGGGAACCCGCTGAAATGATCCCGCCGGCGGTCACGCCCAACAGCGGGGGACTTTCCGTTTCTTTCACCATCTCCACCGCGACGCCGATCCCACCGGCTGCGCCCAGCCAGGCTGGATTCCGGATCGCCCAGGCGGCTGAAACTGCCACATCGGTCAACTTCTCTGTGCCGATTTTTGATCCAACGTCATCCCGCAGGTCGTAACTGCCAAAACTGAGCGCCGTCAAACTTCCCCCAATGACGCTCCATCCCAGAGGGAGGGCAGCGGCCGCATAGCTTAACCCCATGTCTTCACCCATGACCTCATGCGTCGCGAGCAAGTTCAGCGAGTCAAGCTGCGCCAGCCCTCCGGGATTCCAGGACACCGCCGAGGCATCGTCAGCCACCGCCGTAAAGGCCCCGCCCATGCCCATTGGTCTTGCGCCTACCATGCGGGACAGAAACGCCGCACGAACCTCGGCCGTCCGGTACAGGTCGGCGGACAGAAGTTCCGCCGACTCAACGGGCCCTGCGGCCCATATCAATATCAACACCATGCTAAATTTCATCGCCTGATCACCACCTTTCCAAGGGGGAACTTGGGTTCTTTTCCATTTACCAGCCTGGCCTTAACTCTTAATAGATAAAGACCGGGTCCCCACCGGCTCACCCCGCTGATCACCAGGTTTTCTGAATCAGCCACATGACGCCAGACACCTCTGAAGACGCGCTCATAGGCCGTGTTATATACCTCGACAACGACCTCGGCAGCATCGGTCTCAAGATTCACCACGACATTGAACCGGTCGCCCCTGACCGGGTTCGGGTAGGCGACCACGGGTTTCTCAAATTTCCGGACGCGGGCAATCCGCGCCTCCGGAATCTGAATAATCACCACCGGGCTGGTCAGCGCGTTGGACGACACCGGCCCATCCGCAGTGGAAGTGCCCGACCACACGATCGTCCCCGCCGTTGAGGCTGTTGCAGTCCAGCTAAATGTCACGGCAGCACCTGCCCCCAGGCTCGGCACCAGACTTGGGTTCGGGCCGTTCAGCGTCGCCGCTCCCTTGCCGCTGGCCTTCCAGAGCCGGGCCAGAAGGTTGGTGGCTTGAGCCGTCCCGGTGTTCGTGACCGTCAGGGTCAAGAGCACATCCTGACCCGTTGACACGGCCGTTGCAGAAACAACGAGGTTAGCCTTAAGCGTTGCCGCCGGCAGCACCTTAACCCAGATCTCCACCTCCACCGGGTCGCCTACGCTCACGGCCGCGCTTCGCCCAGCCAGAAGCGCCAGCCCAAGCAGCCCCACGGCTGCCCATGGCCGGCCAATCCTGCGCAGGGCGGCGACGGTCATTTGACGCTTCTCGCGCCCGTCACCGTCGCCGAAAGCGGCAACGGCGGCACGATCACGCGCACCTTGTTGTACACATCCACGTCCCGCGCCCCCTTCCGCCTCGCCACCATGCGGAGCGCGGTCACGTACGTCCTGCCAAAATGTTCAGGCGCAATCGGCAAGCGCACCGCGACCGCAAACTTCGCCTTGGCGTATCGCGGGAGCACCAAGACTTGCGGGTGCACCATGACCCACGAGGGATCCGGCAAGGGCGTTTCATCCGCTCGGATGTCGATCCTCCTGATCGCCTCGGGATCCTGCACCACTTCGTAGGTCATCTCCTCTTCCCAATGGTTTCGAGCTGTCAGAGTGCCACAGTCGAACACCATCTGGCCCTGGGCTGAACCCAGCTCATATGGTCTGACCTGGGCCATCTTTTGAGGGAAGTCCACCACACGGGCCTCACCCGAGGGCTCTTCCTTTCCCCATATCGAGAACAACAGCCGTGGCTTCAATCCCACCGAGAGCAGGGAGCCCTGACTGGGGTCGCCGTGCAGGCGCAACATCACCTGAAACCGGCGGCCCACGAGCTTCGGATCGTCCGGAATGTAGAGCACCACCTTGCCAACGGCGGTCTCCCCTTTCTTGACGTCGAACTTCCTTGGCTCGAAGCTCACCCAGGCGGGATCCGGGATCGGTTCATAGCCCGCGCGCATTTCCGAAGGCTGCGGGGTCAGCGCGTCGAACCTCAGCTTCATGTCAAAGTCGCTCTTGTTGAGCACCTCGACCGGCTTTGCTTTAAGCACGTAGCGTGAACCAACCGGCACGCCTTCGATCAGCACCTCCACGAACGTCGTGGACAGGCTGCGCTTGACCTGGGCTGGGACCGCGTGCGCTAGCATGAGCGCAGCGGCTGCTACCAGCCAGGCCCTCCCGATCCTCCTCATGGCTTCATCCAAAAACCGCTGTAACCGCTGCATCGCTTGAAGGCCCTCAAAGCGCCGCAGCGTCAATATTGATCTGGACCCGCTGCCTGCCCGCACTGCTGCTTGAGGTCGGCGCCTGCAGGCGGACCCACATGTTGATCTTCTCCGACGTAACCGTGCTGACCCCGTCCTGGTCACCCGCGAACTGTCCGCCCAGCGTGGGGCCGCTCACCACCGGTGTGGGAGTTAGCACATGGGCCACGCCAAAGCTGTTCAGTGCCGGAGCCGAGGAGTTAAACTGGGCGCTCAGCACAAACGCATCCAGGCCAGGTGAGGAACCCAGAGCCCAATCCGCCGTGTTGGTGCCGCTCAGGCTGTAGGTCTGTGTTGAACCAGAGCCCGTGTTCTGGATGTCAAAGGAGGCGCTCGACACCCCGTCAAAGGATCCCGGCACGGTCCCGAAGTCATAGGCCGTGGACGAGACCACCGTGATCTCAAGGGTCGTATCAATCTGCGCCCACACCTCCACATTCACCGGATTACCCTGGTTCGCGGCCAGGGCGGTTTGCCCCAGGCCGATGGCTGTCAGAATCGAAACTGCTCCTAGTAACGTCTTCATGATCTGATCCTCCTTTTGTCGTTGAACGGTTGTGCTCATGGCGTTTGCGCGTCCAGAGTCACAACCAGCCGTTGTCTGCCAATCTGGTTCGTGGACGATGGAGCCAGGAGGCGTATCCACAGGTGCCTCACCTGGCCCACCGGCACACTCACCCCAGTCTCATTGCCTGCAAATCTGGTACTTCCGCTCACATCCGGACCGGGCGGAGCCGTGCGAAGCGCATGGTCTGCCGAGGTCCATGAAGCCGGTGAAGCCGGGAAATTAAATTGGGCGTCCAACTCGAACTCATTGAATCCGGGCGAACCTGATTGCACGGGAATCCACCCGCCCCCGGTGTTGCTGACACTCAGCGCCAGCGTCGCGGCGACGCTCCCGCTGTTCACGATGTCGAAGGTGGTCGCGGAGACAATGGCCGAGCCGCCAAGAATGAATCCGAAATCATACGAGGTGGAAGAGACCACGGTCAGTTCGAGAACCGCCTCAGGAATCCGCAAGTCCGCCGACGCCTGAGATAGAATCGGGCAGCCCGTTTCCTTACCATCAGCGCTGGCCGTCCAGGTCACCTCCCCCGACCCCGACACGCCGAAGGTCCAGGTGAAGGCCTGGGCGGCGCCCCCCGCGATGACGAGTGGGCCAGCCGGTTCTGGTCCAGCCTCGAGGCTGACCAGCGAGGCGCCCGAATTGATCTGCAAGCCCGGCACCACCTCTGTCACATCCGAGGTCCCGGTATTCGCCACCGTCAGCACGACCTCTACCCACTGGCCCACTGTGGCCGGAGAGGGACTGACCGCCAGCGCTGATTCCAAGACAAAACGCCCTTCCTCAAGAGTGGGAAGAGCAGAACCGTTGTAACCGCCAATCACATAGATCCTGCCGTTCACGACTCCAGCCGCTGCACCTCGCCGTCCCGTCGGCATGCCAACGCTTGGGAGCCACTCGTCGGTTGCCGGATCGTACCGCTCGACCGTCGAAAGATAAGAAGAACCGTTGAAACCGCCAATCGCATAGAGCTTGCCATTCACAACTCCCACAACAAGGCGTTCACGTGCAGTTGGCATGCTGGCTTTGGTAGCCCACGTGTCGGTGGCGGGATCGTACTCCTCAACGGTTGAAAGGGAAGAACCATTCCAGCCGCCGATCGCATAAATCTTGCCATTCACCACTCCGACCGCATGCCAGATCCGCGGCGTGGGCATGGGGGTTTTTGTCACCCAGGCGTCGGTGGCCGGATCGTACTCCTCAACCGTTGAGAGGTAAGAACCGTTCCAGCCGCCAATCGCGTAGAGCTTGCCATTCACCGCCTCCACCGCCAAATCAGCCCTTGCCGTTGGCATGTTTTTCTTCGTCGTCCACGTGTCGGTGGCCGGATCATATTCCTCAACGGTTGAAATAGAACCGCCAATCGCATAAATTTTGCCATTCACCACTCCGGCAGCCAGCCGGTTTCGCGCCGTGGGCATGGGATTCTTAGCTGTCCACGTGCCGGTAGCTGGATCGTATTCCTCAACGGTCAAAAGAGTCGTTGCATCGCTACCGCCAATCGCATAGAGCTTACTGTTCACGACTCCCGCAGCAAGCCGGTACCGTGGCGTCGGCATGCTGTTTTTGGCGATCCAGATCGGCTCACATGGCGTCACCGCGGGGACCGTGTAGGCTGGCAGCGGAATGCGTGTGGTCACGCCATTGGTGTCAGTCAGCGCCGCCTCTGGCACGTAACTCTCTTCGCTTAACAAACTCAAATTCCCAGATACGCCAGTCGAGGCTGAGTACACCATGAGCGTGCTGGACAGCACTGTCGGGGACAGCGTCAGAACTGTCTGACTGCCATCGGAGTTTTGGATCCTAACCTCCGCGCTAGCAATCACCACCCCACTGGGGTTGGCCACCTGGACACTGAATGTCACCATGCCACCGGTGCTGTCCGCGAACACGTGCCGCGTTGCCGGGTTGGCGCCAGCAGAGTTCGGCAACGCGGTCTTCGAGCCGTACAGATACACCGAGGCCGTGTAGTATGCGGTAGTGTTGACCCCACCCAGGGCCTGGTAGGCCTGGATCCGCCCGTATCCCAGGTGATCTTCATGGCCGTTTAAGTCGTAGGCCGCGCCCCCCGGCGGAGCCGGCTTGTCCGTGGTCTGGATCAGCCGGCGCCTGACCGTTTCCGGAGCCCAGTCCGGATTCTGGGCCAGCAGCGCCGCAGCCAAACCAGCCACCTGCGGCGTGGCCGCCGAGGTGCCGCTCCCATAGGCGTACCCGCCATCGATGTACAAGCTGACAATGGATTCGCCAGGCGCCACTACGGTCACCTCCGGACCAAAATTTGAAAATGTGGACCACGCATCGGTGGCATCCACGCTTCCCACGGCAATCGTCTCCGGGTAGCCAGCAGGGAACCCCACGGCGGCCGCGTCATTGCCCGTGGCCGCGACCTGCACGATTCCCGCAGCATCAAGCACCTGGATGGCAAGGAGTTCTGCGGACGACGGGCTGAGTGATCTCAGGCTGAGGTTGACGACGCTCGCTCCGTTGTCCTTCGCAAAAGTCAGACCATCTATCACAGCGCCGCTCGTCCCCGTTCCGTCACTGCCTAACACCTTCACGGGCATAAGCTTAGGAAACCAGGTCGTCCCGGCGATGCCCGTGGCATTGTCCGTGGCCGCGCCCGCGATTCCCGCCACGTGCGTGCCGTGCCAATGATCGTCCATTGGATCGTTGTCGCCGTTGATATAATCAACGCCCACGATGAAGCCAGACCCCAGCGCAGGCCCCAACCCGTCCGGCGAAGTCAAAATGCGCGAGTCGGTGCCGCCAAAATTGAAATCCCCGTGATCGTACTCGATCCCGCTATCCAGGACGGCGATGACCTGCGAAACGCCGCCCTTCGAGCCGACGACGTTATTCGGATCGTTCCAGGCGCGGTCGATCTCGGTCTGCTCGTGGTAAAACTGCTGCGGGGTAGGCACACCCTGGTAGTACGGGTCATTGGGAGAGGGAAAAACGGACGCCTCCACGACGAAATTGGGTTCGGCCCACTTAAGAGCCGGCGCCGCGGCCAGCCTCTTCAGAGCCGCCTCAAGGGATTCCCCGCCAGATACCTGGACAACGTGCGCGTCGATGAGTTTCAAATACTGGAGTGGACTCACTCTGAGCTGCGCCAGTCGAGGCCCCCGCGCGGCTTTGGGAATTCCCTTCTTGAACTTGAGAATGATTTGACCTTTGGCCACCCGAACGCGCTTGCCCTTCCAAGTGATCACCTTCGCCCAGGAAGGCACGTGGTCAAACTGTGCGTAGGAAACGGTGGGACCCAACAGGATAACCAACGCGGCCACGGACCAGATCGATCGTGATAACCACATCAACTTCGGGTGACCCGTTCTTGGTCTCATCTCAGTTATCACCCTAACGCCCTCACCGACTTCACATCGGTGTCAGCCGTTACAAATTCAGTGTGTCAGCGGTTACAAATACGAGGTGTCGGCTGTCACAAATTCCACGTGTCGTCCGTCACAAACTCGGGATAGAATGCTCGTGATGCGAAGGACTCAGAAATTTCCCGGCGCTGCCAGGAACTCGGCCTCCTGCTGGTTTAAGACCCAACCTTTTCCTGAGTTTTTATCCCTCAAAAATTAGCGGTCCACTGCTAGCAAGAAAGGGGGAAGACCTTACAAGCAAGGTTTTGGCAAACGGAAGTCGCTTTATGGCGCAACCTTGCTGTATTAGTTACTAGAACCCTCGGCAAGATTCTCGGCCTGCCGCGCGGCGGCCGTCTGCTTGATCAGCTTGGCGATGGCCGGACTTTTGAGAAGGATGTTGCTGAACACGCGGCGGGAGAGGAAGTAGAGTTCCCCGTCCTCCTCGCCGATCACGCTGGCGCTGCGCCTGGAATTTCCCAGAAGTGCCATCTCCCCAAAGAACGCCTGGGCGTCCCGCCTCAAGGTGGCTATTCGGTCTTTGGAAAAGCCGAAGAACGTCTTCTTGTACACCCCCAGCGTGCCCCTGGAGACGATGTAAAAATTCTCCCCTCGTTTCCCCTGTCGGATTATGACTTCGCCGCGCTTGAAGGGTCGCTTCTGAAGCCCGTCGAGGAACGGGTCAATATCTTCGAGCGTGAGGTGTTCTAAAAAAGAAACCTTTCTCAGCACCTGGCCCAGGTTTACAATTTCCTCTTGGGTAAATTCCATCGCGTGTTTATTATATTGGCCCTGGTCAGCGCTTCAAGACGATGACGCGTTTGGTGGTGACATCTCTGCCGGACACGACTTGGATCAGGTACACCCCGTTGGCGACGAACTCGCCCCGCTGATTGTGGCCGTCCCATCCCAGCACATTCACGCCGGGCCCCACGCCCAGTTTCATGTCCCGCACCAGTTCGCCGGCAACGTTGAACACACGCACGGATACCTGGCCCGGGGACGGCACTATCACCTGCACCTCCACCTGCTCTTTCCTCGGATCAAATGAGTTCTTCGACAAATACAGCGTCGCTTTCGACGGCGTAGTCCCTTTCACCATCGCGGTTCCGTCAGGATTGGTGCCGCCGGACACATACACGTGCACCAGGTTCATCCCCGGCTCATTCCCCAGGTACAGGGTCGCCACCAGCTTCCCGCTGCCATCAGTGGTCCCGGTTTCCGGGACCACGCGCCCCCCTCCCTGCTCCACCACCAGGTTCACCGTCGCATTTGGCACCGGGATGGGACCCGACGGACAGTTATCCCGCACTTCGATCGTGAGGCTCACCGACCCGCCCACACGCGTTTCGGCCGTGCTGGCCGAGACCACCACGCTGGCTGGTGGTCCCGCCACCATCAGCCCCACACTGGACAGCACGGTCGCCACCTCAACGCCCGTCACATTCGCCTCCACGCTCCCGGTCCCGCACGCGCCCGTCGGGTACGTCCAGGTCACGGTCTGGCTCGTCCCGCCCGCCAGCAAGAATGGTCCAAGGGGCGACGGTGGCGAGGCGCCTCCCAGCAGGAGCGGGTCCGATTCTGTCTCGCTGTACGAGACCGTCACACTGGCACCCGCTTGGCCCGTGTTGGCCACCGTCAGGGCCGCCGTGACGGTCTGCCCCTGATTCACAATCCCCGCCGGCGCCAGCGCCAGGCTGGCCTCCAGCGTAACCTCGGGCGACACGGCAAATCCGACCGCATTCGTGAACATCCCCGTCGTGCTGCACACGCTGGATGCACTGAGATAAGCCGTATTGCTCACGGTGGTCGGGACCGTGACCACACCCACCGTGCCCGTGATCGTGATCGTGAAGGCCATCCCCGGTGGCATGAGCAGTGGAGCGCTCGTGGACCACACATACTGCGTCCCGCCGCCCGGCACCCACGTCACACTTGTGGGCAAGGGCTCCGTCATCACCCCAACGATCACTGGCGACACCGTATCCACCACCGTCACGCTTTCGATCGCCGCACTCCCCGTATTCGTCAGCACAATGTGGTACGTTATCGGCTCGCCTATCCCTGGGTTGGCCGGGATTTGGTTCTTCCTCACTGTCATCGCTGGCGAGGGTGAATACTTGATCGTGCGAAAGTCATTGGTTGTGCCGTTAGACGAATACCCCGTTACGTACACGTTCCCAGTGTCATCCACTGCAACACCACGGCCGTAATCAGCGAACCCGCTGTCAAACAGCACATTCCACACAACCACCCCGCTCGCGTCGTACTTGATCGTACGAAAGTCATCGCTTGTGCCGTTAGACGACTTCCCCGTCACGTACACGTTCCCAAAACCATCCACCGCAATACCATCGGCGTAATCAGCGAACCCACTGTCAAACGGCACATTCCACAACTCCATCCCGTTCGTCGCGTCATACTTGATCGTGCGAAAGTCAGAGTTTGTGCTGACAGACCACCCCGTCACATACACATTCCCAGTGCCATCCACTGCAATATCCCAAGCCTGATCATAGTCCCCGTTGTCAAACGTCACATTCCACAACTCCGCCCCATTCGTTGCGTCATACTTGATCGTGCGAAAGTCAGTGGTGGTTGTGCCATTAGTCGAATACCCCGCTACGTACACATTCCCAACTCCATCCACCGCAATACCAAGGGCGGCATCAGGGAACCCGGTGTCAAACACCACATTCCACAACTCCGTCCCGTTCGTTGCGTCGTACTTGATCGTGCGAAAGTCATCGACTGTGCCGTTAGACTTCCCCGTCACGTACACGTTCCCAAAACCATCCACCGCGATACCATTGGCGTAATCAGAGAACCCGCTGTCAAACGGCACATTCCACACAACCACGCCGTTCGTGTCGTACTTGATCGTGCGAATGTCAGTGGCTGGACTGTTACCCGAAGACCCCGTTACGTACACGTTCCCATTGCCATCCACTGCAATAGCAGTAGCATCATCGTTGAACCCGCTGTTGTACGGAAAATTCCACAACTCTGTCCCATTCGTCGCGTCGTACTTGATCGTGCGAAAGTCATTGGTTGTGCCGTTAAACGAATACCCCGTCACGTACACGTTCCCAAATGCATCCACCGCAATATCCCGGGCTTGGTCAATGAACCCGCTGTCAAACGGCACATTCCATGCTATGCAAGGCGCTAACTCTGCGATAGCGACGCTAACCGGGCACAGCAAAAGGGCCGAAAGCCACCACCTGTTCAGATTCATGGCCAAAATATTCTTCAGCCGCACAGGTTAGCTTGAACCCTCGGCAAGATTCTCGGCCTGCCGGGCGGCGGCGGTTTGCTTGATCAGCCTGGCGATGGCCGGATTTTTGAGGAGGATGTTGCTGAACACGCTGCGGGAGAGAAAGTAGAGCTCGCCGTCCTCATCGGCGATCACGGAGGCGCTACGCCGGGCGTTCTTCAGGAGCGCCATCTCTCCAAAAAACGCTTGCTGGTCCCGCCTCAAGGTGGCAATCCTGGTTTTGGAAAGGCCAAAAAATTTCTCCTTGTACACTCCCAGCGTACCTTTGGAGATAAGGTAAAAATTCTCTCCCTGTTCCCCCTGCTTGATGATGACCTCGCCGCGCTTGAAGGACCGCTTCTGCAGCCCGTCGAGAAGTGGATCAAGGGCTTCGAGGGTAAGAGGTTCTAAAAAAGCAACCTTTTTCAGCACCAGGCGCAGGTTGGCAATTTCCTCTTGAGTGAAATCCATATGTCACCCCCTCTCGTTGCCGATTAGTTTAACCGCTTGCTGGCCGCAAGTCTATCTGGGAGTATCATAAAGATGCATTATGGCTGAATTTCGGAGCGAAACCGACACGATGGGCGAGGTCAAGGTGCCCTCGGATGCGCACTACGGTGCGCAGACCCAGCGGGCGGTCGAGAACTTCCCCATCTCCGGCCTGCGCTTTCCTCGGCGGTTCATCCGCGCGCTGGCGCTGGTCAAAGGTGCGGCCGCGCAGGTCAATCAGGAGCTAGGCCTCCTGAAGCCTGAGGTCACCGGCGTCATCATCAAGGCCGCTGAAGAGGTCGCCGAGGGGAAATGGGATAGCGAGTTCGTGCTGGACATCTTCCAGACCGGCTCCGGCACCTCCACCAACATGAACGCCAACGAAGTGATCGCCAGCCGGGCTAACGAGCTGCTTGGCGGCAAGAAAGGTGACCGGAAACCGATCCGGCCAAACGATGAGGTCAACAAGTGCCAGTCTTCGAACGATGTGATCCCCACCGCCATCCACCTGGCCGCCCTGGACGCGCTCAATCACGACCTGCTGCCAGCCCTTGAGATGCTCGCCCAGGGCCTGGAGAAAAAAGCGGAGGAGTTCAAAAGTATCCTCAAAACCGGTCGCACCCATCTGCAGGACGCTGTCCCCGTCATGCTGGGGCAGGAGTTCTCTGGCTACGCCTCCCAGATGCGCCACGGCATCGCCCGGATTGCCTCAACCCGTGGCCATCTGCTGGAGCTGCCGATTGGTGGCACGGCGCTGGGGACCGGTCTGAACGCCCCTGCTGATTTCGGTAACCGGATGTGCGCGACGCTGGCCATCTCCACCAGGGCGCAGGTGCGGCTTGCCGAGAATCTGTTCGAGGCCATGGGCTCCCGCGACGCCCTGGTGGAGGCCTCCGGCGCCCTCAAGACCGTGGCGGTCAGCCTGATTAAGATCGCTTCGGATATCCGGCTGCTCTCCTGCGGGCCGCGCACCGGCATCGCCGAGATCGCCATTCCCGAATTGCAGCCCGGCAGCTCCATCATGCCCGGGAAGGTCAACCCAGTGATGCCGGAGATGATGATCCAGGTCGGAGCGCAGGTGATCGGGAACGACGCGGCGGTCACACTCGGTGGCGCCTTTGGTCAGCTCGACCTGAACGTGATGATGCCGCTCATGGTGCACAATCTTCTTGAGTCTATCGCCATCCTGTCAGCAGCTTGCCGCACGTTCAATGAGCGGTGTGTGAAGGGCATCGTGGCGAACCGGGAACGCTGCCGCAGCCTGGTGGAGAACAGCCTGATGCCGGTGACCGCGCTGGTGCCGAAGCTCGGCTACAAGGAAGCGGCGGCGCTGGCGCAGGAGGCGCACCGCACCGGGAAGACCGTGCGCGAGATCGTGCTGGCGAAAAATCTGATCCCGGAAAAAGAGTTGGACGCCTTGCTAGATCTGACGGCCATGACCCGGCCGGGCATCAAGGAGGGCTGAGGGGGGGAGAGGCCTTCAGCGCTTCTCCTCGATCTGGATCAGCTCTGAGGGATCCGGATCGTGGGTGGCGCAAGCGGCGTTCGTGGGAACCTCGGCCGGGGCCTCGCTCTTCTTGATCAGCCCCTTCGACAGCAGCCAGGCCTCGACCTCGTCCCCGCTCACGTCTGCCAGCATCTGGCCGTTGATCTCCACGCACGGGGAGAGCGGCTGCCCGCTCTTTTCCACCATCTCGCGGTAGTTGTTCTGGTCATTGATGATGTCCTTGTCTTCGTACGCGAACCCGTACTTCTTGAAGATCGCCCGCACGCCTTGACTCCAGCCGCAGGACGGCTTCAGGTACGCCAAAATCTTTAGATCTGTCATGGTTTAGCCTCCTAGGGTTTATTATACCCCCCTCACTCTAACCCCCCCGAAGGGGGGAGAGGGTACCTTGATTATAGGTTATAACCACGTCAAGCAGGTTGAGGGTTCCCTATAGCAACCCCCTCACCCTACCCTCTCCCCCCTTCGGGGGGAGAGGGAATTTTGGGGGGCTGGTACCCAGAGCAATTCAGCACAGGCAGATGAGGGTATTTGGGAAATGTGGGGTCGGTGGCCGAGAGCCCGCACTGCACGAATGTGGATCCCCGGGCGCTGACAATCAAGCGGGTGTGCCGGCAACGTTCACAGAGGCCGGCGTGAGGCGGAAACTTCAGGCGATCCGGAGCAGGACCCAGAAAGCGTACAGCGTGCCGACGATGGCAGCGCCGTAACAGAGAACGGCCACCGGCGCGCGCGGAACCTTCACACCAAGATCGTACAGCACGAACCGGAACCGGTGAGCCCAGTGAAAGAGCGGAAGGGCGATCACGATCAAGACACCGAGCTTGATGAGCGGGTGTTGCAGCAAGGTGAACATGCGGTCATACGCGACTGTCTCAGCCGGCACCCACCCCAGCGGCACGGCGATGCCCAGCAGCAGGATCAGGACCGGCGCGAAGAAGGCCGCCACCACACCGCCGGCGCTGAACAGCGACCAGAGGACCGGCTCGGAGCGGCTTGGCTGGTGCATCATCAGCTACATTCTCAAGAAGACGTACGCCAACGCCGCCGACAACCCCAACCACGCGGCGATGTTCCCCCCCACCAGGAGCGATGTGGGCACGGGCTTGCCCTTGATCCGAACCGGCATGATCACCGCCCCAGCCTGAAACCAGGTCACCGTGTGCAACACGGCAAAGGCGAACGCCACCACATGGAACGCAACCACCCCTGGCCGGGCGAACCACTCCAAGCACCGGTCATAGGCAGCGGGGTGACTGGCCAGGGCCTGGAGGTGAATAAGCACACCCAGGAGAAAGAGCGCCACAAATACCGCGGACAGCTCTCGCATCATAAATAAAAAGTAGCGGCGGTTCCTCAGCCACCAGGTGACTGGAACGCGGTACGGATAGGCCCTGACGCCGGGAGGCATGGCTACTTCTTCGCCCAGGGCATGAGGATCGACTTCCAGTAGTCCGTCACGGTCTGGACCTTGGCGCGCTGGATCGCCGCGGCCGGATCCACGCCTTTGGGGCACACGACCGTGCACTCGCCCACGAACGTGCACTCCCAGATCCCTTCCTCGCTCGCCACGACCGGCTTGCGCTCCTCGCTCCCCTGGTCCCGGGAATCCAGGTTGTACCGCTGCGCCAGCGCGAGCGCCGCCGGCCCGACGAAGGCGGACTGCATGCCGTAGACCGGGCAGGCCGCGTAGCACAGCATGCAGTTGATGCACATGCCAAACTGCTCGTACCGCTCCAGCTCCTCCGGGCTCTGCCGGTATTCCCCCTGCTCCAGCGGCTGCTCCTCCTTCCGGATCAGCCAGGGCTTCACGTCCACAAGCTTCGTCATGAAGTCAGTCATATCCACCACAAGATCCCGGATGACCGGGAAGTTGGCCAGCGGCTCCACTTTGATCTCCCTCGCCCCGTACTCTTTCACAAACGTCGCACAGGTGAGCTTCGGCGTGCCGTTCACGTTCATGCCGCAGCTCCCGCACACGCCCATCCGGCAGGACCACCGGTAGGACACCGAAGCGTCCACGTGATCTTTGATGTAGTTGAGCGCATCCAGCACCACCATGTCTTCGTGATACGGGATTTCGTAAGACTGCGTCGTAGGCTCGGATTCTATCTCGGGGCGGTACCGCGTCAGGGTCAAGGTAATCATCTTTTCGCTCATGTCAGTATTTTCGCTCCTCTGGCTTCCACCGGGTGATGGTCACGGGTGCGTAATCCAGCTTCGGCCCGCCCGGGCTGTGATAGGTCAGCGTGTGCTTTAAGAATTTCTCATCGTCCCGGTCGGGAAAGTCTATCCGGGTATGCGAACCGCGCGACTCCTGCCGCGCCAGCGCGCCCTGCGCCACCGCTTGAGCCACCTCGATCATGCACTCCAGCTCCAGCGCGCCGGTGAGATCGGTGTTGAACGTTAAGTGCCGATCATCCAGCCTGACCCGCGCAAACCGCTCGCGCAGCTTCGCAAGAGCCCCGACGCACTCATTAATGCGGCGCTCCTCGCGGTACACCCCGCAGCCCTTCTCCATGGTCTGTTGAAGCTCCGTGCGGATCGCCGCCACACGTTCCCCGTCACCCGTCCGTTTGATGAAGGTCTCATCGATCCGGCGCGCTTCATCCGCCGCCTGCGCTTCCACCAGGCTGCGGTTGAGCGCGGGGGCGGTGGCAGCATGCCGGGCAGCTTCCTGCCCGGCGCGCGCCCCGAAAACCATGCACTCCGTGAGTGAGTTGGAGCCCAGCCGGTTGGCCCCGTTCATGGACACGCACGCGCACTCGCCAGCCGCGTACAGCCCTGGCACCGGGGTCCTCCCATGAGCATCCGTGTGGACACCGCCCATCATGTAATGCACCACCGGGCGAACTGGAATCAGCTCGTACACCGGGTCGATCCCGAGGTACTTGCGGGACAGCTCGCGCACGAACGGCAGCTTTTTATTGATCGTCTCCTCGCCCAAGTGCCTTAAGTCAAGATGGACATACTGCCCATAGGGGCCTTCGAAGGCGCGGCCCGCCTCGAACTCTTTCATCATGGCGCGCGAGAGTATGTCGCGCGGGCCCATCTCCATTCTGTTGGGAATGTAGCGCTGAAGGAAGCGTTCCCCATCCTTGTTGATGAGGTACCCACCCTCGCCGCGCGACGCTTCGGTCATGAGGATGCCGGTGCCCGGCAGGCCCGTCGGGTGATATTGCACGAATTCCATGTCCTTGAGCGGGGCACCCGCGTGGTACGCCAGCACCATGCCATCACCGGTCTTGATGAACCCGTTGGTGGTGAACGCGAAGATCCGCCCGGCACCTCCGGTCGCCAGGATCACGGCTTTTCCCATGACCGCGTGCACAACGCCCGACCGCACCTCCATCACCGCCACACCCGCGACGCGGCCATCGTCGAGGATCAGCTTGGTCACAAACCACTCGTCATACCGTTGAATCGAGCTGAACTTGAGAGACGTCTGGAAGAGCGCGTGCAACATGTGAAACCCGATCTTGTCCGAGGCGTACAGTGTGCGCTTGACGCTCATGCCCCCGAACGCGCGCACCGCGATGCGTCCATCCGGGTCCCGGCTGAAGGGACAGCCCCAGTGCTCGAGCTGGATCATCTCGTGGGGGGCCTCGGCCACGAACTGCTCAACCGCATCCTGATCGGCGAGGAAGTCGCTGCCCTTGATGGTGTCGTAGGCGTGGCTGTCCAGGCTGTCGTACTCGCGCAAGACCGCCGCTGCCCCACCCTCGGCGGATACGGTGTGGCTGCGCATGGGATAGACCTTGGAGATCAGAGCGACAGACAGCTTCGGATCGGTTTGTACGGCGGCAATGGCGGCGCGGAGCCCAGCGGCTCCCCCGCCGATGATCAGGACATCGTGAGCGTGGACCTCCACGCTTGTACGTTACTGAGAAACGATGTTGACGATGGTGCGCCCGCGGGAGCGGCCGAACTTTACGACCCCATCCTGCAAGGCGAACAGGGTATCGTCCTTGCCGATGCCAACGCCCATACCTGGAGTCCAGGGGGTGCCGCGCTGCCGTACGAGAATCGCACCTTCGGTCACCTGCTCACCCCCAAAACACTTGACGCCCAGGCGCTGACCCGGGCTGTTCCGGCCGTTTTGCGTGCTGCCTTGTCCTTTTTTACCTGCCATAGATTCTCCTCCTGCTCACCCTGCCACGATGCTTTTGATCTTGACGAACGTGTAATTCTGCCGGTGCCCAAGGGTGCGCTGGTATCCCTTCTTGCGCTTGAACCGATAGATCCTCAGTTTTTTCCCGCGGGCGTGCTTCACAATCTCCGCCACCACCCGGGCGCCGGACACGTGCGGGTTGCCCACCTCAACCGTATCACCCCTCGCCAGCAGCAGGACGTTCGGGAAGATGACTTCAGTCCCCGGTTCGCCAACCAGCTTCTCCAGCCGCAGGGTCTCGCCCTCGACCACCTTCACTTGGCTGCCGCAGGCTTTGATGATGGCGGACCCACCTGTCTTCCCCTCACCCTCTCTCTCAGTTATGGGAGAGGGTGGGAGTGAAGGGAGATCGGTGACCACCGGTTGCTCGCTCATGGAGTGGGTATTTTATCACGGCAGCGGAGACGGCGAGGTGGCCTGGTTCGTGATCTCGACCCACAACTGCCTTAGCTCTGCTGACGCAGGATTCAGCCTCAGGCCCTCCCGGAGCACCCCGACAGCCGTTTCCCGGTTTCCGAGCTGCCAGAGCACATGAACCAGATTACGTCGCGTCTCCTCAAGGCCTGGACCGTGTCTCAGTGAACGGCGGAAGTATCTCACCGCAGAGCCCAGGTGTCCCTCCTGGGCATCGAGCACCCCCAGGGCGGCATAGGTGATAGCCGTCTGCCGCCCCAGCCGCTCAGCCTTCACCAGTGCGCTCCGTGCTTCGGTGGGCTTACCCATTCTGAGAAAGGAAACCCCAACGCGTTCCCAGGCGCAGGCTGAATTCGTCCGTTCAGCCACGGCGCGGTATCGGGCGGCGATCGCGGGCAGCTCAACTTCCACCGTACCTTGTTGCTCGGCATGCTGGATGTCGCGATCAATCTCGCCCATCCACTGCTCGTCCAGACCCGGCAGCGTTGAGTGGCTTTGCGGCAGGCGTCGGGACGGTTCCCTCTCGATGGCATAGCACAGAAATTTGTCGCCGAAGCTCTTCACCACCCTCCTCGCACGGGTGGTCCAGAAGGTCCGCCACCGTCCAGCAGCCCCTTGATCGAAATTGAAGATGTGATACTCCGCGTGCATGGTAAAGCCTCCTGACTGCGAATACATTACGTGGCGGATCCCGGCCTG